>NZ_QUIM01000006.1:0-199898 GCF_003480245.1 Blautia sp. AM42-2
CTAATCGGTCGAGGGCTTGACCTGAATGGTTGTGTTCACAAAAATGGAATGATAGATGTAAAGTGTATGCGGTTTTGAAGGTATATCGGAAAGCCATCAGAGAAATCTGGTGGTTTTTTATGTTATTTTTTGAAAAAGTATTGTTTTTCGAAAAAGATTGTGCTATAGTAACGATTGTTAGGAAAAAGTTCCTGCGGTATTCCTCGATAGCTCAATGGTAGAGCATTCGGCTGTTAACCGAAGGGTTGTTGGTTCGAGCCCAACTCGGGGAGCTAAGATGAAGAAGCGATACAGAAATGAGAAATCATAGCTGTATCGCTTTTTTGCTGTCTATAGTCATTAAGAAACGCCATCTAACATTTTGACGGTTTTCCATAACATTTCTTCCTGTTCATGGAAGAAAGATTTCGTTATAATAAAATCAGACAGATCACGGAACATGTGCAGAGTCCGGAGTCGTGTCCAGGCGGAACTTTTTCCGATAGGCGCTTGGCGTCATGTCCTGCTTCTGGCGGAAGGCTTTGGTAAAAACTTCGGCATTCCGGTAACCACAGGAAAAAGCGACCGTTTCGATGGAGAGATCCGTATACGATAAAAGCTCGAGCGCACGCGTGATCCGGCAGGAAGAAAGATAGTCCTGCGGTGAGGTATGGAGATATTTTTGAAACAGGGTATAAAGGTAACTTCGGTTGATGCAGACATATCTGGCAATATCCGAGACAAGGATTTCATTGGAATAATTATTTCGGATAAACTCAACGGCTTTTTCTACGTAAAGATTGCCGCTCTCCCGTGCAGAAGGATCGGCAAGCGTGATTTCGCGGGAAAGAATTGAGAAAAACTGGTACAGACAGCCTTCTAGAAGATACTGGTCAGAGGTGTCATATGTATTGTGCTTCTGCATCTGAAACAAGAGGGACTGCAGTTCACCGGAAAAGTTGCACTGGTAGACAGGGTGCTCCTCGGAAAGACCAAGTTCCTGTACATAAGAGGCAGCTTTTTCGCCGTCAAAACCGATCCAGAGATATGTCCAGGGATCATCCGCATCGGCTTCGTAGTAGGTGCGGACATTTGGCATCAGGAAAAAGCCCTGCCCAGCGGTTAAGCGGTAAGTGCGGTTTCCGATGGTAAAAGTGCCTTTCCCGGAAATAATGTAGTGGATCACATAATTGGGGCGTACAGCAGGGCCGTAGCTGTGGAGTGGCTGGCAGGCTTCGTAGCCGCAGAAGCAGAGATAAAGATCCGAAAATTTATGCTTTGGGACGGGAAGTGTCCAGGAAGTTTCCATAAGTATACCTCACAAAATGAATCATCAGAAAAGCCGGAATGTCACAAAAGGATAAGATTCCGAAATGTCAGTAAAATTATATCGTGTTTTGCAGGATACTGCAAGCCGCTGTAGGAAATCAAAGGCCCGGAGTAGCAGCCGTTGCGGTTCACACAGCACCGGAACACTTGCTGTTCGGGTATGTAAGAAAGTGATTTTGGTGTGAGCAGCCCGAAAAAATGCGATAAGATAAAGGAGAAAAAACCATGGCAATCAAAGTAAGTGAAAATGGACGGTTATTTACCCTCCAGACAAAAGACAGCAGTTACCAGATGTTCGCAGATGACAAAAATGTGCTTCTGCATCTCTACTATGGAGAAAAAATCGGTGAGGAAAATCTTTCCGGTCTGATTTTCTGTACGGATATGGGATTTGCAGGAAATCCGGAGGAAGCAGGCCCTAACCGGAAATATTCTCTTGATGCACTTCCGCAGGAAATTCCGGGAAGTGGTGTCGGTGATTTCCGTGATGATATGATTGATATCCGCCACGCGGACGGCAGCTTTGCAGCAGATTTTCGTTTCGATTCGTTCGAAATTCTGGATCATTCCTATGCCATTCCGGGAATGCCGGCGCTGTACGATACAGAGAAAGAAAAAGGCGAGACTCTTGTTATTACAATGACGGAGAAGGCTTCCGATATTGTGCTGAAGCTGTTTTACGGTGTATTTGAAAATGAAAATGTAATTACGAGAGCGGCAAGACTCGAAAATCACGGAGAAACGGCGATTGAGCTGGAAAAAATGCTGTCATTCAGCATGGATCTGATGTATGAAAATTATGAGATGATTTATTTCTCGGGTCGTCATGCGATGGAGCGCACGGCAGAGCGGATTCCGGTGCAGCATGCAAAAGTCGAGATCGGCAGCACCCGCGGTACATCGAGCCATCATTACAATCCGGCTGTGATCCTCTGCGAGGAGGGTGCGGGTGAGACACACGGTTCCTGCATCGGCGCATGCCTCGTTTACAGCGGAAACTTTGTTGCGGCAGCACAGAAGGATCAGAAAAATCAGACCCGTTTTCAGATGGGTATTCATCCGACCAATTTCTGCTTCCATCTGGAAAAAGGAGAGGCGTTCGATACCCCGCAGGCAATCTTAAGCTATTCCGGAACCGGCCTTACCAAACTGTCACAGCAGTATCATGAGATCATCCGCGAGCATATCTGCCGCGGCGCATACAAGCATGCCAAACGACCGATTCTGATCAACAACTGGGAAGCAACCTATTTTGATTTCAACGAAGAAAAAATTCTGAAAATTGCAGAGCAGGCGCAAAAGCTTGGCATTGAGATGCTGGTGCTTGACGATGGCTGGTTTGGAAAACGAGAGGATGATAACAGTGGCCTCGGCGACTGGTTCGTCAACGAGAAAAAGATGAACGGCTCCATGGCGCAGCTTGCAGAAAAAATCCATAGGATGGGCATGAAATTCGGTCTCTGGTTTGAGCCGGAGATGATTTCCGAGGACAGTGATCTTTACCGTGCACATCCGGACTGGGCATTTGCAATTCCTGGCCGTGTGCCGAACCACAGCAGAAATCAGCTTGTACTTGATATGACGCGTGAGGATGTGCGTGAGTATCTGCTGGAGCGTCTGACAACCATTGTTCATGATGCAAAGATCGATTATGTCAAATGGGATATGAACCGCAGCGTCTGCGATGTTTACAGCCATGTGGCAGCTCAGAACAGAAACGGGGAGCTGTATCACCGCTACGTACTCGGCGTTTATGATCTGCTCGAGCGTTTCCTTGCCGCATGCCCGGATCTGCTGCTTGAGGGCTGCAGCGGAGGCGGCGGACGATATGATGCCGGTATGATGTATTACTCCCCGCAGATCTGGTGCAGTGATAATACCGATGCGATCAACCGTCTTTCCATCCAGTACGGAAGCTCGTTCTTCTATCCGATCAGCACCGTCGGCTCCCACGTTTCGGTATGCCCGAACCATCAGACAGGCCGCGTGACACCGTTCTGGACAAGGGGCGATGTAGCGCTGGCAGGAAGCTTCGGCTATGAGATGGATCTGAATAAGATTTCGGATGAAGAGAAAGAGATGGTAAAAGAGCAGGTTGCTGCGATGCATACATATTATGACCTCACACATGAGGGACTGTATTACCGCTTGACCGGACTGAAAAAACAGGATTTCATGGCATGGGAGTTTGTGGCAAAAGATCAGAGCCGTGCACTGCTCACGATCGTAAAAACCGACGCAGAAGGAAATATGCTTCCGGTTCACACGAAAGTGTGCGGACTGGCAGAGAACAAGCTGTATCGCTGCAGTCTGGACGGTGAAATCCGCTCGGGCCGTACCTGGAACCGTGCGGGTCTGACCCTGCATCAGGTGCTGAAAGAGTATGAGAGTATCCGTGTGGAGTTTACAGAAGCAGAATAATAAAAGATAAGAAAAATCTTCAACCGGGTTTGCGGGGGAACCTCAATCTGGTTGGAGATTTTTTATACTAAAAAATCAAAGTAGAAGGGAAGGAACGCACTCTTTACAGTGGAAAAATGGTTATGATATAATAAACGCAAGAAATTTTTTGACAGGAAAGGAAATCGTACATGAGAAACAGAAAAAACTGTTTAGCCGTTCTTCTGATGACAGCTATCGTGATAACGGGATGTGGAAATCAGCAGGCGGAAAAAGAGAATCCATCGGTTGTCGCTCAAAAGACATCCAGTGTTCAGAATGAGTCAGAAGATGGTGAAAAAAATTTTCTTTCTACCTATCAAAACATTGCAGTCACCCTTCCAGAAGGCTGGAATGTAACAAAAGATGAGAAAATCCAGTGTAGTTTTGTATCGGAAGATGGTGAAAGCCTTGAAATATCGTACCGGGAAGGAATGGCAAAAGTGGTGCTGATGGATTTTCCGGAGAATGAAGAGAGTGCTGAAAAACTGCTCTATCCAAATGAAATAACCGGGGAAAACAGCATCAGTGATTTTGTGGTGAAAACAGTTAACGAAGGAAAAAGTAAAGAGAGTTTCTTTTATCGTTTCTGGGTTAAAAATTCCCTGCAGATTCCGATTGCATTTTTCTGCGGGGTGAAAACGGAGAATGAAGGGTATCAGATCATATGGAAAAAAGGAAGCGGCAGCAACGATACACAGCAAATCGTGCCGGAAATACTGGAGTCTCTGCAGTTCCCGGACAATGAGCTGCTGACAGAAACATTTCAGACGGCCTGCCAGGAGCAGAAAAGAGCGCTGGAAGCAGAAAATAATTCGGATGGCGTGAAAAAGCAGAAGGGTAAGAAAACCGTCACCTGTATCTCACCGGTCAATGTACGTACAGAACCCAACGTCAGCACAAGCCAGGTTATCGGAGCTCTGACGACAGGGGAAGAAGTGGAAATGCTCGGAAAAGAGAACGGATGGTACAAGATTTCGTATGAGGGAAAAACGGCGTATGTGTATGAAGACTATGTGAAAGAAAAAGAAAATTAAAAAAATGATATTTTCAAAAAAGCTGCCGAAGCAAACAGAACCGGCAGCTTTTTTGAAATAATTTTGAAAAAGAAAAATCCCGGAAACTATCTGTTTCCGGGAAAGAAGAGGCGTCGACCGGATTTGAACCGGTGGATACTGGTGTTGCAGACCATTGCCTTACCACTTGGCTACGACGCCATATGACTCCGACGGGAATCGAACCCGTGTTACCGCCGTGAAAGGGCGATGTCTTAACCGCTTGACCACGGAGCCGAAGTTTTTGTTTTGTCTGCCGTGATTTTTGCTCAGCGACAAGTAGTATATTATCATAAGAAAACGAGTTTGGCAAGTGTTTTTTGAAAAAAAATCAAAAATTTTTGAGATTTGTGTTGCCGTGCATTCAGAAGGAAAAAATTTGCCGGGTCAGGGCATGGCTTTTCGATATTCTTCCGGTGACATACCAAAAGTCCGGCGGAAAATGCTGGCAAAATAGCTGGGGCTTTCAAATCCGGTATGCAGAGCAATTTCCAAGATAGAAAGCGAGCTGCCGGTAAGAAGATCTGCGGCTTGGGTTACGCGGTACTGGTTGATATAGGAAATAGGCGTTGTGTGAAAGTGCGTTTTGAAGAAACGACAAAAATATTGTGGATTCATATTGAGTATAGCAGCAAGATCTGAAAGACGGATTTTAGAATCATAGTTATCCTGAATATAACGTAAGAGTTTTTTACACTGATCAGATCTTTCTTTTTTACGAGTGCAGAGGGGTTCCGGATGAAGAAAAAGCTGGTATTGCGCCAGAAGTGCAAGAATCCGATACATGTCACTTTTGATCAGAAGAAACCAGCCGATGGGTTTGGTATCGTATGCATACAGGATTTCCTGGAAAAGCTCAGATAATGTCAGTACAAATGTTTTCTGTGTCTGAGAGGAGGCTTCAGCAGCAGAAAGCTCTTCCAATGGAAAAGCCGGAAGAAGCAGTTGATGAGAGAGCAGCGGACGAATCCAGTCTGCTT
Organism: Blautia sp. AM42-2; assembly: GCF_003480245.1. NCBI lineage: Bacteria > Bacillati > Bacillota > Clostridia > Lachnospirales > Lachnospiraceae > Blautia > Blautia sp. AM42-2. The sequence goes on from NZ_QUIM01000006.1 coordinate 5,783, forward strand.
CACAGGAATCCAGATAGGCACATGAGAGAATTTCTGGAAGAAATACAAGGGCATGGTGAACCGAAGGGGTAGTTCCAATGCTGCAGAGCTGATGCAGTTCGTGACTGTTGATGAAAAGAAAAGTACCTTCGGAAATTGTCCGGGTTTCAGTTTTCAGTGTCAGAGTGAGAGTACCTTTTTCAACCCAGATCCATTCTAATTCTTTATGCCAGTGAAAAGGAACAGAGAGCCCGCCATGCGCATAATCCTGATGATAGATATGGAGCGGAACAGGTTCGGTTCCATGCACGGTAAAATCCCGGATTCCGCCAGAAAGAACAGGGGAACAAGATTCAGGAGAAAAGAGCTCTTTTGAACGTTCTTTTTTCATAAAAGTCAAAATCCTTTCATTAAATACGAAAATCAGGTTAGAAAATATAAGATAATATCATTATACTGCTCTTATAGGAAAAAAGAAAGAGAGGACAGAAAATGAAAAGAGAGTGGTGGCATAGCTTAACCGTATATCAGATTTACACCAGAAGCTTCTGTGACAGCAACGGAGACGGCATCGGCGATTTTGGAGGGATTCTGCAGAAGCTGGACTATCTGCAGGAGCTTGGTGTTGGAGCCATCTGGCTTTCGCCTTTTAACGATTCTCCTAATTACGACAATGGATATGATGTCAGTGACTATTATAAAGTAATGGAAGAAGCGGGCACAATGGAAGAGCTGGAAGAACTGATCGCAGCCTGTGAAAAGCGGGAAATTGTGGTCATGATGGATCTTGTTTTAAATCATAGTTCCCATCTGCACCCATGGTTCCTGGAAGCCAGAAAGGATCGAAACAGTAAATACCATGATTTTTACATCTGGAAGGAAGGAACGAAGGAGCAGCCGCCAGAAGGCGGCGGAGCATTCTTTGGAGGAAGCACCTGGGAATGGGTGCCGGAGGTTCAGGAATATTATTATCACAGTTTCAGTGTAATGCAGCCGGATCTGAACTGGAAAAATCCGTCGCTTCGGAAAGAGCTGTACCGGATGATCCAGTTCTGGATGGATAAAGGGATCCGTGGTTTCCGGCTGGATGCAATTGACAATATTGTAAAAGATGGACATGGAGGAAATGATACTCATTCAGAGCAGATTCATACATACTTAATGGAAATGAATCAGAATACGTATGGAAAATCAGAACAGATCCTGACAGTGGGGGAAACCGGAGGTGCTACGGTAGAAATGGCACAGCAGTATTCTGATCCGGAAAGCCAGGAGCTCAGTATGATTTTTCAGTTTGAACTGATGGGAATCGACGGCATCCGAAGTGGAAACTGGGATCCGAAACCGTATACGCTGCCGCAACTGAAGCAGCTCTTTGAAAAATGGCAGACGGGACTGGAAGAAAAAGGATGGAACAGCCTGTTCTGGGGAAACCATGATTTTCCGCGTGTCGTATCGCGCTTTGGAAATGACAGGGAACCGTATCGGGAAAAATCAGCAAAAATGTTGGCTGTCCTTCTCCATGGGATGAAAGGAACTCCTTATATTTACCAGGGGGAAGAAATCGGTATGACAAATGTGTCAGGGCTTCGGATCGAGGACTATCAGGATATCGAGTCTGTAAATTTTGCCGAAGACCGTAAAAAAGAAGGCTGGGAGGAAGAAAAAATTCGTACCTATCTTGCACGGAACAGCCGGGACCATGCGCGGACGCCAATGCAGTGGAATGCGGAAAAACACGCCGGATTTACAGCGGGAACACCGTGGATGGCGGAAAATCAGAATTACGAGGAGATCAATGTGGAAAACAGCAGAAAAAATCCGGATTCCCTCTTTTATTTCTATCAAAAACTAATTGCGCTGCGTAGGAAAAATGACACTCTTGTTTATGGGGATTTCCGTCTGATTGAGGAAGAAAATCCGGATATTTTTGCTTATGAGAGAAATCTGGGAGAGAAAAAGCTGATTGTGCTCTGTAATTTCCGGGATACCGCGGCAGAGATGAAAGCCCGATATGATTTGACAAAAGGAACGGTTCTGATTCATAATGATACAGAAAGTCTCACAAAAGAAGTGTGGAAGTTACAGCCGTATGAGGCGTATATGATTGAACTTCTGCAGTAAAAAGACAGAAATGAAAAGCAGCAGGAGAAGAAAACTGCAGGAGCAACTGGAAACAGGAGGGAGAAAATGTATCGCGTTCTTCTTGTAGAAGATGAAGAAATTGAACTGGAGACATTGCGGGATTATATTGACTGGAAAAAGAACGGGATTTCCAGAGTATTTACCGCGCGCAATGGCAGAAGGGCACTGGAGTGCCTGGAAGAAAATATGGCAGATATTGTGATTACGGATATTCAGATGCCAGGAATGAGTGGAATTGAACTGGCAGAGACGATCGTACGCCGGGGATATCCATGCAAAATTGTTTTTCTGACAGGATATGATGATTTTTCCTATATCCATTCCGCTTTTCAGGTGAATGCCGTGGATTACCTTTTAAAGCCATTTACGATTGAAGAAGTAGAAGCATGTCTGAAAAAAGTGAGAAGTGAACTGGAGAAAAGTGAGATAGCAGACTGGTCGCGGAAAACGGCGGCGAAGCAGTTGCTGGAAATGGCTTTGCGGGAAAAACAGGAAACAGAGCTTTTACGGAAAAATTTCCGTGGTGTATTTGGAGAAGAACTGGAAGAGTGCAGGTTTGGAATCATAGCGGTTTATGGAAAAACGGAAGAAAACATCTGTAGCCAAATTCAGGAAAAATACAAGGGCATCCGTTACATCAGCAAAACGGAACGGATCAGCATTCTGCTGCTGGCGGGGTATCTGTCGGTGAAAGATACGGCATTTCAGATCTGGAATGATTTGAAAGAAGACGCACCGAGAGCCGTTGGATGGTGCAGTGGAGCATGGACAGCTGACTGCCTGTACGAAAAGGCGGAAAAACTTCGGAACTGTTGTGTTCTGGCATTTCATATGGATCCACCGGAACTTTTCTGTGCAGATGAAAAAGAAACGGAAGAGGAAAAAGCATATCATTTCCGGGAACAGAAGGAGCGGAGAGAAGAAATCTGTCGTCTGGTCAGCAACGGGAAAAAGCAGGAAACGCTGCAGACCATGAAAGATTATTTTCAACAGCTAAAGGGGCTTGCGCCGAAAACATTTGCGGGAGAAGTTTACAATCTCTATATGTATCTATGGAACCGTCTTGTTTTGAGCGATGAACTGCTGGAAAACTGGATGGAAGCAGAAAAAATTTTGAGAGAAAATGAAATTTTTGAAGCAAACAACAGTTATCAGATGCGGGAAAAGATGAAGCAGTATCTGGAACGGATGTTGGCATTTTTTGAAGAACAGAATCAAAATCCAAATTACTATGCCGTTTATCAGGTAAAAACATATCTTCAGGAGCACTGCTCGGAAAGCGCAGATATCGAGAAGCTGGCTACGGAGGTCGGTTTGTCTCCGAATTATCTGAGGAGCCTGTTTAAAGAGGCAACAGGAAAAACGATTTTGGAATACAATACGGAAATGCGTCTGCAGAGGGCGGCGGAACTGTTAAAGAATAAGAAAAATAAAGTACGGGAAGTGAGTCTGGCGGTTGGATATGAAAATGTTTCTTACTTTGGCGTTGTTTTTCAGAAAAGATTTGGAGTGACACCAAATGAATATCGTAAAATGGTATAAAAATCGGAGTTTTCAGTTTAAACTGGTGATCGGCTATCTGGTACTGGCACTGATTCCAATGCTGTGTGTTACCTGGTACAGTTATGGAAAAACAAGGAATGTGCTTCTTACTGAAGCATATCAGAGTGCAGAACAGGAAGCAGAACGAATTGAAAAAAATTTTTCTACGATGGTCGAGCCTTACGAAACAATTCTGGATGTGCTGTATGTGGATCAGATGCTGAGCGGATATTTGTTTCAGGATTACAGCAACGATTCTTATGAAGATATGTTTTACTATATTGATAAGAAGCTCAGCGAAATCTGTCTGATGAATGCAGGAATTTACAAAATCTGTTTTTACAGCAACAATGAAACGCTTCCGCAGGATAATTATTATTTTTATTCCATGCAGGATCTAGATCGGAGGGAATGTGTGCTGACATTTGATGCGATAGGGGAAACGGTATTCTGTGGGACATCTGGAGACGGAAAAGCATTTCATATGAATCGTCTGATGAATTTTTATCCACAGGGCGGGATGAAGGGCGTACTGTCGTTACAGATTGAAAATCAGCAGATACAGCCCCTCCTCGAAACAATAAATTCCACCGATGAAATTTATCTGGTGGATCAAAAAGGATATATTCTGGCTGCTTCCGAACCGGAAATGGCAGGCCTTCCGATCCGGACCAGAATGCCGGAAGAGGATCTGGAGCAGAAAGCGCAGATTGAGTTTGAGCGTGACGGCATTTCAAAAATCGGAAATATCCAGAGCGGAGTTTTCGGAACAAAAATTCTTGTGATTTCGGATAAGGAGACGGTTTTAAAAGACGCAAAAGCTGTTTCAAGAAGGATGATGTTCCTGATCCTCTGCAGCGCGGCTATGGTATTTCTCTGCATTATCTGTTACACAAGATGGATTTCCGCGCGGGTGCAGAAAGTGGTGTATGCAGCAAAACGGATGGGACAGGGAGAATTTGATTACCGTCTGGAAAATATGGGAGAAGACGAGATCGGACAGATCGGGCTGGCGTTTAATCAGCTCAGTGATCAGATTCAGGAGCTAATTCGGGAAAATTACGAAAAGAAAATCCGGATTCAGACGAGCGAACTGAATCTGTTGCAGGAACAGATCAATCCGCACTTTCTTTACAATGCACTTGCGGTTATTTCAGCACTGGCGATGCGGGAAGGTGGAAAACAGACGATGCAGGCGGTCAAAAATTTGTCCAGCTTCTACCGGATTTCCCTGAATAAGGGAAAACAGGTGCTTTCCATCCAGGAAGAAGTGGAACTGCTGCAGAGCTATCTGAAAATCCAGCAGATGCGTTTTCGGGACAGCGTACAGGTGGAGTATGAGATTGCAAGAGAAGTACTGACATATCGAACCATTAAACTTCTTCTGCAGCCGCTGGTTGAAAATGCCATTCACCATGCGAGAAAAGAGGAAGAAGTTCTCCACATTGCGGTCAGAATTCAAAAAGAAGAAAGGGATGTGGTATTCCAGGTGACAGATGATGGATGTGGAATCGAGGCGGAAAAACTGATTAAACTGCGAAGTTCTCTGCGGCGCTCAGAGGAAGGATACGGACTGAGAAATGTTGCAAACAGGGTTCGTCTGGCTTATGGAGAGAATTATGGTGTCCGAATAGAAAGCCAGGAAGGATATGGAACGACAGTTTCTGTCAGAATTCCAGTAAACGAATAAAAAATCAAACAAAGCAGAAATAACTTCGTATTGTTTGCATAGAAGAGGAAACAGAAACCGGCTGATAAAGGTGATTTTGCCCGTCAGCCGGTTTCTGTTTCGTTAGATATTGACAGAAATCGTAAGAAAACAACAGAATAAAAAAGAGAATTATAAAACTCCGTTAAATCGAGATAGAAATCATAAAAAAGTGAGATTGTTGCAGGACAGACTATCCATTAGAATGGAAACATAGACAGCAAGAGTGTACAAGATGAACAAAAAGAAGAAAGAAGGAGAAGGCATGAAAAAAGAAAACGTGCATGCAAAGCACAAAAAAAGCCTCGCGGAACGGTTCTGGAAACAGAAATATCTGTTTTTACTGCTGCTTCCATCGTTGGTATGGGTCATTCTGATCTGCTATGCACCAATGACAGGACTGTATATGTCCTTCATCAACTACACGCCGCAGGGCAGCGGCTATTTTGCGGATATGGTGAATTCGCAGTTTGTCGGTCTTGACTGGTTCAAGTATTTCTTTTCCACAGATTTCACAAAAATCATGAGAAATACACTGGCAACCAGCTTACTGACACTGTTATTCTCATTCCCGCTGCCAATCATTCTGGCGCTTTGCCTGAATGAAGTTCGAAACCAGAAGGCAAAGAAATTTGTACAGACCGCATCTTATATTCCCTATTTTATTTCCTGGGTTATTGCGGCAAACATTTTCCTTACATTCCTTTCTTCAGACGGCGTCATCAACAATCTGTTAAAATTCCTCGGATTAACCGATGAGTCGATTCTGTTTTTCCAGAAAGGACCATATTTCTGGTGGATCATCGCGATCGCAAATGCGTGGAAGGTACTTGGATACAATGCGATTATCTATATGGCGGCAATCTCCGGCATCAGCCAGGATATGTATGAAGCAGCGGATGTGGATGGTGCGACGAGAATGCAGAAGATTCTGCATATCACACTTCCGGCATTAAAGCCGACCATTATGATTCTTCTGATTCTGGCAATCGGAGGTGTTCTGAATACAGGATATGAGCAGCAGCTGTTGATGTCTAATGATGCTATTTTAAATTATTCTGATGTACTTGATACGTATGCATACCGCTATGGTCTGAAAAACGGAATGTATTCTTACGGTACTGCAGTAGGATTCTTTAAATCCGCAGTCTCCTTCATTCTGGTCATCAGTGCAAATGCACTTTCGAAGAAATTCAGTGATGATAATACGGCACTGTTTTAGGAGGAAGGAAAATGAGAGAAAAAGCAATTAAAATCAAAAGAAAACGTTGTGCCAGTGACTGGTTTCTTGATATTTTCAAAGTGGTTTTTCTGGTGTTAGTTACTGTGATCTGTGTGTATCCGTTCTGGAACATTTTTGTGGTATCCATTAACGATGCAACCGATGCACTGCGCGGCGGGCTCTACTTTCTGCCGAGAAAACTGAGTCTGGCAAGTTATAAAGATATTCTGGGACGTGCCACATTTTTGCATGGCATTCTGATCACTGTACTTCGTACTGCAATTGGTACACCGCTGGCGGTCCTTGTCACGACAGCACTTGCCTATGTGCTTTCCAGAAAAGAGCTGCTGTTCCGGAAACAGCTGAACCTGTTCTTTATCTTCACCATGTATTTTGGCGGCGGAATGGTTCCGTATTATATGGTATTAAAGAGCCTTGGAATGCTGAATAATTTCATTGTATTTATTTTCCCGAACCTGGTAAGTGTTTATAATATGATTCTGGTAAAGAATTATATAGAGGGAATGCCGGCAGAGATTTTTGAATCGGCGAAAATTGACGGAGCAAACGATCTGACAGTTTTCTTTAAAATGGTAATTCCATTGTCCAAGCCGATTATTATGACCATTGCACTGTTTGTTGCAATTACACATTGGAATTCTTGGTTCGATGCATATTTGTTTACGAATGCACAGTCTTTAAAAACAATGCAGTCCATTTTGGTTGAAATTCTGAATCAGTATCAGACTTCATCAGCGAACCAGGCGGCAAATCAGGCGTCACAGACCATTACACCGGACAGCATTCGAATGGCTGCTACGATGATTGCGACCATTCCGATTATCATGGTTTATCCGTTTATTCAGAAATATTTTGTTAAAGGAATCATGCTCGGATCTGTAAAGAGCTGATGATAGAAGGAGGAAAAGAAAATGAAGTTCAAAAAAAGTATCGCAATGGCGATGAGTGTCCTGATGGCAGCGGGAATGCTTGCAGGATGCGGATCAAATGGCAGTACATCATCAAGTACTGCATCCGGCAGTGCATCATCTGCATCGGGCGAGGTATCAACAGACGGAGTTACGATTTCTATCTTTGACAAAAACTCCGGAAGCAATACCTTTGATGATCCAGTTGCAAAAGCAATTGAGGAAAAAACAGGTGTCAAAATTCAGGTAGAAAATCCAACCGGAGATCCGCTGGAAAAATTGAACCTGATGCTGACCGGTCAGAATTACCCGGATATCGTCCTGATGGATCGTGGAAATGATATTGTAAACCGTTACATTGAGGCAGGCGCACTGCTTCCGTTGAATGATCTGATCGATGAGTATGGCCCGGATGTAAAAGAGATGTACGGGGAAACCTTAAACAAGAGTCGTTATACCGATGGAAAAAATTACTATCTGAATAACTGGTACGGAGAAGATCCGGATCCGGTAGCCGGTGTTCTGATGCGCTATGATTATCTGTGCGAAATCGTTGGAAAAGACCGCGCAGACAGCGATGAGCCATTTACACAGGAAGAGTATATTGACATTTGTAAGAAATTCAAAGAACTTCATCCGACCATTGACGGAAAAGAGAGTATTGCCATTACCTTTGATGCAGAATCCAAAAACTACGATGGAACATTAAAAGGAATGTATGGTCTGAAAACATATTATCAGGATGGGGACAATCTGGAACATGTTGCCAAAGCACCAAACTTCAAAGAGATGATGTCCTTTGCCAATGAACTGTATACCGAAGGCCTTCTGGACAAAGAGTGGGTTGTCAACAAGAAAAATCAGTGGACGCAGAAACTGTCTGCAGGCAACGTATTCAGTACCTTTGCTTCCTACTGGGATACCGATGCAGCAAATACAGCACTTGCTTCTTCGGTAGGAGAAGATGCAAAATTCTATTCCTATAAAATCCTTGGAAACGGAATCAGTGCAGATGAAACTACTTACTGCGGAAGAAGTACACTTGGCTGGGATGCAATCGCGATCACCAAGAATTGTAAAAATCCGGAAGCAGCCATGAAGATGATCAACTACCTTGCAAGCGAAGAAGGACAGTATCTTCTGATGTGGGGTATTGAGGGAACCAACTGGAATATGGAAGATGGAAAACACGTTCCGAACGATGATCTGATTGAAGGATTCCAGACGGATTTTGACAAAACAAAACTGGATACCGGCGTCCGCAAATGGACCTGGTTTGTAAAGAACGGAAATGGTACAGACGGAACTCCATACGATGTAACACAGTATAAAGTAAAAGAGACCCGGCAGGTGGCTATGAATCACTTTGGTGAGAACGACAGATGGGATACCGCAGAGTTTACAGGCCTTACCCCGGCAGGAAGCACTCCGGATGGCTTGAAATGGCAGAAAATCCAGGATATCTACGATCAGGAATATCCGAAGATTGTGAATGCAGACAGCCACGATGCGGCAATGGAAGAGTACGACAAGATGATTTCCGAAATGAATGACGCAGGACTGGAAGATGTAGAAAAAGTTATCACACAGAATTATCAGGAGCGTATGAAACTCTGGAATGAGTAAGCTAAAGTAAAATAAAAAAATCACACACGGAAAAGAACCGGCAGAAATTGAAATACAGATTTCTATGTCGGTTCTTTTTTATCAGAAGAAGCATTGCGATTTTCAAGGAATCTGGATATAATGAGGAAAACTGGAAAAACAGGGAAATCCAACCGCATGAGACAGGAGGCATCGTACATGGCAGCGAAAGAACAGTTAACCGCAATGGAAATGATCTGGGGATTTATGAGTGGGACGACAGGACATATGGGAAAGACGGACTTTGCGCCGCAGAAGGAAGCGTTCGGGGATTTTGCCTCTCCGGAAACGTATTTTCCGCGCGTGGTGCCGGAGAGCGAGGGCATCTCATCGGAAAAGCTGACGCAGATGCTTCGTGAGCTCGCCGCTGCGCGCCATACGGACATGCATCATCTGCTGGTCCTGCGGAATGGACATGTCATCTGCGAATGCAATTTCGCCCCATACCGCAGCGGCATCTGGCATGCGACGTATTCTATGTGTAAGAGCATCACTGGCATGGCGGCTGGTTTTCTGATCAGTGAAGGAAAACTTTCCCTGGACGAGAACGTCTATGATATTTTTGAAAAACGAAACGGTCTGCTGCAGAAGATCCTGCGCCCGAATCTGACCGTGAAGCATCTTCTGACGATGAAGAGCGGCGTACAGTTCAACGAGATGGGCGTTGTTTCCGGCAACGACTGGGTGGACAGCTTCTTAAATGCGCCGGTCAAGGGAACGCCGGGCGAAGCGTTTGAGTACAACAGTATGAACACGTATCTGCTGTCTGCAATCATACAGGAGCGCGCCGGCATGAAAATGGTAGATTACCTGCGGCCGCGTCTGTTTGAGCCTCTCGGCATCCGGAAAGTTTTCTGGGAGAGCTGCCCGGCAGGGATTACGAAAGGCGGCTGGGGCCTCTTCCTGTGCCCGGAGGACGCGGCCAAGCTCGGGGTGATGTACGTGAACGGCGGAAAATTCGAAGGAAAACAGATCGTCCCGGCGGAATGGGTCGCAGCGTCCACCTCCGTTCATGCGACACCGCCGGAAAAGATGGGAAAATATGGCTATGGTTACCAGGTCTGGATGGAGGAGCGGCCGGGCAGCTTTGCGTTCAATGGCATGCTGGGGCAGAACGTGCTCGGTTATCCGGATACCGGCGTGGTGATTGTGACGAATGCTGGCAGCAATGAGCTGTTCCAGACGTGTGAGATGCTTGACATTGTGCGGAAGTATTTCGGTGCGGAATTTGGTGCAGAGCTGAAATCCGGCGAGGCGGAAAGCCCGATGGCATATCAGAAGCTGGTGCAGACCTGCCGTGATCTGGAGGGCGCGAAAGAGACACCGGGAAGAATCCTGCGCGGCGGCTGGAAGCGGAGAACACCGGGGCCGCGGAACAGCGGAACACCGCGTCAGATCGACATGGCGCAGCTTCTGCACGGAAAAGAATATAAAATGGAGGACACGCATGTCGGCATGTTTCCGCTGACGCTGCAGGTCTTCCACAACAACTTTTCCGACGGCATCCGCCGCATCGGTTTCTTCTATGAAAAAGGCCGTTTCTTTGTCGAGCTGACCGAGGGAGAAAAAACACAGCGCATTGAGATCGGTCTTACGGGGTCCAAAGTTGTAGAATGGGTGGAAAACGAGGAATCGTATCTGCTCGGAACGATGGGACAGTTTGCGGAGAATGAAGACGGCGAACTGGTGCTGAAGCTTGAGTTTGCATTTCTGGAAGAGGCCGCAAGACGGAGGGTCAAAATCATTTTCCAGCGTGATTTCGAGCGGATCAGACTGGAGTGGGATGAGACGCCGGGCAAGGATCTGATTATCGAGGGCCTTGAATCCCTCGTGACGGATGTGGCGATCGCACCGCTTCTGCCGTCGCGGTTCCGCGAGCGGAGCCTTGACATGATCCATCTGCTGATGGCACAGACCATTGAGCCAATGGTAGAGGCACACCGTGTGCGGCCGGGGGAAGAAACGGGGACAGAAGAAGCGGCAGCGGAAGCTGAATCGGCCGCGGCAGTGGAAAATGCGGAAAACGCAGAAGAAACGGTGTAAAAACAGAAAAAATCAGAAGAGAAATGTGGATAAAAAAGGGAATGGAGCTGCCGGATGCGCAGTTCCATTCCCTTTTAAAAATACAGATTACAGATTCAAAGCCATATCGCCGGATTTGATCAGGTTTGCCTTGCGGAATACCTCTGAGAAGAACAAGGTGATCACAGCCGGAAGCACGAAGTGGAGCAGAATGATTTTGATGATGACGAGCTTCGGATCATCGTAAGCGATCATCGTCTGATACGTTGTGATCTGTCCGACAAGACCTGCGGAACCCATGCCGCTTCCCGTTGCATTATTCTGCATATTGGCGAGGATTGTGGAGACGGGTCCTAAAATCGCACTCGAGAAGATGACGGGCAGCCAGATCAGCGGATGACGCATGATGTTCGGCACCTGAAGCATCGAGGTTCCAAGACCCTGTGCGACAAGGCCGCCGAATTTGTTTTCCCGATAACTTGCAACCGCGAATCCGACCATGTTGCAGCAGCAGCCGATCGTTGCGGCACCGGCGGCAAGACCGGAAAGATTCAGAATGATGCCGAGTGCAGCGGAGCTGATCGGCAGTGTCAGAACCATACCCATGACGACCGAAACAACGATGCCCATGATGAACGGCCGCTGTTCCGTTGCCCAGTTGATGATGCTTCCAAGGCCTGTCATCATCTGGGAGATCGGCGGTCCGACGAGCAGTCCGACAACGGAACCGGCTCCGATGGTGATGACCGGTGTCACGATGATATCAACCTTGGTCTTGCCGGAAACCAGATGGCCGCAGGTGATGCCTGCGAAAGCTGCGATGAAAGCGCCGAGCGGTTCGCCAGGTCCTGCCAGAACGGCATTTCCGTCCACAAAGAATGTGCCGCCGGTGATCTTGCCGGCATAACCGCCGACCATGGCGGCGACGGCTGCAGAAACCGTGACAAGCGGGCTTTCCCCATATTTCACTGCCACGCCGACACCGATACCGGCACTTGTCAGGGCTGCGGCAGCTTTTCCAAGCAGATAGATCACATTTCCAGTCGAACCGCCGATCAGAAGACCGATCTGCTGAATCATTGTACCGATAATCAGGGTTGCAAAAAGACCCTGCGTCATGCCGCCGAAGCCATCAATGAAGATGTGCGAGGCGACTTTTTTGATTGTTCGCATATGGAATTCCTCCTCATGTATGTGGTGTGTTACTGTATTCACAAGTGACTTGTCAGTCGACTTTTAGTCTATCATAAGATGGGGGCGGGTGCAATCCTTTTCCGGGGGCATAAGTTGACAAAAGAAAGGGGCACGCTTATAATTGAGACAAATTCAGAGCGCTTCCAGAAAACAGCGCAGACAGTAAAAAAGTGATAAAGGAGACGCATGGGAAAACAGAAAAAGAAACAGAAAAAACGCGGCAATCCGCTTTGGACTCTGGTATTTTTAGCGGCACTTGCTGTTTTCTGCTTTTCCGGGTATAAGCTGATCGGCATTTACCTGGATTACAAGACCGGTACGGATGAATACCGGGATCTGCAGCAGTATACGACGGAAATTACAAAAACACCGGAGACACCGGCACCGACGAAAACAGAGGAGCCGCAGGCGGAATCCGAACCGGCGGAGCCTTCCGAACCGGAGCCGGAACCACTGTCGTATCCGACAGAACCGCCGCTTGCCGTCGATTTTGAATCCTTAAAAGCGATTAACCCGGATGTGAAGGGATGGCTTTATATCGAAGCTCTCGACATCAGTTACCCGGTCGTACAGGGGCCGGACAACGATGCGTATCTTCATACGACGTACGAGGGAACGAGCAACTTTGCGGGTTCCATTTTCCTCGATTACCAGAATCAGGGTGATTTCAGTGATGGAAACACAATCGTTTATGGTCATAATATGAAGAATCTCTCCATGTTCGGAAAATTGAAACAGATGAAGGAGCAGGAAAAATATAGGGACAGCGTCTATTTCTGGATGCTGACGCCGGAATCAAACGATGTGTACCAGATTTTTTCTGCTTTCTATACCGAGGCAGACAGTGATGTCTACACATTGTATTCCGGCGGAGGCGAAGCGTTTGTACAGTATTTGAATACGATGGCGGCGCGTTCGGAGATCCCGGTGGAGCAGCTGCCGATGGATGAAAACAGCCATATCATTGTGCTGTCTACCTGTGCGGCGAGTGATACGACCGGCCGATTTGTTGTACTGGGAGTACGACGGAACCGGTAAAGTTGTGAAAAAGCTTTTTTGAAGGCTGCATACAGGCCGCAGGTTTTAATCTGCGGAAAGAATTCGGCAACGATTTTCTGATCTTACTATAGAAGGAGGAAGGCCAGATGGAAGAGGAAAGAAAAATCGAAACATTGCAGAGAATGATTGACACGCATGAAAACATCGTATTTTTTGGCGGCGCGGGTGTATCTACGGAGAGCGGAATCCCGGATTTCCGGAGCGTGGATGGTCTTTACCATCAGAAATACGATGTTCCGCCGGAGACGATTTTAAGCCACAGCTATTTCCTTCGCTATCCGGAAAAGTTTTATGCTTTTTACCGCGACAAAATGCTTCCGGTCGGCGCGAAACCGAACGCGGCGCACAAAAAGCTTGCAGAGCTGGAAGCGGCGGGAAAATTAAAAGCGATTGTGACGCAGAACATTGACGGACTGCATCAGGCGGCGGGAAGTAAAGTAGTGTATGAACTGCATGGAAGCACACATCGCAATTATTGTATGAAATGCGGGGCATCCTGCGATGCAGAGCTGGTGAGAAGGAGCAGCGGAGTTCCAAGATGTGAAAAATGCGGAGGCATGATCAAACCGGATGTCGTACTCTACGAGGAGAGTCTGAATGAGAAAGTGCTCGACGGTGCGATCCGCGCGATTGCGGCCGCCGATCTTCTGATCGTCGGCGGAACGTCGCTTGCTGTGTATCCGGCAGCAGGTCTTCTCCAGTATTTTCGGGGCGATGCACTGGTCCTGATTAATAAAGGTGCAACACCGATGGACAACAACGCAGATCTTCTGATCCAGCAGCCGATCGGACAGGTGCTCGGCAGTATCCGGGTGTGAAAATTCAGAGCTGTGAAAAATGGAGGTGCGGCTCTGATGATACAGAGAGAACCTTGAGAAAAAATCTCGGAAAGTGTCAGGAAATATAAAAATAAGGCGGAAAAAACATGGCAGAACATTACGAAGTAGGCGATATTGTAAAACTGAAAAAGCCGCATCCGTGCGGCAGCAGCGAGTGGGAAATCCTGCGTGTCGGCGCAGATTTCCGTCTCAAATGCACCGGCTGCGGCCACCAGATCATGGTAGCACGCAAGCTGGTCGAGAAAAACACCCGCGGATTACGAAAAAAAGATGCGTAATATCGTGAAAAAAACAAGAAAACACGCGAAAAAGGGCTTGCTATAAGCCCTTTTTTATGTTAAAATAACAAATTGTGACGTATAAAAATAATTCCTTGCTCCCCATAATGAAAATGGGGTGCCAAAAAGTCCAAAAGGAGGTAAAGCATGAACAAGTACGAATTAGCACTGGTTGTGAATGCAAAACTTGAAGAAGAGGAACGCGCAGCTGTAGTTGAGAAAGCCAAAGGTTATGTAACCCGTTACGGCGGAACAGTTGGCGAAGTAGAAGAGTGGGGCAAAAAACGCCTTGCATACGAAATTCAGCATATGCGTGAAGCATATTACTACTTTATTCAGTTTGAAGCAGACGCAGCAGCTCCGGCAGAGATCGAGAGCCATATGCGTATTATGGATAACGTACTGAGATACTTAGTCGTTAAAAAGGAAGCTTAAGAGGTAAGCGAATGAATAAAGTTATATTGATGGGAAGATTGACCCGAGATCCCGATGTCAGATACTCTGCTGGAGAGAACTCCACAGCGGTAGCCCGTTATACACTGGCTGTTGACCGCAGATTCCGCAGAGACGGCGATTCCGCAACCGCAGACTTTATCGGATGCGTTGCTTTCGGCCGCCAGGCAGAATTTGCAGAGAAATATCTGCGTCAGGGAACGAAGATCGCCATCACCGGCCGCATTCAGACCGGAAGCTACACCAACCGTGAAGGCCAGAAGGTCTACACGACAGACGTAGTTGTAGAAGAGCAGGAGTTTGCAGAGAGCAAAAATGCAGGCGGAAACAACGGAGGATACTCCGCACCGCAGCATAACAATCCGGCTCCGTCCGCAAATGCATCTGACCTGGGCAGCGCCGATGGTTTTATGAATATTCCCGATGGCATTGACGAAGAATTGCCATTTAATTGATAGAAAAGGAGAGATTGATCATGGCTTATAATAATAGTGAAAGACCAGCTTCCAGAAGACCGGCCCGCAGAAGAAGAAAAGTTTGTGTTTTCTGTGGTGGAGAAGAGATCAGCTACAAGGATGCAGCTAAACTGAAAAAATATGTATCCGAGCGTGGTAAAATCCTGCCGAGACGTGTAACTGGAACCTGCGCAAAACATCAGAGAGCAGTAACAGTAGCCGTTAAGAGAGCAAGACATATGGCTATTATGCCGTACGTAGATGATTGATTCTGACTTGCGCTAAGCACTGTCCGAACGTTCATTTTGAATCGGTAAATAAATGGAGGTATCTGCCCGAAAAGGGCGGGTACCTTTTTTGTATCCAGAAGTATCTTGTTGCCAAAGTACAGGTCAAAGTGGTATAATCGGAAGGACAGGAGCGAAATACAACACGCAACGTTGGAAAGGTGTTAGGAAATGAAAAGCAAAATGAAGTTGAGCGGCCAATTGCGGAGCTATCTTCGATGGCCGCTGATTTTGTCCATCCTGATGCTTGTGATGAATATCGGCATGTATTTTGTGGATGTGATGGCAGGAATGTGGTTCACGCTGTTTTTTGCAGTCTATGTGATCGCAGCCGCAGTTCTCTATTACAGACAGCGTCCGCAGGTGATCAACGAGCTGATTACCTTTGCGACCGAATACGGCCAGGTTCAGAAGCATCTGATCCAGGAACTGGCGCTGCCCTATGCCGTTATGGATTCGCAGGGAAAACTTCTCTGGGTCAATAAAGAGTTTACAAAAATCACAGGGAAGGATACACAGTATCATAAATGTATCGCCACCATTTTTCCGGAGCTGACGGTCGAGCGGCTGCCGAAAAATGAGGAGGAGACCGACATCGACGTGGCTTACGGCGAAAAGAATTTCCGTGCCCATGTAAAAAGCGTCTGCATCGACGAGCTGATCCAGAATTCGGAGATGATCAATACAGATATCAAAGGCTATTTTATTCAGGCACTGTATCTGTTCGATGAGACGGAGCTCCGCAAGTATATGCGGAAATTCGAGGACGAAACGATGGTCACCGGTCTTCTGTATCTGGACAACTACGACGAGGCGCTGGAGAGCGTCGAGGAGGTCCGCCGTTCCCTTCTGACCGCACTGGTCGAGCGGAAGATCAACAAATATTTCAACGATCTTGACGGACTGGTGAAGCGGTATGAGAACGACAAATACATCGTGGTCATGCGCCGGAGTTCGTTAAATGAACTGAAAGAGAAAAAGTTCGATATCCTCGAGGACGTCAAGACCATCAACATCGGAAACGAGATGGCGGTCACAATCAGTATGGGTATCGGAGCAGATGCTGGATCGTTTGCGAAAAACTCCGAGTATGCGAAAATCGCGATCGACCTGGCTCTTGGCCGGGGCGGCGATCAGGTCGTTTTAAAGGACGGTTCGAAGATTCAGTATTTCGGCGGAAAAACGCAGGCTGTGGAAAAGAATACGAGAGTCAAAGCCCGCGTCAAGGCGCACGCGCTGAAAGAATTTATGAACACGAAAGAGAAGGTCGTTGTCATGGGACACCGCCTGCCGGATGCCGATTCGTTCGGTGCGGCCATCGGTATCTACCGTGCGGCGAAAACGCTGAATAAAAAAGCGTACATCGTCATCGACAACCCGACCAGCTCGATCATTCCGCTGATGAATACGTTCCGCGACAACCAGGATTATGAGGCGGACATGTTTGTCAACAACCATGAGGCGAAAGAGATCATGGACGACAACACGCTGCTCGTTGTGGTCGATACGAACAAGCCGAGCATCACACAGTGTGAGGATCTGCTGTACATGGCGAAAATGATCGTCGTGCTGGATCATCACCGGCAGGGAAGCGATACGATCCGCAACTCGGTGCTTTCCTATATTGAGCCGTATGCATCATCCGCGAGCGAGATGGTTGCCGAGATTCTCCAGTATTTTACCGAGGGAATCCGCATCCGGAACGTGGAGGCGGACAGCATCTATGCCGGCATCATGATCGATACCGACAACTTTATGCAGAAAACAGGTGTCCGCACGTTCGAGGCGGCAGCGTTCCTGCGCCGCTGCGGTGCGGATGTGACGCGTGTGCGCAAGCTGTTCCGTGAGGATATGAACGATTACAAGGCAAGAGGAGAGACGATCCGCAATGCGGAGCTGTTCCGCGGCCAGTTCGCGATTTCCGAATGCCCGAGCGACTATGTGGACAGCCCTACGGTGGTCGGAGCACAAGCGGCGAACGAGCTGCTGAACATTGTCGGTGTCAAGGCGTCCTTTGTACTGACCGAGTATAAAGGCGTGATCTATATCAGCGCCCGCGCGATCGATGAGGTCAATGTACAGATCATCATGGAGCGGATGGGCGGCGGCGGTCATCTGAATATGGCGGGATGCCAGCTCGAGACCGTCAACATGGAGGGGGCGAGAAACCTTCTGAAATCAACCTTAACAGAAATGCAGGATGGAGGAGAAATCTGATATGAAAGTTATCTTACTGGAAGACGTAAAAGCACTTGGTAAAAAAGGACAGACTGTAAACGTAAGTGACGGATATGCAAGAAACATGCTTCTGCCGAAAAAACTCGGCATCGAGGCAACCGCAAAAAACCTGAATGAGCTGAAACTCCAGAAAGCACACGAGGACAAAGTGGCAGCAGAGCAGCTCGCTGAGGCACAGGCTTTCGCGAAAGAGATTGAGGACAAACAGGTTACCGTAGCAATCAAAGTCGGCGAGGGCGGAAAAGTATTCGGAAGCGTATCGGCAAAAGAGATCGCTGA
This sequence comes from Blautia sp. AM42-2, assembly GCF_003480245.1. Lineage (NCBI taxonomy): Bacteria > Bacillati > Bacillota > Clostridia > Lachnospirales > Lachnospiraceae > Blautia > Blautia sp. AM42-2. The sequence goes on from NZ_QUIM01000006.1 coordinate 24,056, forward strand.
GGCAGCAAAAGAGCAGCTCGGATACGACATCGACAAAAAGAAAATGCAGCTTCCGAACCCGATCAAGGTTCTTGGAACGACAGAAGTGCCGATCCGCCTGCATACCAAAGTAACTGCAAAGCTGAAAGTTATCGTAAAAGAAGCATAATTCTATGGAAGAAGCACTGATTAAACGAATCCTTCCGCACAGCATCGAGGCGGAGCAGTCGGTCATCGGTTCCATGCTGATGGGGCGCGAAGCCATCATGGCGGCATCGGAAATCCTGACGAGCGACGATTTTTACCAGCACCAGTACGGCGTCATTTTTGATGCCATGGTGGAGCTGTTCAATGAGGGAAAACCGGTCGATCTGGTCACCCTGCAGAACCGCCTGCGTGAAAAGGATGTTCCGCCGGAGATCAGTTCGATGGAGTTTGTCCGCGATCTTTTAAATGCGGTGCCGACTTCGGCGAATGTGCGCCATTATGCGAACATCGTCAGCGAGAAAGCGGTGCTGCGCCGTCTCATTAAGCTGACAGAAGAGATAGAGAATGACTGCTATCTGAACAAAGAGCCGGTGGAAGTCATCATGGAGGAGACGGAAAAGAAGATGTTCCAGTTATTGGGCCAGCGGAATTCCGGAGACTTCATGCCGATCCGCCAGGTTGTCATCAATACGCTGGAGAACATCGAGCGTGCATCGAAGACGAAGGGAAATGTCACGGGTATTCCGACCGGATTCACGGATCTGGACTACAAGACATCGGGTCTGCAGAACTCTGACTTTATCCTGATTGCGGCACGTCCGTCTATGGGTAAAACGGCGTTTGTCCTCAATATTGCGCAGTATATGGCGTTTAAGAAAGACAAAGCCGTTGCGATTTTCAGTCTCGAGATGTCGCGGGAGCAGCTGATGAACCGTCTGCTCTCGATGGAGTCGAAAGTAGATTCCCAGCATCTGAGAACCGGAAACCTGAAAGACGACGAATGGAGCAAGCTGATCGAGAGCGCCGGCATGATCGGTGAATCCCGACTGATGATCGACGATACACCTGGTATCTCGATCGGAGAGATGCGGTCGAAATGCCGCAAATACAAGCTGGAGCACGGTCTTGATATCATCATCATTGACTACCTGCAGCTGATGTCGGGAAGCGGAAAGAGCTCCTCGGAATCGCGTCAGCAGGAGATTTCGGATATCAGCCGTTCCTTAAAAGCACTCGCGAGAGAGCTGAATGTGCCGGTTGTTGCACTGTCCCAGCTTTCCCGGGCTGTTGAGCAGCGTACCGACCACCGTCCGATGCTTTCCGACCTGCGTGAGTCGGGAGCGATCGAGCAGGATGCCGACGTTGTTATGTTTATCTATCGAGATGATTACTATAATAAGGATTCCGAGAATAAGGGAATCGCGGAAATCATCATCGCAAAACAGCGAAACGGCCCGATCGGAACCGTCAATCTGGTCTGGCTGCCGGATTATACGAAATTTGCGAATGCAGAGAGATAAAAGAAAATATTTGTAACTATTCAGAGCCATGCGAAATTGAGGGGAAAAGTGCGACTCATGCTTGCATGAATGAGCACTTTTCCCCTCAATTTCATATGGCGAGAAGCCACATCGAGATGTAGCGTAGCGGAATCGAGATGGGGCTCTGAATAGTATGGTGTCAGAACGTGTCGTGGGATAGTCCTGCGGCACGTTTTTTGTGTATAATTGTATAAAATTGTCGGAATATTACGATGAGATTTTCTTGCGGCGGGGTGGGGACGCTCTTATAATAAAGGGAAGAAGGGAGTGGCTGCCGTATGGAAAATAGAACGTATCTGGTCACGGAGGCGGAGAAGCTGACCGGGGAGAAAGCGCATGTGCTCCGGTACTGGGAGGACGAGCTCGGCATGGAAATTCACCGCAATTCGCTGGGACACCGCTGCTATACTGCGCAGGACATTCAGATTTTTCTGGGAATCCGGGAACTGAAGAAAAAGGGGCTTCACCTGAAAGCGATCCGCGAGCTGATGCCGAAGCTGGTGCAGGCAACGGCGGAGATCAAAGCGTTTCCGGCGGAAGCGGCAGAGACGGCAAAGGAGAAGCCGGATCCGGCAATACCGGGAAAAGCGGACGAAGTGCCGGAGGTGGTTGTCGATCTTCTGCCCGAGCGGGAAGCAGAACAGCTGGCGGACACCGTGATGCGGCAGGAAGAGGAGGAGCGTCAGACGGAATTTTACCGCGTGCTCGGCCGTCTGCTTGACCAGATGATACAGAAGAGGCGTCAGGAGGAACGGAGCCGCCGCGTAGACGAGGCGATCCGCCGCCACCAGCAGAGCCGGAGAGAAGCAGCGGCGACGCTGGAGCAGAAAGGAAAACGGACGAAAGCAAAACGGAGCCATTGAACCAAAGGGTAAATTGGACAGAAAAAAAGAACGCCTGCGAGAGGCGTTCTTTTTGGATCCACGCGGAAATCCGACTTATTTTGCAGCCAGATAATCGTTGATCTGGTCTTCCAGAACCTGAGCGTCCAGGCCGTGAACCATAGCTGCTTCTTCCAGGGACTCACCCTGTGCAGAAGGGCAGCCGATGCAGTGCATGCCGGCTCCCATCAGGATTCCGATGATATTTGTATCCATTGCGATTAACTCGCCGATTGTCATGTCTTTCGAGATCTTTGCCATCTTAAAGTTCCTCCTTTAAATGTGTATATACCCGTCGTTCCGATTTTGACGGCTATTTTGATTATAGCGTACCCCCGGGGGGAATGCAAGAACAAATTCATAAGATTATAGAATGTTTATAATTTTGTACTTGTATTTCAGGGGGCAATCGTTTACAATGTGGATAGTACCGAAAGGGCCAAAAAATCTACAAGGAGGATAAGATCATGGCATATGTAATCACAGACGAATGTGTAAGCTGCGGAACCTGCGCTGGAGAATGTCCAGTAGAGGCTATCGCTGAGGGAGATTCCCATTACGAAATCAACCCGGATGTATGCGTTGAGTGCGGAACATGCGCAAGCGTATGTCCAACCGAGGCTATCACAGAAGAGTAATTTGTACGGAACGTACAAAAAAGGAAGTCTTTCACAGACTTCCTTTTTTTATGCATACGTTTCAAAACTTACAGAGAAGCCAGCTCCTGCAGAGCATTCTCTTTTACCATTGCATTTCCATGTTCCAGCAGAAATGCTTCAGCGGCCAGGGAGAAGGATTCCTGTCTGCCGTACTCGGAAAGAATGTTGCAGACCTTGTTGAATTCCTCCGGTTTGCAGCCGGACTGGTGCAGAACGAGCTGATAGTTGGCATCTGCCGTGTTCTTATAGAGGGAATTGCTGCCGGTAAAATACTGGTTCAGCGCTTTTGCGGAGCTGATGACATCGTCGAGGGTTGAGAAGTGGAAGGTGCGTACCAGATCCACATTCTTTTCCTCGGATGCTGCAGGCTCTTTTTCGTTTTCCTTCTGTGCCGCTTTCTTTGCGATTTCCTGTGCCTTGTTCTTCACATCGCAGAGCTTGTGGAACAGGTCGATGATGTCGTCCGCGCCGGAATACTGTACCGGTTCCGGTCCGTCCGTATCGTCGCCGGATGGAGCAAATTTGGCGAAGCGGGTGTCGAGCTCCTGTGGATCCTCGACTCTGGTGATAATGAGGACAATGCTGTCCGGAGCCACCGGAACGGCCTCGACCATGAGCGGGGCATTATCCACATTGAAGCCGAACTGCTGGTTGGCTTCAAGCATCATATCCTGAAACAGGCTGCGGGCCTTTTCCGTGCCGTAAGCCAGTTCGCTGAGCTTTAAATTTCTTTCGGCAAGATCGGCGCTGGTCAGTGTGCAGCGGATCTTGTTATCATTGATTTTTTCTATTTTCATAACTCTCACGTCCTTAATTACTCTTTACTTATATAAATAGGGCTGCTTACGATATAGTATAACACATCACGGAAAGAAGTAAAGAACTTAAGATTTTTTTTACATTTCGCATAATTTTTTCAGAAATGAAGGGACAAACTTTATTTGTAATTCCCCCGGTTTGAAGTATAATGGGAGTTGGGGAAACCTTTGCTTCTGCCCGGAGGGTGCATACTCCGGCCGGAAGCAGGCACAGAAAAAACGGATCGGATAAGAAGGCGTCCCCGCGAAACATGATCATTGAAACTAAAAACAAAAGTATTTCATACGGATCGATGGGGCTTTCTTTTTTGTACGTCACAACTGCAAATAAGCCATGAAACAAACAATCGACAAAACTTTTTAAACAGATTTTCTGAAAAATACCCAATAGCAAAAAGCAACGATACTTTCGTTACTGTTCAATCAGCAGTGAAACACCTGCTGTTTCGCTGCGTAAGAACATGATTCAGGTGTGAGCAGCCCTCCTTTTGCGAAGCAAAACTTTAAATGAGGGCTGCGAATGTTACAGTTCGCTGAGAACCAGTGAACTGTAACGATACTTTCTGACTCGCATGCGGTTCCCTTGCGCATAACGGTTGCTATTGGGTATTTTTTTTGTTATAATGGGCGCAAGTGGGGAGATCTTCAGAGCGAAGAAAAGGGGAAAAGAACACATGAAGGAGCAACAGAAGAAAAAAGCAGCGCCGGTACTGGTCGTACTGATTCTGATCGTGCTAGTCGGTGCAGCAGGCGTTGGTTCATTTTTGATAAACCGATATAAACCCGGAACCGAATACATGGCCGGGAACGAATATTTTAACCTGACAGACGAAAACAGCGTTGCGCTGATCCAGAACGGAGAACTTCTGGAAGAGCAGGCCGTCCTTATCGGAGGAGAGCCGTATGCGGCGTACACATATGTAGAATCCCAGCTGAACAGCTGCTTCTACTGGGATGAAGAAACAAAAGGAATCCTGCTTACAACGAGCGGCGGCGTGCAGACACTGCTTCCGGGCGATGCGGCCGTTGCCAAAACACCGGGCGGACAGCCTGCCGTACAGCAGGAGAGCGACGGAAATGTTTACATTTCGCTGGATGTCGTAAAAGAATACACAGATCTCGACTATGCATATTACAGCGATCCCAACCGTGTTGTAATCCGGAATGAATGGGACGGCGTGGAGCAGGCGACGGTACAGTCAGACACCGCGCAGGTGCGCCAGAAAGGCGGCATCAAGAGTCTGATTCTTGCGGATGTACAGAAGGGAGACACCCTGCTGTATCTGGAAAATCTGGACAACTGGTGCAAAGTCATGACGGCGGACGGCTATACCGGCTACATCCGGACAGAGGATATCTCCGAGCCGGAGGCCATCGAAGCGCGGACGGCAAAGAAAGATTCCTATGAAAGAATTACACGGGATCACAAAATCAATCTGGTCTGGCATCAGAGCACATCGACCGAGTCGAACGACGCGATGGCAGAGATGACAGCAGAAATGACCGGCGTGAACGTGATTTCACCGACCTGGTTTTCCGTGACAGACGAAACCGGTACGATTTCCAGCCTTGCGAGCGCCGATTACGTGAAACTGGCGCATGAAGCGGGACGGGAAGTCTGGGGATTGATTGATAACTTTAATGAAGCATTCGACGAAACAACCGATCTTGCCTACGCATCCGTGCGCAGCAGAATCATTGAGCAGCTGCTCGCCGAGGCAGCATCGTGCGGCATGGACGGCATCAACGTGGATTTCGAGAATCTGAAAGAGGCCGGAATCCCGCATTACCTGCAGTTTCTGCGGGAACTGACGAGCGCGGCGCATGCACAGAATCTTGTGGTGTCGGTCGATACGCCGGTACCGCAGGCTTACACGATGTATTATCAGCGCGGCGAGCAGGCAAGATTTGTGGACTATATGATTGTCATGGCCTATGACGAGCATTTCGCGGGAAGCGAGGAGGCAGGCTCTGTTTCATCCCTCCCGTTCGTACAGCAGGCCGTGGAGGAGATGACGCGGGTGATGCCTGCCGATCAGGTGATCTGCGGAATCCCGTTTTATACCCGTGTCTGGACGGAAAAGTTCGGACAGAGCGCCATTACCAGCGAGGTGCTGGGCATGGATGGCGCCAAAAACTATGCCAAAGAGAATCAGATGACAGAAACCTGGGATGCATCCCTTGGCCAGAATGTGGCAACGGTAGAAACTTCCGATGCCAGATACACGATCTGGATGGAGGATGAGCAGTCCATGGAGGAAAAACTGAAAGTGATCCAAAGCGCCGATCTCGCCGGAGTGGCAGAGTGGAAGCTCGGATTTGAGTGCGCAGACGTCTGGAGTCTGATTTCAGAATATATTGAAACAAACAGTTGACGAGGAGTCCGGGAAGGATAAGGGGAATGATAAAAGCCCGGGCACGAAGGAGGAGTATACATGTCAGAAAACAATCACGAAGAATTATTTAAAACAACGCTGATGGGCGGTTTCGATAAGGACGATGTCATGACGAAAGTGCAGAACCTGAAAGATCAGGCGTATGCCGCTCAGAAGAAACTGGAAGCGAAGATCGAGGAAAAAGAGCAGGAAATCGAGAAGCTGAACCGCAAGATCCGCGAGCGTGAGGATAAAATCGAGGAGCTCGAAAAAAATATTCATGAGAAATACCAGAGCTATATCGACAATTATGACAGCATCAGCGGCCTTGTGTTTGAGGCACAGGTGAAAGCGAAAAAACTGACACAGGAAACAGAAGATGCCTGCCGCGAGAAAACCGAAGAGACCGATGCAGCGTGCAGAAAGCTGACGGAGGAAACGGAGGAGAGCTGCAGAAAGCTAAAAGAAGAGACCGAGGAAGCCTGCCGCCGGAAAACCGAAGAAACGGACGAGTCCTGCCGCGAGAAAACGGAGGAAACGGATGAGGCGTGCTGCAAAAAGAGAGAGGAGACAAACGAGTCCTGCCGGAAACAGAGGGAGGAGACAAAGGAATCCTGTGCAAAGCAGCGCCGCGAGACGAAGGAACAGTGCGAATACATGGTAGAGAGCGCACGTCAGAAGGGCGAGGAACTGGCTGCTGTTTATGAAGAAAAACTGCAGGCCGAAGCAGAAGAAATCCAGAGCCATATGGACGCGGAGCTGCAGAAAGCCAACACCAGATACCAGAAGATTTACGCCGAGATGGAAACCATGACAAGTGTACTCGAGAAGAACCGCAGAATTTTTGAGGAGACTTTTGCCGGCATCGAAAAAATGCGTGAGGAGATGAAACGTTCTGCGTCGGAAGTGGAAACCTTCATGAAAGATCCGGTAAAAAGTATCTTTCCCGGAGAGGCAAAAGAAACAGCCGCAGAGCCAGACCGTGAAGATACCGCAGAAGAAGCAGAGGAAGAAGACGAAATCGTCGAAAATTCCGCAGTCATCGATCTCGAAAATGAGCCGGATTATCTCGATGATGACAACGACGAAGAAGAGGATGAAATCCCGAATCGCGCGCATGATGAAGAAGATGAGGAAGAGTAACCGGAAGCAATAAGAGTTGTAACCTGCCCCGCTGCTGCATAAAATGACCAAGAAAGGAAATTTGCAGCAGGGGGCTTTTCATTTGGAAAAAGGGAAAAAACTGGAATGGCTGATGGCGGTGATTCTGCTTTCGGCGGCGTATGTTCTGTCCCGCGAGGGCGCACGGCTGGTGGCAGCACAGAAGGCAGCCACAAAAGTAGTGGTGCTGGACAGCGGCCACGGCGGCGACGATCCCGGCAAAATCGGGGCAAACGGTGTCAAAGAAAAGGACATCAACCTTGCGATTGCCCGTCTGCTGAAAAAGAAGCTGGAAAAGCAGGGAATCCTTGTGGTGATGACGCGGGAAGGGGAGGATGATCTCTCCGATCCGGGAGCCGTGAATGCGAAAGTGCAGGATCTGCAGCGGCGCGTGCAGCTGATTCATGAAAAAAAGCCGGACTGTGTGATCAGCATTCACCAGAACAGCTACCCGGATGCGGCGGTCAAAGGGGCGCAGGTGTTTTATTATACGGATTCAAAAGAAGGCGAAAAACTGGCGCTCTGCATGCAGGCTGCACTGGTTGCGGGGCTCGATCCGGCGAATCACAGGAAAGCCAAGGGAAACAAAACGTATTACATGCTGAAGAAGACAGACGCAGTGCTGGTGATCTGCGAGTGCGGATTCCTCTCAAATCCGGAGGAGGAAGCGCTCCTGAACACAAAGGAGTACCAGAAAAAGGTGGCGGATGCACTGTGTGACGGCGTTTTAACGTATCTGGGAGAAAAGAAGAATGGCAAAGAGAAGACACAGACGAAGACGGAAGAGACCGCTGCGGGCGCTGCTTCCGCTTATGCTTGCCCTGCTGGCGGCTTATCTGGTATTTGGAGAATTTGATGAGAGCGATCCCGCGCAGAACGGAAGCGGAGCGGACAGCAGCACTGCTTCACAGACGGCAGACGAAAACAATGGTCTGTCAGAGAATGGCGCAACACAGTTTCAGGCGGAAAATACAGATGAGGAGGAGCTGGCGAAGCGGTATTATTACAGCCAGCTCGATGAAAACAGACAGATGATTTACCGCGAACTGGTGCAGGGAATCGCGGAACACCAGGAAACCATCATCACAAAAGGCGGCGATCCCGATGTGACGGCGGAGGTTTACGGATGGGTCTATATGGATTACCCGGAGTACTGCTGGATCAACGGAGCATCACATGTCACGGGATACGGTGAGCCGAAAAACTACTGTGAGGTAGTTCCGGAATACACGATTTCTGCGGAGGAGATCACAGGCCGCCAGACCCAGATCAAAGGGGCGGGAAATGATTTCTTAAGTGATATCGACCGTTCGATGGATGACTATGGGAAGATCAAGGCTGTCTTTGAAAAATGTATCCGGCAGATTGATTATGTGAAAGATGCGCCGGAGAATCAGACACTCTACAGCGGACTTGTGAACGGACAGACGGTCTGCGCAGGCTATGCCAGAACGTTCCAGTATCTGATGAACCGCCTGGACATCCCGGTCATTTATGTGACGGGAACGACAGACACTGGCGAGGCGCACGGCTGGAATATCGTAAAGTGCGGAGACAATTATTACAACGTCGATGTAACCTGGGGCGATCCGGTATTCGCAGAGGGCGAGAGCGGCGAGTACAATCTGCCGGACGACCTGATCTACTACGATTTTCTCTGCGTTTCCGATGCGGAATTTTCGGACACGCATCAGGCGGATGCGAATCTGCCGCTTCCGGCGTGCAATGCAGATGACCTCGAGTATTACCGCCAGATTGGCCGGTACATGGATACATTTGATGCGACGCAGATTCTGTGGGAAATGGAGACGGATATTGAAGAGACGAAAGAGTATTCCGAATTTAAATTTGCCACCGACGATCTGATGGCGCAGGTCATGAAAGCCCGACCGGAGCTTCTCGATAAGGCTTCCGGCTATCTTTGCAGCTATTACGGACTCGGGTCCGTAAAATATACATACAGCGAGGATACGGCGACAAGAAAGCTGATGGTATTCTGGCAATATAAAGGAGAACCGAGTGAATGACGGCATCATCGGCACCGCATGCGTAGGCATCGCGCATCATGGTTTCCGCCTGCGGAGGCCCCATGGTCAGCACGGTCACGGTTCCGCCAAGTTTTTCATGGAGAGAAATTGCGGTTTCGAGTGCAAAAAGATCATATGGATTCGTCCGTGTATCGCCGGACATCCGCTTCATGGCGCCGGTTTCCGGATCGATATCCACTTTCGTGCCGGCCGGCACCTGTTTCATACATACAATTATCTTCATTTCTTTTTCCTCTTGTACTTTTGACTTTGACGCGTTAAAACACTGTGTTGTTACAGCACGAAAGTATAGGGGTGTCGAGAAAAAATATCAAATTTGCCGATGGAGAGGGAAGAAAGAAACCCGGGATTGGACAAAATGCCAAAGGAAAAGGGACAGGAACCTGCGCCGGCGTTAAGGATATCCCCCGTGGGGGCTTGTGAAAACGGCCAATTTTTGGTAGAGTAAAGGAATATTTGAGCGGTTGGAAAACGGCCGCGCCGGTCTGCGGATGAAAACCGGAAAATGGAAGAAAAAAGAAAGAAGCGGAAGATATGAAACAGGAATTATTACAGGAAATTGCCTCCTACTGGAGAACCCGTGCGGAGGGGTATTCTGAGGTCAATGAAAAAGAACTGGCGGGAAGCCAGAGAGAAGCGTGGCTGCATGTATTAGAGGAGCAATTTCCAGAGAAAAAGAAAGAAGAGATGAAGATTCTCGATATCGGAACCGGCCCAGGATTCTTCCCGATGATTTTGTCGGAGGCAGGTTATACGGTGACGGCTGTTGACTACACGGAGGAGATGCTGGAAAAGGCGAAAGAGAATCTGGGAAAATATACGAAATACGGTCTGGAGCGCGTGACGCTGCAGCGGATGGATGCACAGAATCTGGAGTTTGCGGATGAGACCTTTGATGTTGTCATTTCCAGAAATCTGACCTGGAATCTGGAAAAGCCGGAGCAGGCATACCAAGAGTGGATGCGTGTCCTGAAACCGGGCGGCGTGTTGCTCAATTTTGATGCGAACTGGTACGGTTATCTCTATGACGAGGAGAAAAAAGAAGCGTACGAGGCAGACCGGAAGAAAGTGGAAGAGCAGCAGCTCGACGACCATTATCTGTGCACGGACATTGACCGCATGGAAAACATTGCGCGCCAGGTGCCGCTCTCTGCGATGGAACGGCCGACGTGGGATACGAAGGTGCTCGAATCCCTCGGCGTCTGTTCCATTCAGACCGATTCCGAAATCTGGAAGCGCGTCTGGAGCGAGGAAGAGAGACTGAACTATGCATCGACACCGATGTTTCTGGTGCGCGCGGAAAAAAGTGCAGAGCAGTCCTTCCAGCTTGGTGATGTGACCGTCCGCCGCGGCGAAAAATATCAGGGGGATATCTCCTTTGCGAATGGGGATATCGTGCTTCCGGGAACGATTATCTGTGGAAAACTTCCGGGAAAAACAATGCTGATCACCGGCGGCGTTCATTCCGGTGAATACGTCGGCATTCAGGCGTGTGTGGAACTGGGAGCGGAGCTTCAGCCGGAAAAAACGGTTGGAACGATCGTGATTTTAAAGGTCTTAAACCGTCCTGCTTTTGAAAACCGTGCGGGCAGTCTCGGACTTTCCGATGGCAAAAACCTGAACCGTGTATTTCCGGGCAATCCAAACGGAACCGAGATGGAGCGGCTGGCGTGGGCCATTACGAAAGAAGTTTATCCGAAGGTGGATTATTATATCGATCTCCACAGCGGCGATGATTTTGAAGCATTGACGCCGTATGTCTATTACGCCGGAAAAGCGGCGCAGGAGGTGACAGAAGTTTCGCGGAAAATGGCGGAGCAGGTGGATGTTCCGTACATGGTGCGTTCCATGGTGTCATCAGGCGGAGCGTACAACTACGCGGCGTCCAAGGGCATCGCGAGCATCCTCTTAGAGCGCGGCGGCATGGGAGCCTGGACTTCCGAGGAGGTCAATTCCGACAAGCGTGATGTGCGCAATATCTTAAGCAGCCTCGGCATGTATCAGATCCGCCGCGATGTGCGGAACTACGTGCCGATGGAGGTGACGGATGTCCGCTATCAGGCGGCTTCCGAAGACGGCCTCTGGTATCCGGCGGCAAAACCGGGCGATATGGTTGCAGAGGGCGCACTGCTCGGAACGGTCCGTGATTATAATGGAAAACTCCGTGAGACGTGCCGTGCCGAGTACACCGGTGTGGTGCTGTACCAGACGGGCAGTCTGCAGGTAACAGAAGGGGGCCCTGTCGTTGCTTACGGAAGAATTGTGCGCGAGCCGGAGTACGACGACCGCAAAGAGCAGATTGTCCATTACTGGGAGAAACGGAGCGAGAGCTTTTTAGAGCAGAGACGCTCCGAACTTGCAAACCCGATTGCGAAGCGCTGGATGAAAGAGATTGAAAAACAGATCCCGGCGGGAAGACGGTTAAAGATCCTTGATGTGGGCTGCGGAGCCGGATTTTTCTCGATCCTGCTGGCAAAAGAGGGCCACGAGGTCTTCGGCATCGACCTGACACCGGAGATGATTGAGAATGCAATCCAGCTTGCCGAAGAAGAGAATGCCGACTGCTGCTTCCAGGTCATGGACGCGGAAAATCCGATGTTTGCGGATGAAACGTTCGATGTTGTCATTTCCCGAAACCTGACGTGGACGCTGCCGAATGCGGAGCATGCTTACGGCGAGTGGATGCGTGTGCTGAAAACGGACGGTGTGCTGCTGAACTTCGATGCCAATTACGGAAAAGAAGATGTTGCCGATACGAAGGGACTTCCGGAGGCGCATGCCCATTTCAAGGTTGGAAACGAGATGCTCGAAGAGTGCGAACGGATCAAATCACAGCTCCCGATCAGCCGCAAAAACCGGCCGGCGTACGATGTGGCGGTGCTGTGCGAAAACACAGCGGGAGAAATCCGCATTGATACGAGCCTTGGAAAACGCATTTATCTGGAAAAAGACGAGTTCTATAACCCGGCACCGATGTTTTCGATTTGTGCCGTGAAGCAGTAAAGGAGTATTTGTGAAAAAATATCTGTTAAAACGACTGCTTCGCCTGATTCCGGTATTCCTCGGCGTGACGATTCTCGCTTTTCTGCTGACGGGACTTTCCTCGGTCGATGCGGTGGATTTAAAAGAGAGCAGCAGCGGCGGCGTGATGTCGGAGGCGGAAAAAGAAGCGATGCGGGAGGAGCTGGGACTGAATGAGCCGAAAGCTGTCCAGTACCTGCAATGGCTGAAAAACGCCCTGCGCGGTGACTTCGGGGAGTCGTACGTTTCCGGCAAACCGGTGCTTGTAAGCTTCTGCGAAAAACTGCCCGCAACGATTGCACTTGCGGCGCTGGCGCTTGCCATGACGGTCTGTCTTTCGTTTCCGCTCGGTATCTTAAGTGCAAAATATCAGAATACGTGGGCGGACCGCAGTATCAGCCTGTTCTGCTTTGCAGGTAATTCGTTTCCGGGGTTTTTCACTGCACTTCTTCTCTTGTATTTCTTTTCGCTGAAATGGAATTTTTTTCCGGTTCTCAGTATGGGAAAGGGATGGAAAAGCTGTGTGCTTCCGGCGGCGACGCTTGCGGTTTCGATGACGGCAAAATACACCCGTCAGGTGCGTTCTGCCGTGCTTGCAGAGCTGGAGCAGGAGTACGTGGCGGGTGCACGGGCACGTGGGTTAAGTGAAAACCGGATTCTGTTCGGAAATATATTAAAATCCGTGCTGCTTCGGATGGTCACGCTGCTATTCTTATCCGCCGGTTCGCTGCTTGGAGGAACCGCCATCGTTGAGACGATTTTCATGTGGAATGGTGTCGGAAAAATGGCCGTGGATGCCGTTTCCATGCATGATATTCCCGTGATCCAGGCATATCTGGTGTGGATGGCGGCAATCTATCTGCTGCTGCATCTCATTGCTGATCTGATGATGGGTGCACTGGACCCGCGGGCGAAGCTGGAGGGAATGCGATGAAAAAAGAACAGAAAAGAAAGATCCTTTTTTATGGCATCCTCGCCGGTGCGCTGCTGCTGTTTGCCGCGTGTGCGGCCCATCTGGCACCGTACGATCCGTATGAGCAGAATCTGGAACTGTCCCTTCTTCCGCCGTCCGCGGCGCACTGGATGGGGACGGACCGCTATGGAAGAGATCTGTTTTCAAGGATTCTCTCCGGCGCGCGGGTCAGTATTTTTTCAGCACTTCTTGTCGTTGCGGCAAGCGCTCTGATCGGAACACTCGCCGGAATTTTCAGCGGCTGGCTGGAAGGTAAAACGGATACGGTTCTGATGCAGATCTCCGATATTTTTCTGGCCTTTCCGGGTATGGTATTTGCAATCGCATTTTCCGGCGTTCTGCAGAGCGGCATGACGGGAGCCGTTGTGTCGCTGATCCTTGTTTCCTGGCCGAAATATGCACGGCTTGCGCGGAACCGTGTGCTGGCATTGAAACACATGCCGTTCATCGCGGCGGCGCGCCTTACAGGAAACGGAACATGGAAGATGATCAGACGCCATATTCTGCCGAATCTTGCGGGGCAGACGATTGTCACAGCGGTGCTTGATATCGGAACGATGATGCTGGAAATCGCGGGTCTGTCCTTCCTCGGCCTTGGTGCGGAAGCGCCGTCGGCGGAGTGGGGAGCGATGATGAGCAACGGAAGAAGTATGCTGCAGACCGCGCCCTGGGTCATTCTGGCGCCGGGACTGGCGATTTTTCTGACCGTTCTTGTCTGCAATCTGCTTGGTGAGGCGGTACGGAAAACGGTGGATCAGGGATAAGGGGCAAACGAAAATGGAAACAAAGGGAGCAAAAACATGAGCGAAAAACTGCTGGAAATCAGCGGTCTTTCTGTCTGTTATGAGGGGGAGCAAATTTTAAATAACATCTGTTTTTCCGTCAAAAAAGGAGAAACCGTCGGCATCGCCGGGGAGTCGGGCAGTGGAAAAAGTACCTTGCTGCGAGCGATCCTGCGGCTGATGGGAAAGAATGGTTCCATCACCGGCGGGCAGATCACATTTCGCGGAGAGGAGCTGACGGGCATGTCCGAAAAGAAGCTGCGGAGTCTGTGCGGTTCAGAAATTGGTATGATTTTCCAGAATACAGGGGCATCACTCTGTCCGACCCGGAAAATCGGAGCACAGATCTGTGAAAGCGTGCGCGCCCATGAGAAACGCTGCGGATTCATCACCCCGATTTCTGGGGGAATGTCTGGCAGAAAAAGCCGCAGAGAAATCAAAGATATGACGCTCCAGCGATTTGCGGATATGGGGCTTTCGGATGGCGAGACGATCTGGAACAGCTATCCATCGTCGCTCTCCGGCGGCATGAACCAGCGCGTCGGGATTGCGCTCGCAATGCTGCTGCATCCGTCGCTTCTTCTGGCGGACGAGCCGACGAGTGCACTCGATGTGGTTTCGCAGGCGCAGGTGCTGCGGGAGCTTCAGGCGTTGCAGCAGAAAGAGCAGACGGGGATGGTGCTGGTGACGCACAATCTTGCGGTTCTCGAGCAGATGGCAGACCGGGTTGCTGTTTTGAAGGATGGAAACATCGTGGAGCAGGGGGAGACAAGGACGGTTTTCGATCACCCAAAGGACGAATATACAAAAAATCTCCTTGCGGCTGTGCCGGGAAGAGGGAAGAACGATGCATAATCATAACATGCTGGAAGTAAACAACTTAAGCAAAAACTTTGCTGGAACCGGCCGGGAAACGGAATTTGCCGCCGTGGACGGCATCAGCTTCACACTGGATGCGGGGGAATGTCTTGGCCTGATCGGGGAGAGCGGATGCGGAAAAAGCACGACGGCCCGTCTGATCACCGGATTGGTTCAGGCGGATGCAGGCAGCGTTCTGTTGGAAGGCGAGGAAATCCTCGGAAGAAAAGGCAGGCGGCAGCGCGAAGTTTACCGGAAAATACAGATGGTCTTCCAGACCCCGCAGGATTCCTTCGATCCAATGCAGACGCTCGAAACCGGGATTCTGGAAGCTTTTCGGAATCAGGGAATGAGCCGGAAAGAGGCGTGTCTTCATCTGCCGGAGCTGCTGAAAAAAGTGGAACTTAGTTCGGAAACGGCGATGCGCTATCCCCGCGAGACGAGCGGCGGAGAGTGCCAGAGAGCCGCAATTGCGCGGGCTCTTGCTGTGCAGCCGTCTCTTCTGATCTGCGACGAGGCAACGAGTGCGCTCGATGCGGCGGTACAGGCGCAGATCGTTCAACTGCTGAAAAAACTGCAGCGGGAAGAAGGACTTGCGATGCTGTGGATCGGCCACGACCTTGCGCTGGTGCGGGAACTCTGCAGCCGTGTGATTGTCATGCGGCAGGGAAAAATCGTGGAGCAGGGGGAGACGCGGGAGGTATTGGAGTACCCGAAAGAGGAATACACGAAACTGTTGATGGAGTATAGTCTGTGAGAAAACTGTTGAAACAGAAAATCAGACAGCGGAAATGGTGGTGCCATTTGCGAAAACAGGAGAAGTACAGAATGCAGAGAAAGAACGGCAGAAGGAAAAAAATTGCATATGTTTTGTGCGGCATTCTGGCGGTGGTACTGTTTTCCGGTTGTCAGAGCACAGCGGCAGATGGTACAGATGAAAAAGTTTTCGTATACGGCGACACGACATTCAACGCCGAAAACGACGAGTCCGATGTCAACCCGCACAACGGCTATTCCGGCTGGGCGTGTATCCGCTATGGGATCGGTGAGACGCTGTTTCATTATTCCGATTCTATGGAGATCGAGCCATGGCTGGCAGAAAGCTATGAGCTTGTGGACGATACAACATGGCGGATTACACTGCATGAAGGCATCTCCTTTACGAGCGGGCGCACTCTCGACGCGGAGGCGGTCAAAGAATGTCTCGAGGATCTGATCGCAGTACATGACCGTGCACGCGGGGATCTGAAAATTGAGAGCATCGAGGCAGACGGCCTGATCGTAACGATTCACACCGAACAGCCTGTCCCGGCGCTTCTGAATTATCTGTCTGACCCATATGGATGCATCATTGATATGCAGGCAGGTGTGACGGATGACGGCAATGTCGCCGGAACCGGCCCGTACCGCGCAGTACAGGTGGAGACGGATCAGGGACTGACGCTCGTGAAAAATGACAATTACTGGAACGGAACGCCAAAGCTCGACCGGATCGAAGTAAAAACGATCCGCGACGGCGATACGATGACGATGGCGTTACAGTCAGGCGAGCTCGACGCGGCGTACGGTCTGCCGTATTCCAATCTGATCCTGTTCCGCGATGAACCATACACGATTTCTTCGGCGGATACGTCGCGTACCTTCTTCGGACAGTTCAACGGATCATCCGGGGTGCTGCAGGACGACCGCGTGCGCGAGGCAGTCATCGGAGCGATCGACCGGGAGGGCTTTGTGAATACGCTGATGGAAGGAAACGGAAGCGTGGCGGAAGGCCCGTTCCCCTCTTACTTTGCATTCGGCGACAGCAAAGTGCAGGAGGAGTCCTATGATCTTGAGTATTCCAGAGAACTGCTGGCTGAAGCAGGCTGGACCGATGAGGACGGCGACGGCTACGTGGAAAAAGACGGAAAACGCCTGACCATCTGCTGGCTCACGTATCCGAGCCGCCAGGAACTGCCGCTTCTCGCGGAGAGTGCACAGGCATCGCTGAAGAAAATCGGAATCGAAGTACAGATCCAGTGCACGGCAAATCATCTGGAACTGCTGAAAAAAGGAAACTGGGATGTTTATGTCAGCGCATTTGTCAGCGCACCGACGGGCGATCCCGAGTATTTCTTTACAACGCACTGCCTGCAGGATTCCTCCAAGAACCGCGGCGGTTATTACAGTGAGACACTCGAGATGCTGGAGCAGCAGTTAAGCGGCGAGTTTGATACCGAAAAACGAACCGAACTGGCCATCGAGATGACGCAGACGCTGCTGGATGACCACATGTTTTTCTTCGCATCACACCTCAAGATGTCGATGGTATCCGGCGAGGGTGTGACGGGGCTTACGGCGCATCCGTGTGATTATTATGAAATTACAGTCAATTTGGACAAAAACAAATGATTATTTGGCAAAAGAGCAGAAAATGTGGATTTTCTGCTCTTTCTGCGTTATGATAGGAAAAGAACAGCACTGCGACGGTGCCAGAGAAGAGAAAAGGAGAAGTTACGATGCGGAAAGAAGAATTAAGAACATATATTGAAAACCACGAATCCGAAATGATCGAGGATCTGAAAAGCCTGATCCGGATTCCAAGCGAAAAACAGGCGGCAGAGCCAGGCAAACCATTCGGCACACCGGCGGCAGAAGCACTGGCGCAGGGAATCGAAATTCTGGAAAAATACGGCTTTGCCGTAACCAACTACGACAACTACGCGATTGCATCTGACTTTAATCAGGAAGAAAAGGGCCTTGATATTCTCGCCCATCTCGATGTCGTACCGGCAGGCGAAGGCTGGCAGGAGACCGATCCATTCACCCCGCTCATCAAAGAAGGAAAAATGTTCGGCCGCGGAACCGCAGACGACAAAGGACCGGCGATCGCAGCTATCTACGCAATGCGCGCTGTCAAAGAACTCGGTTACCCATTAAAGAAAAACGTCCGTCTTGTCCTCGGTTCCGACGAGGAGTGCGGAAGCTCTGACCTCGAATATTATTATAAGAAAGAAGTGGAAGCACCATGCACCTTCTCACCGGATGCCGAATTCCCGGTCATCAATATTGAAAAAGGCGGCATGCGCGGCCACTTCGAAAAAACCTCCGATGCCGGAACGACAGGCGTGCGCCTCGTATCCTTACAGGCCGGCACCAAACTGAACGTTGTACCAGGCAAAGCATATGCAGAGCTTGCCGGCATGGCAAAAGAAGACCTGAAAACCTGCGCTGACGAGACTGAGCAGAAGACCGGCGTTTCCTTCGTTCTGGAAGACACCGAAAACGGCAATATAAAAATCACCGCCTGCGGTGCCTTCGCCCACGCATCCACCCCGGAAATGGGTAACAACGCACTGACTGCACTGCTGCAGCTTCTCGCATCCGTTCCGATGGAAGAGAGTGAACTGAAAAACGACATCAGTTTCCTTGCAAAAGTTTACCCGCACGGCGACGGCAAAGGCGCAGGCCTCGGTGTCATCATGTCAGATGAAGAGTCCGGCGAGCTCACCTTAAGCCTCGACCTTATGAACTACGACGGCAAAACCTTGACCGGTTCCTACGACTGCCGCGCCCCGATCTGCGCGACAAAAGAAAACCTGTACGATACCGCCGGGCAGAACATGAAAAAAGGCGGCTTCTCCATGGAAGGCAGCGGAATGTTCCCACCACACCACGTCCCGGCCGACAGCCCGTTCGTCCAGACCCTGCTGCAGTGCTATACGGATGTCACTGGAAAACCAGGCAAACCATTTGCGATCGGCGGCGGAACGTATGTGCATCATCTGAAAAACGGCGTTGCGTTTGGATGCGCAGACCTTGAAGTCGACAACCGTATGCACGGAGCAGACGAGTTCGTGGAAATCGAATGCCTGAAAGAATGCGTTGTGATCTTTGCGGAGGCGATTGTGCGGATCTGTGGGGAATAAAATCCTGCAAATAAAGAGGAAAGAAGAGTCCCAATGCCGTAAACTATTTTAAACGGCGTGGGACTCTCTTACGCAACGGAGAAAGAACAGATGAGGGCGGGAACATGAGAGAAATATTGGGAATTTTGCTGGGATTTTTGCGGCCAAAAATAAATTTCATTTTCATAGAAAAAAGGATCCCTCGCAAGAGAAAAAGCTAACAAGCCTCGTCCTTGCTGGGATCCTTTTAATTACTGCTGGGGATGTCGAAATGTGGTATTAACCGACATCCCCTTTTTTATTGAATTTATGTTTAAATGTTAAACTTCCGAGCAGTAACGAGCGCGGTAACAAATTGTTGCAGAATACAAGGAATGCTTGCATTTTTGAGACGCGATGGGTAAAATAGAGAACATATGATGGCACAAAAGAGTGGAGATTAAAATGAAGAAAAAAACAGGAAAACGGATCCGGTGTGGCAGTCCTGCCGGAGCGATTTTTGTTCTGGGAGTGCTGATCCTTGTCGTGGGCGGAAGCTTCGCGGCGTACACTAATTTTCAGAGTGTAAAGCGTGTCGTATCGACAGGAACACAGAGCGATACAATGTTTGGTTCGAATTATCTGTCACTGATAAGCCTGACGGATGAAAATCCTCCGGTGAAACGGATTTCACTCGCAGAAAGTGACAATTATTACACCATTACGGTAAGCGTGTTATAGCAAAAATTGAAACGATTCAGAGCCACATCTTGATGCCGTTGTGTTGCATCTCGATGTGGCTTTTTGATATAAAAAATGGAAGAAAAGAATACCCATTCATGCGCACATGATTCGTATTCTTTTCTTCCATTTTTTATTGCTCTGAATTGTTACAAATTTTCTCAGAACCGCAGTTCCCTGCACCGGTTCAGGCATGCAAAGATTTCCTGCCGTCTCGGCCGTGCCAGGTCGCTGGGTCTTCCAGGAGCGAGAAGCGAAGAGAGGCCTTTTTCATCCATCTGTTTTTCCAGCAGATCCACCACCTGCACCAGTGTTTTCTTACCGTCCATTTTGTGCCCGGCGGCTTCTAAAAGGAGCGCAGCCAGCCCGTTCAGCTGTTCACTGTCCGTGAGCTGTTCCACGGCGCGCAGATCGGTCAGAGACTTGTTGATAAGGATGGATTCCCGTCCCATTACTTTGACTTTCGTGCGGTCACTTCCCGTCAGGCCTTTGCCCGGCTGCGGGCAGCGATGGAAGGCTGGAACGGAAAAAGGGCGCACGGAGGCAGTAAACGGCGGAAATTCCGCGGCTGTGGTTTTCGCGCGATCCGTAATGTCATAAGGAACGTATTCTTTCATCTGAATGACAGTGTCTGCCACGTGGAAGTAAGAACCAGAGCTTCCGGCAACGAGAATCGACGAGATGCCGAGCTTCTCATACAGATCCCGCACGCGGCTGATAAACGGTGTGATCGGTTCTTCGCTGTCGGCAACGACGCGCTGCATCAGCTCATCGCGCACCATAAAGTTGGTGGCGGACGTATCCTCATCGATCAGAAAGAGGCTCGTGCCGGATTCGATGCCCTCGATCACGTTGGCAGCCTGCGAGGTGCTTCCGCTGGCATCGGCGGTCGAGAATGAAGTCGTATCACTCTTTCCGGGAAGATTGTGGATGAAGAGGGAGATATCGACGTTGCTGATGCTTCTGGAGTCCTCGGAGCGGAGCTTTCCGGCGCTTGCATCGGTGATGACATATTCACGGCCGTCCCCGGCGATGTGGTTGTATACGCCGCGCTCAAGCGCCTGCAGCAGGGTGGATTTTCCGTGGAAGCCTCCGCCTACGATCAGTGTGACACCGAGTGGAATTCCCATGCCGGAAACAGGTCCGCGGTTTGGAAGATCGAGGGTAACGCGCAGGGATTCCGGTGAGGTAAACGGAACGGCGTGCTTCATCGGCAGATCGGAAACACCGGTCTCGCGCGGGAGAATGGAGCCGTCGGCGATGAAGGCAGTGAGTCCTTTTTCTTTTAATGCGGCGCGGATCGCCTGCTGGTCCTCACAGAGATAGGCGACATTGGCGCATGCTTTCGGATCCAGAGCACGGTAGAACAGCGATTTTTCCACGCAGCCGGGCAAAAAGTCGAAAAGAATGCAGATCAGCTCCTGCGAGGCGATGGTGCGGCCGTTAGCCGGAAAGCCGATTTCCATGTTGACGATAAGACTGCCGTCGGAAGGATTCAGAACACAGGCAGTACGCTCCAGAATTTCCTGCCCGCAGCGGCTTATCCCCAGCAGACCACTTTTGCCGGAGCCCTTTGCGCGGAACGAATACGGTGCGATAGCGCGCGCAAACTGGCGCAGCAGGTAATCCTGGAGGGCGACGCGCTTTTCGTATGTGTCGTAGAGAAAAGCCGGAAACGCAGCGGTTTTGCCGCTGACATGAACGCTGACCCGGGACGGAGCGGCGAACGGATCGCCCTGAACGTGGTCGATGGAGAGTGTGTAGCGCGGAAACTGATAGGCGCCACGGGTGGATTTATAGGCGGGATAGCTTTTGTGATTGATACTGAGTAAAAGCTGTTTCAGATCATTTGCAGATTGCATGAAAAAAACTCCTTTCAAAATAAAAAAGGTGAGGCTGCCGTACAGAGCGTGTCTGAGAAAGGCTTTTCGCAAGCTGCGAGTTCCGGTTTGCGGAAATGATTTTTCAGACACGCGCTAGATGACAGCCTCATCCCAAAAGCTTTAACGTCTGGAAACACTCTGGCGCTTCACCAGCTTGGTTGCCATGCACATTTTCAGACATTCGCGTTTCGGATCGGCCACGCGGTCAAGCAGGCGCTGGACAGCGGTGGCTCCAAGCTCGCGTTTTCGGACCTTCATGGTGGAAAGCGGCGGAACCATCATATCGCACATCGGAACGTCATCAAAGCCGATGATGGAGACATCCTCCGGGATGCGGTAGCCGTTTTCACGCAGTGCACGCATGGCGGCCGCCGCGATGATGTCATTGTCGGCAAAGTAGGCATCCGCGATCGGTGCTTTCGACTCGAGAAGGCGCAGCATGTCGCGGTAGCCCTCGTCCGAGGTCGGGGAAACCGGGTGGACATATGGATGTGAGGTGCTGATACCGTTTGCACGGAGCGCTTTGTAGTAGCCGTCGGCGCGTTCGGAGAAGTTGCTGATGTCGAGGCTCGAGTGAAAGTAGCCCACGTTTTTGTGTCCGCACTGAATCAGATAATTCGTGGCGTTGAACGCCCCCTGGATGTTGTTGATCAGAACGCAGTCGTAATCGAGCTCATCGTAATAGCAGTCCACGACAACGATCGGAACAGAAAAATCGCGGAACTTGCGGAAATCGGACGGAGCCATTTCGGTTGCAAGAAGAAGAATGCCCTCACAGTCCACAGCGCGGAGTGCATCGAGCTGGCTGTCAATATCCATGGTCTCATAAAAATAGGAGATATGAAGCGCACAGCCCTGGCGGGTGCATTCGGTGGAGATTCCTTCGGTCAGCTGGGAGAAAAACGGCGTGTCGGCAGCAACCTTTCCGTGCTTCTTATAATTGACCAGCTGAATAATGCGGGAGGAAGCGCCGGAGGCTTCATTTTTTTTCGGCGCATAGCCATACTCGGCTGCAGTTTTTAAAACCAGCTCTCTTGTGGCATCACTGATGCCGGGTTTGTTATTGAAAACCATAGAAACCGTGGCAGGTGATACGTTGATCAGCTTTGCCAGTTCTTTCGCAGAAATATTCATAAGAGTTCAGCTCCTGTTCGATAAAATCAGCCCGCACGGTGCTTTCAGGCGTTTTGCGCATGCGGGGTGTTGAAATTTATTTCAGTATTTATTTGAAAAATATTAAACTTATGCATTGATTTTAATATGAATTAAAAAAGAAGTCAACTTCTGAGCTGTAAAAAGTTGAGATACGAAGAAATGCATAAGAGCAGCCATTCTTTTTTGTATAAATTACTAAAAAAGATTTAATAAAACTGAATTGATGTTGACAAATTCAAAGAAATTTAGTAATATAAGGACCATAAAGAACAGAGAAATTCAAAATATAATTTAGCAAAGTTTAAAGAAAATTAAATGGAGGAAATGAATATGAAATCTGTTAAGATCGGATTTGCACCTACGAGAAGAAGTATTTTCAGCGCTCCGGATGCCGTAAAATATGCCAACCTGACGAGAGAGCGTTTAAAAGAGCTCGGCGTTGAATTTGTTGATATCACAGACATCAATGAGGAGGGTCTGTTTTACGATGAGGCGGACCGTGAGAAAATCCAGGAGAAATTCCGCCGTGAGAACGTAAAGGGAATTTTTTTCCCGCACGGAAACTTCGGAACGGAATATGTCTGTGCAAGGCTGGCAAAGGAAATGGGGCTTCCGGTACTCCTCTGGGGACCGCGCGATGAGAGACCGGATGAGAACGGTGTGCGTCTCCGTGACAGCCAGTGCGGTCTGTTCGCAACCGGAAAAGTGCTGCGCCGTTTTGGTGTTCCGTTCACCTACATGACGAACTGCCGTCTGACCGATCCGGAATTTGAGCGTGGCATTCAGGATTTCCTTGCTGTATGTAATGTGGTAGATACCTTCCGCCACACCAGAATCCTTCAGATCGGACCGCGTCCGTTCGACTTCTGGTCCACCATGTGCAATGAGGGCGAGCTGCTGGAAAAATTCAACATTCAGCTTTCCCCGATTCCGCTTCCGGAACTGACTGCGGAGATGAAAAAAGTAAAAGCAGAGGGCAGCGAGGTAGAAAAAGTCGTTGCATACTGCAACACCAATATGTGTGTAAAGATCAAACCGGAAGAACTGGAAAATGTAGCAGCTCTGAAGGTTGCAATGAAGAACCTGGCTGCAAAATATTCCTGCAATGCCATTGCGATCCAGTGCTGGAACGCACTGCAGGGTGAAATCGGCATCATGCCGTGTGCGGCAAACTCTCTGCTGAACGAAGAGGGAATTCCGGTTGTCTGTGAGACCGATATCCATGGCGCCATCACCGCTCTGTTGGTAGAGGCTGCCGGCAGAAACGATAAGAGAAGCTTCTTTGCTGACTGGACCGTACGCCACCCGGACAACGAGAACGGCGAGCTGCTGCAGCACTGCGGACCGTGGCCGATTTCTGTTGCACAGGAAAAACCGACGATCGGTTATCCTCTGGCATTCAGCCATCCGGGCGCTGTAGAGGCACAGGCAAAATTAGGCGAAATGACACTGGCGCGTTTTGACGGAGACAACGGAGAGTACTCCCTGCTGCTTGGAAATGCAAAAGGTGTCGAGGGACCTTACACGAAGGGAACCTACGTATGGGTTGAGGTACAGAACCTGAAACGCCTGGAGGCAAAAATCGTGGAAGGACCGTACATCCACCACTGTGTCGGTATCCACGAGAACGTTGTGCCAGTTCTGTATGAAGCATGCAAATACATCGGTATTGCCCCGGATTTATATGATCCGATCGAGGAAGATGTCAAAGCATATTTAAGAGGAGAATGAAAATCATGAGTGAATACAAGGAATTGAGTTGTCTGGCGTATGATCTGCGGAAGAAAGTAGTGGAAATGGTAGTTTCCGGCAAGGGCGGCCACATCGGCGGCGACATGAGTGTCATCGATGTGCTTGTAGCGCTGTATTTTAAAGAGATGAACATCAGCCCTAAGAACATGGACGACCCGGACCGCGACCGTTTTGTGATGAGTAAAGGTCATTCCGTTGAGGCATATTATGCAGTACTTGCAGCAAAGGGATTCTTCCCGATGGAAGAGGTCATCGAAAAATTCTCCAAATTCGGCAGCCCGTACATCGGCCATCCGAACAATAAACTGCCGGGCATCGAGATGAACTCCGGTTCTCTCGGCCACGGACTTCCGGTCTGCGTGGGAATGGCGCTGGCAGGAAAAATGGATAAAAAAGATTATCGTGTTTACACCGTTATGGGTGACGGCGAGCTGGCAGAAGGCTCTGTCTGGGAGGGCGCAATGTCCGCAGGAAACTACAAGCTGGACAACCTCTGTGCGATCGTAGACCGCAACCGTCTGCAGATCTCCGGAAATACCGAGGATGTCATGAAACAGGACAGCCAGGAGGAGAGATGGGCAGCGTTCGGATGGAATGTTATTTCCGTACCGGGCAACGATATGGACGCGCTCGTTCATGCGTTTGAGCTGGCGAAACACTGCAAGGGAAAACCGACGGTTATTATTGCAAACACAACGAAGGGCTGTGGTTCTTCCGTGATGGAAAATAAGGCGGAGTGGCATCATAAAGTGCCGACACCGGAGGAAGTAGAACAGATCATGAAGGATCTGGATGAGAGAAAGGAGGCACTGTCATGAATAAAATTCCAAACAGACAGGCCATTTGCGAGGTTTTAATGAAACATGCCGAGACGGATAAAGATATCGTGGTGCTCTGCAGCGATTCCAGGGGAAGTGCTTCCCTGACACCGTTTGCAAATGCGTATCCGGAGCAGTTTGTGGAGATGGGTATTGCGGAGCAGGATCTGGTCAGCGTTTCTGCCGGTCTTGCAAAATGCGGCAAGAAAGCATTTGCGGCATCTCCGGCGTGCTTCCTTTCTACAAGAAGCTATGAGCAGGCGAAAATTGACTGTGCATACTCCAACACCAATGTAAAGCTGATCGGCATCAGCGGCGGTGTGAGCTACGGCGCACTCGGCATGAGCCATCATTCTGCACAGGACATCGCAGCAATGGCAGCTATTCCGAACATGCGCGTTTATCTGCCAAGCGACCGCTTCCAGACAGCAAAACTGGTTGAGGCGCTTCTTACCGATGAAAAACCGGCTTATATCCGAGTGGGAAGAAATGCCGTTGCAGATATTTACAGCGAAGAAAATACCCCGTTTGAGATGGATAAGGCGACGGTTCTCTCGGAAGGCACCGATGTTTTACTGGTAGCCTGCGGCGAGATGGTCCGCCCGGCGCTCGATGCAGCTGCTATGCTGAAAGAAGAGGGAATCAGCGCAGGACTGCTCGATATGTACTGTGTGAAACCGCTGGACAAAGAGGGCCTGGTAGAAGCTGCAAAGAAGGCAAAAGTTGTCATTTCGATCGAAGAGCACGCTCCATTCGGCGGTCTTGGATCGATGGTGAGCCAGGTGGTCGGTGCGGAATGCCCGCGCAAAGTCGTTCATATGTCTCTGCCGGATGCGCCGGTGATCACGGGAACTTCCCAAGAAGTCTTTGACTATTATGGATTGAATGCCGAGGGCATTGCAAAAAAAGCGAAAGAATTACTGGCTTGACCAGAAATGGAATCAGCGGTGAATGTGATAGCCCGCAGGGAACTGTAAACTGCCGCAGGTCTGCGTATGCCATGTTCCTGCGTACCCGGGCGGAAGAAAATCCGGGAACGCAGGAACTTTTTCTATATAATCAGGAATAAATCGTTCTGCGGAAGATGTTGGAATGTGTGGCAATCGCCAAAGATCTTGCCTATAGGGGCAGGGTGAATGCCGCGACAATAGAAAATGACGCATGGTGTGTTGAAAAACAGGGTGTATTCAGCGTTATTCGAGATGGGGATCTGGATATTTATAAAATTTTAGGAATGGAGCTGGACAAATGGAGAAAAGGTATATTATCGGAATTGACCAGAGCACGCAGGGAACGAAAGCGCTGCTCTTTGATGGGGAGGGACATTTACTCCGCCGTGCCGACCTGCCGCACCGGCAGATCGTCAATGAAAAGGGATGGGTGTCCCATGATCTGAATGAGATTTACCGGAATACCGTACAGACGGTAAAAACGCTGGTGGCAGAGTCCGGTGTTGCACCGGAAGAAATCGCCGGAATCGGCATCAGCAATCAGCGTGAGACGACGGCGATCTGGGACAAGGCGACCGGGGAACCGCTGGAATAGGCAATTGTATGGCAGTGCGGCCGCGCAAGCGGCATTGC
This sequence comes from Blautia sp. AM42-2, assembly GCF_003480245.1. Taxonomy (NCBI): domain Bacteria; kingdom Bacillati; phylum Bacillota; class Clostridia; order Lachnospirales; family Lachnospiraceae; genus Blautia; species Blautia sp. AM42-2. The sequence continues at coordinate 50,938 of NZ_QUIM01000006.1, forward strand.
GCAGAAAATTGCGGAGCAGGGGCACGCAGAGGAGATCCGCGAGGCAACGGGTCTGCAGCTTTCGGCTTATTTTCCTGCTGCAAAGATGGCATGGCTGCTTCGAAACGGCGGAGAAGAAAGACAGAAGCGTGCGGAAAACGGCGAGCTGTGTCTGGGAACGATTGACAGCTGGCTGATTTACAAGCTGACGGGGGATCATGCATTTAAGACGGATTTTTCAAATGCGTCAAGAACGCAGTTGTTTAATTTGAAAACGCTGGCGTGGGATGAGAAGATCTGTGAGATGTTCGGGATTCTGGTCTGTGCGCTGGCCAGGGTGTGCGATTCCGATGCGGTGTATGGAACCACGACGATGGAAGGATTGTTTTCCGAGACGGTTCCGATCTGCGGTGTATTAGGCGACTCTCATGCGGCTCTGTTCGGACAGGGCTGCTTAAAACCGGGTATGATCAAGGCAACGTACGGAACGGGTTCTTCGCTGATGATGAACATTGGAGACAGGCCGATTCAGAGCAGCCACGGCGTTGTGACTTCGCTTGCGTGGGGAAGAGGCGGCAAGGTGGACTATGTGCTGGAAGGCAACCTGAACTACACTGGAGCGGTGATTACCTGGCTGAAGGATGATCTGAAGCTGATTTCTTCGGCAAAAGAGACGGAAGGACTGGCGAGGGAGGCAAATCCGGCAGACCGCACGTATCTGGTTCCGCATTTACCGGGCTTGGTGCGCCGTACTGGGATGAGAAAGCAACGGCATCGATCAGCGGAATTACCCGTACCACAGGAAAAGCGGAGGTGGTAAAAGCGGCACTCGACTGCATTGCCTACCAGATCACCGACCTCGTCCGTGCGATGGAGCAGGATACAGGCATGCGGATTGAAGAACTCCGCGTGGACGGAGGCCCGACACGGAATGGATATCTGATGCAGTTCCAGAGTGATATTACGAATAAACGCGTGAAGATTCCGGACGCGGAGGAGCTTTCCGGTATCGGGGCGGCTTATATGGCCGGTATTTCAGCCGGGGTCTACGATCTGGAAAAACTCGCGGGAAATATGAAACGAAGTGTGTATGAACCGAAGATGGACGATGAAATCCGGGAGAAGAAGTATGCCGGATGGAAAAAGGCTGTCGACGGGGTGTTAAGTAAATAGGGGACTTGTGCTCTGTGCGGCGGGAGGCTTTTTGCGCTTGAAGGTGGGATGACGAAGGGGGGACGCGGGCATTACTGTACACTCGGCAAATACACGTTTATGATAAGAAAACGAAGACGCATACGTGCGTGATTGAGAAATTTGAAAAATAAAATAATCTACAAACAAAAAGGAACGATTTGGATAGAACGTTCCTTTTTTGCATATAGGGAATAAATTGTACAGAAATAAAAGGCGCTGTATAAACAGCGCGTAGTGCTGATAGAATGCGAGAAAACAGCAAGAAAAAGAGGATTAAACTTGTAGTTCAATGAAGAAAAGAATAGATGTGGTATAGTATCAAGAAAAGGGGATTTCGCATGAATGAAAGTTCAATAGAAGATGTATTAGAGTGTACATTATGCAAAAAGAGGAGGGACAAGAGTTTGTCCGGTAAAAAACAGGAAGTATGGTAAGATAAGCTGGTAATGGAGAACGTATGCAGATTCGTATGGATGAAAAAGGGAGGATTCTGTTTATGGCTACTTACGTTATTTCTGATATTCACGGTGAGTATGAGAGATTTATGGAGCTGCTGGAAGAAATCGAGTTGAAAGATACAGATACGCTCTATGTTCTGGGTGATGTTTTAGACCGGGGTGAGCATCCGATTAAGGTGATATTGAAACTGATGGAAATGCCGAATGCGTTCTGTATCGTGGGGAACCATGAGGTGATGGCGCTGGAATGTCTGCGGTTTCTCTGTCAGGAAATCACAGATCTTGCCATCGAGGAAGTGGATGCTGAACTGCTGGACAATCTTGTTCTCTGGAAGTATAACGGCGGTGATGCTACGATCCGGGAATTTCGGGCGCTGGATCCCGAGATGCGGGAGGAAGTACTGAATTTTCTGGAGGATTTCAGTCTGTATGAGGAGCTTACAGTGGGAGAAAAACAGTATCTGCTGGTGCATGGAGGGCTGGGTGGATTCACACCGGAAAAGAGGATCGAGGAATATTCCCTGCACGATCTTGTATGGGCCAGACCAGATTATCAGAAGGAATACTTTGCGGATACAAATCTGGTAACAGGACATACACCGACGCAGACGATTCCGGAAAATGATAATCCTGGGTATATTTATAAAAAATATCACCACATTGCGATCGACTGCGGCGCATGCTTCCCGGGAGGGCGGCTGGCGGCAATCTGTCTGGAAACGGGGGAAGAGTTTTACAGTTCGGACAACAATGGGTGAACGATTTTAGACGTTCCATGATGCCAGAATCAGAAGACCGGGATTCGGAACCAGCAGAACAAGCGGGAAGACTTTTGAAACAGGACATGCCAAAACACAAGCAGGAAAGCCGTTTTGGGAAAAATGAGCGGATTACGGAAGCTTTGATGATTGCAGGAACAGACACGAAAGCTGCGAAAGAAAAGGAGATTTTGGATGCACTATATTATTACCGATATACATAACGACAGCTGGCGGTTCATGAAATTGCTGGAAAAAATGGATCTCAAAGAGGACGATCACCTGTACCTGCTTGGTGATTTGTTTGATCGCTGCATGGATCATCCAGACCCGGCGGGCGTGTATTTTCAGGTATTGAAGCTGGGGAAAAAATGTACTGTGATCCGCGGCAACCACGATCATTGGCTTGCCAATTACATTTTCCGCTATTACGGAATGGATGAGAGAGACCGCGCCCTCCTGCAGCCGTATCCGTACAATTCCTTCCATCTTCTGCAGGAGCGCCTGACAGAAGTAGATCTGAAAGAGCTTGCGGAGTATATCCTTTCCTGGCCGGTGCAGGTGGAAATCGAGGTGGACGGTCAGCCGTATCTGCTTGCCCATGCCTGTACGGCAGAACCGGGAAAATGGAAACTGGACAACTATTATCTGATGGGGGATTTGTGGTACAAGGTTTTTCTTCATGAGGGAGTGCATGGATATATTTCCGTCTGCGGCCATCAGAACATGGGAAATGGATCCATCTGGAAGAATAAAAAAGGAAACGTTTATCTGTGTGACTGCGGCTGCGGCTTCGAGAATGGAAGACTGGGATGCCTTTGCTTGGAAACGAAAGAAACTTTCTATGTATAAACAAACAGAGGAAAAGCAATGAAGCGATATATGATGTCGGATATTCACGGATTTCTGGAGGCATTCGAGGCAGCTCTGAAAAAAACAGACCTTTCGGGGAAAAACCAGCTGATTCTGTTGGGCGATTACATAGATTATGGGCCAGATGGCCGGGCGGTGCTGGAAAAAGTCAGGGCATTGCAGGAAAAATATGGTTCGGAAAAAGTCATTGCCCTGATGGGAAACCATGAAAAAGCACTGCTGGACTGGCTGGAAGAATATGCGGATGTCAACCGGCATATCGGCAGTGTGGAGCAATATCGCAGCCGGGAATGGCTGGCATCGGATGCAGATGGAGACTATGAAACGCTACACAGCTTTCTGAAAGAAGAACATTTTCAAGAGTTTCTGGAAAAAGAAGCACACCTCTCAGAGGATTCTAGAAATGCAGAAGCAGTACGGCTGATGTTCGAAGATGCGGGGGATCTGATCACCTGGATGCGCCATTTTCCTTACTTTTATGAAACAGAACGCCAGATTCTGGTGCACGCCGGAATTGCCGAATGGGGCGGTAAAAACTGGCTGTGCGTGACCAGCGAGGAGCTGATGGTGGGGAAAAGAACGGTAAGCCGCGGAGCATTCTATAAGGATGTGATTGCAGGTCACATCTCCACGGCAAAAATCAGTGGAAACAGAATATATGACGGTATCTGGCATGACGGTCAGAGTCATTATTATCTCGATGGAACCACCTGGCAGAGCGAAAAAATTCCGGTGCTGGAATATGACAGTGAAATTGGAAAATACAGAGAAATATGGTGAGACACGTTGTAATGCAGCACAGTAAGATCACGGCAGGGCAGAAAAAGTGATTTAGTCAAATCAAGCAAGTGGTAAAGTGGATTGCGAATATCCGCTTTGAAAAGATACAGGATCGAAACAGAAGGGAGTACATCAGATGCATTTACCAATCAGTGTGACACAGGATGAATTATTAGAAGTATTGCTTCAGGTTGCGCCGGTGCGGCCGGTTTTTATCTGGGGTGCGCCCGGCATCGGAAAATCCGCGTTAGTGGAAAAATTCGCAGACGAAGTCGGCCTGCCGTGCGTGTCGCTCCTCGGAAGCCAGCTCGCGCCGGAGGACATTATCGGCATTCCGCAGATCCGGGGCGAAACCTCGGAATTTCTTCCGCCGAAAATGATCGCCAGAAAAGAGCCATATGTCCTGTTCCTGGACGAACTCAACGCCTGTACGCAGGAAGTGCAGAAAGCCTTCTATTCCCTGATCCATGAGCGGCGGATCGGAGAATACCATCTTCCGGAGGGAAGCATTGTGATCGGAGCAGGAAACCGTGCCGAGGACAGTGCGATCGTAAAAACGATGTCGTCCGCCCTTTTAAACCGTATGTTCCATGTGCAGCTAAAAGCGGATGCAGGACAGTGGATCAAGTGGGCGCAGGCAGAAGGACTCCATCCGTGGGTCATTGACTATATCATCCAGCGGCCGGATCACCTCTTTTCCGAACCGCCGAAAACCGAAGAACCGTTTTCCACCCCGCGTTCCTGGCACATGCTGAGCGATGCGTTGAAGGAATACCGGGCCGGGGAGCAGGATATTTCGCAGGAAACATTAAAAATGATGGCGTACGCCTGCCTCTTGGAACAGCATGCGGGGATGTTTCTTGCTTACACAAAAACACTGCGCAACACACATCTCCTGGATGACATTATCGCGCAGAAAGCAAAATGGCCGGACAAGCCGGAAAACCGGGATGTGCTGTATTTTCTCGCACAGTCCTTCCGCGCCAGACTGCTTGCAGAACTGCCGAAAAGCAAACAGGGAATTTCCGGCGGCATGCTTTCCTTTGCGTACCGCGCCAAGGGCATGATCAAAGAACTCGCAGTCATCAATTTCGAAATCGCCCAGATGACCGTCGCAGCTGATGGAGCGGAGGCACTGCCGGACTGGTTTATGATGGAAATCATCCGTGATCTGCCGCGGCTCGTCGGCTGAAAAAAGCCCGGTTATTATTGAAACACATGACTGGGGGAGTGATTCATGAGCTTCAAATGGAAGCACTAAAATAAATTGACACGGATCTGAAAAACAGGAAGGAGAAACAGATGCCATACGTTCGAAGCCGGTATTACCGCGAAGAAGAAAAGCCGGCCGGGTACCGCAGAGTGGAGGCCGGCTTTGGTTTGCTGGAAAAAAATACACTGTTCCATCAACTGGATGGGTACATCACTGCAAAGCCCTCCCATCTGAATGCAAAAGGAAGTCTGGCCTGTGTTACGAAAGATGGAGATATCTACGTCAACATGCGGGCGAACCTGTCGCCGGAACAATGGTGCTATGTGATGGCACACAACCTTCTGCACCTGGCGTTCGGCCACTTTGACAAAGCGAGCATCCCTTCCGACTGCGAATTTGTCCCGGCACTCTGGAACAAAGCCTGTGATATCTACATTACCAGATTCCTTTATGACATCCGCCTCGGCGAGCCGATCTGCGCAGATCCGGCGGAAGCATATCCGATCAAACTGAACAGCGAGCAGAAAATTTATGAATATCTGTTGAAGCACCAGGATAATGGTGCGCAGATCTGCGGGACAAACTCTGAAAAATTAAAGGATATGATCGGGGTAGAACGGCCGATCGTTTATAAAAAGGGAGAAAGAAATGCATATGCTGAAAAATTTTCCTATGCAGTCACTCATTCCATCAAATCTGCACTCTGCGATGCGGGAGGATACGATCTTAAAACGAAAAAGAATACCGTCATTTCCAGAGCAGCAGAATGGTTCCTGTCCCATTATCCGCTGCTCGGAGGTCTTGCGGCTGCATTTAAAATTGTGGAGGACATTGAAATGTGCCATCGGTATGAAATCCATATTGCAGCGGTTGACGCAGAGCAGGGAATCATTTATGCCAATCCGTCGTGCGGATTTTCGGAGGAAGAGTGGATTTTTGTTCTCGCGCATGAATATCTCCATGCCGGACTGCAGCACCAGAAACGGTGCAATGGGCGTGACTTCTTTCTGTGGAACATCGCCTGCGACTACGTCATCAACGACTGGCTGCACGAAATGGAGATCGGCAGAATGCCGCCGGATGGGCTGTTGTATGATGAAACACTTCACAACAAATCGGCAGAAAGTATCTATGATCTGATCGTGAAAGAGATCCGAAAGTACAAAAAACTAAACACCTTCCGGGGCTTTGGCAGAGGTGATATGTTTAACGGAAACAGACCGCATTTTACTGGAAGAGAAAACGGGGTCAGCCTGGATGAACTGCTGAAAAACGCACTGCGGGAGGGACTGGATTACCATCAGGAGCACAATCGTGGTTTCCTGCCGGCCGGGCTGGTACAGGAAATCAGGGCGCTTGCGATGCCGGCCATTCCCTGGGATGCCGCGCTGGCGAAGTGGTTTGACGTACAGTTTCCACCGCTGGAAAAACACCGCACCTATGCGCGGCCGAGCAGACGGCAGGGTGCCACGCCGGATATTCCAAGGCCAGGATATGCGTATTACGAGCAGGATCTGGAGAGCCGGACCTTCGGTGTGGTCGTGGACACGTCCGGTTCCATGAGTGCAAAACAGATCGGTATGGCACTCGGCTCCATTGCCAGCTATGCCGCGGCGAAAGATGTTCCGTTCGTGAGAATCATTTTCTGTGATGCCAAAGCGACGGATGCGGGATATCTGGCACCGGAAGATATTGCCGGCCGGGTAAAAGTCACGGGACGAGGAGGAACCATACTGCAGCCGGGCGTGGATTGTCTGGAACAGGCGAACGATTTTCCAAAGGACGGGCCGATTCTGATTATTACGGACGGGGAGATTGAGAATGATCTGAAGGTAAGACGAGAGCATGCATTTCTGCTTCCGAGAGGAAACCGGCTGCCGTTCCGGGCACGGGGAGAAGTGTTTTATTTTCGGGAATAGTGCGGTGTAGTCTGTGCCTCTGCAAGAAACGATAGCAGCGGTAGAGAAAGCGGACAGAATTTGCGGATGATGTTTTGCGATACTTTAGAGAACAGAAACAGAGAACACGAGAGGAGACGCTGAGAATGAGCATTGTCATTACAGGAGATACCCATGGCACCTTTGATATTGGAAAAGTTGTACGCTATTTTAACGAGCACGAAGACGAGTACACCCGGGATGACTATCTGATCATCTGCGGAGATGTCGGCATCTGCGGCTTTTCTGCAGCATACGAAGCGAATACGAGAGCCGTTTTCCGAAGTCTGCCGGTGACGACACTGTTTATCGACGGAAATCATGAGAACTTCGAACAACTGAATTTCTACGCCGTGGAGCAGTGGAACGGCGGAAAGGTGCATATCATTGAGGACAACATGATCCATCTGATGCGCGGCCAGATCTTTACGATTGACGGGCTGAAATTCTTTACCTTCGGAGGTGCTTACAGCATCGACAAAATGTCCCGCGCGGAGGGAATTTCGTGGTTCCCGGAAGAAATTCCGTCACGGGAAGAGTACGAAGAAGGATGGAAAAATCTGGAAAAAGAAGATTTCCAGGTGGACTACATACTGACCCACACCGCCCCAAGAGATGTGGCCGCGGCAATGGGGTATGGAGAGCTGTCTGACGATGAGGTGGAACTTCGCCAGTACCTGCAGCGCGTGGCGGATGAGACAGAGTTTCAGAAATGGTATTTCGGGCACTTTCATGAAGATGCGGAAGTGGAAGAGGTGTTTGTGTGTCTGTATGATGAGGTTGTGGAGTTGAGTTAGGACAGGATCTTGTCCTGAAAAAAATAAGAAGCATGGTAAGATAAAATAGAAGCAGAGAACAGCCAGAAAATGCACGTCGAACCATAAAAATCTGCTTTGAAAAAAGAAAAGTTAATTGTGTTCTTCTGACGGGGCGTCCATGTGATCCAGCGCATACTCACACGCCTGAATTACAAAACTGGAAAAGGTAATGTCCTGGTCAGAATCGGAAATTGCCTGTTCGATCTGATCGATCAGGTGAATGGGGAAACGGATGGTTTTGTTTTCCGTTTCCTTGCGGTTGCCTTTTAACTGAAATGCCATATCAAACTCCATTCTGCTGCCGGAGAATATAAGAACGGAGCATGCTTCCGGATCTTATGTGGAAACTACGGGCAGCATAAAACATAACAAAGGTGTTTCAAAAAAAGGTTCGACAAAAAATAAATTTTTCGAATCTGCGAAATCGAAAAATGAAGAAAAAGCTGTTTTGGGGACAGCTTATTTCAGTGCGCTTTTTCTGGCTGTATTCTGATTTTAAAGAGTACTGGAAGCCCAGTCTGTTTTATTGTATTGCATAATAATGATGAAATATGCATTGCAAAATGCATGACAAAATATATTGCAAATAAAGGGAGGATGTATTACACTAAAAGAAATACAACAGAAGAAGGAGGAAAATGAAATGTTCATTGCTCTGCTCAGCTAATGATTGAGATGCAGAGCAAGAAAAGCCGCCTTTCCATTGACGGAAGGCACCAAGGATCCTGAAGACAGCATAAGCGGCAGATATTCAGAGAAAAAGGATCGAAATTTTACATTTACGAGGGAGAAGACGTATGAAAGTGTGGAAGAAATTACAAGTTGTCTTTCTGGCACTGCTTTTATGCACCGGAATGATGACACAGCCTGCTCTTGCAGCATCGCTGCTTCAGGATGGAATAGAAGCAGCCTTGACAACAGACAAAGAAACTTACCAGCAGGGTGAAGAAATCAAAGTTACTTTAACTGTAACCAATACAAATGATACAGCAGTAACGAATCTGTCACTGGAAAATATTTTGCCGGAAAATTTTGTGCTGGCCGAAAATGCGGAGACAACAAAAAAGATGGAATCTCTGCAGGCTGGAGAAACCGTTACGTTGACAACGGTTTGTACGGTAAAAGCATCAGATGATAAGAAGGATGATGAAAATAAGGAAAATCCTTCTGGAGATGACAAAAAGAATCCGACAGATAATGAAAAGCCAGGAAATGGAAACGTAGCAAATGACACGAAGAATCCTGGTACGACAACGGGCAGCAAGGATTCCGGAACGACATTAACAAAAGATCAGGGAACTGGAAACGCAAAGCAAAATGGCCAGTCCTTAAAGGCTGAGAAACTGAAATCTGCACCGAAAATGGGTGACAACACCAAAATTATTGTTTGGGTTGTACTGCTGGTGCTGGCAGGAGCAGCCGTTGTTGTTGCACTGAAGAAAAAAAACAGAAGAAATAAAATGTTGGCGTGGTTTCTGTGCCTGATTATGACGGGAAGCACCGTTGCAGGCGTATTTCCGGAACGGGCAAGAGCAGAAGCACAAAGTGTAAACATAGGAAAGGTCATGGAGCTTTCCAAGAATATTCTTGTGGATCAGACTACCGTGGAGCTGAAAGCAAAAGTTGAATATACCTACGTGAAGTCAGATGATCCATCGGACGATACCAAAACATATACACGCGGTGAGTGGGTGCAGATGCTCGCTGAAAAGGTTGAAATGAACCTGGATACAGATCCGGATTCCTTAAACCATTATTATGCGGATACGGCAGGAAATGCGTATGAAGCAGCAATCGAAATTGCAGAGAAATATGGAATCCTGCCGCCACCGGATATCGAAGATCTGGAGCAGGATATCCCGTTTTTCTATCCAGATGAACCGGCAACACGCGAATTTGCGGCTTATACGGCAGTACATGCAATGGGATTCAATGGAATACATTCGTATGATACGAACAGTTGGACGGATTGGGATAGTATTACATATCAAAATGAAGCAGCAATTGCAGTAGGGAAAGGATTTTTGGAATTAAATACAGAAAACCAGTTCCAGCCGCATGCGTTGCTCTCCAAGAAAGATGTTAAATCGATTTTCTGTGAAATTGATGAAATCAGACAGGAAGACACAACAATTGGTGAAGAGCCGCATGATAATACACAGTACGTAGATGGTGTATTGAAAAAAGAACTGGAAAATATCACAGATTATACAGTTGTAGAGAATGCGGATGGAACCTATACAGTTACACTTCCGAAAACAACCGAGACAGAAAAAATCGGAGAAGGAAGTGTTATGATCCTTCCTGCGAATGAAGTTTATATTTCAGGTATCGCGCTCAAAGCAACTACGGTAACAGAGGATGGCGAGAAACTGATTCTGACATGCATAAAGCCAGAATTATGGGAAGTGGTCAGCAAAATTGATTTTGTCGGAGGCGGTACAGCACTTATCGGAGGAGCTGCCGACACGGATGAATATGGAATTGCAACACAGGCTAATATAGGAGCAGGTGGTGTTATTGATGTTGGCTACGAAAAGAATTTTGAATTTAATATTGGTTCGAATGATGAAGGAAAAGGAAAAATTGATTTTGAAATTCCTGAAATTCTGTGCGTTGTAAATGTTGACGTTGGAGTAAATGGTGTTTCGGTAAATGAACTTAAACTTGCTGTCACGGAAAATGCAAATGAAGATATTACGGCGGAAAAAGAATTTGCTGACAGTGGTCAGGTAGAATTAATGCGTTTTCCAATTACAATAGGGGCTACCGGTTTTACCTTTGATGTTGTACTTTTCTGTTCATACAAAGCAGATGGATCCTTACATATTTCATATAGCGTTGAATCAACACAGGGATTTGAATATAAAGATGGAACATGGAGAGGCATTTTCGATTTTCATCATGGTGTTGATACCCTTGAGGTAAAGGGAAATATGGAAGGCGGTATTGGCATAAAAGGTCTGTTGACTTTGTACAGTGTTTTTGATTTAGCAGGCTATTATGCAGATTTAGGCTTAGGCGTTGAGGCAGAATTTGCATACCATGATTTAGAAAATGGAAGTCTCGCATGCGAGGATATCAAGGTATATCCATACTCAACAAATGGACTCGATACAGATTCCCTGCTTGGAGATGTATTGAAGAAATATTTCGATTTTGATCTGGAATTCAAACCGCTTCAAAATGATGAAAACAACAACTTGAGAATAAAAATGCATAAGGAAAATGGAGTCCGCGTTGAAAAATGTACGTACGCCAGCGGCGGTATCACAGGATATGTTTACTCGGGCAAAACACGTTTGCCGATAGAAAACGCGAGAGTCAGAATTTCCAGAAAAGTCAGAGCAGGCAGCGGCAATGGTGGAAACAGCGTAGCCGGAGGCGGCAGTGGAGGCGGAAGCCATGGAGCCTGGAGCCTTGAAACAGAAGAAAATGAAATTGCTGTTTTTTCAGGAGGAGCTGGAGCCTGGAGAGAGGAAGGAACAGAAACAGAAAGAATTCTCTATACCGATGTGTTTGGCAAGTACAGCACCAAAAATCTGCAGGATGGAACTTATGAAATTACAGTATCCGCAACGTCTTATCAGACGTACAAGGTTGCGGAAGTTCTGGTTCAGAACAGTGAAATCAGATATGTAGAAGATATCTATATGGTGGAGCGCCATGATGATTTTAATACAGGCTCTGTAGAGGGAACGATAACCGATGCAGTCACGGGAGATGGTATTACAGAAACAGCCTACATTGTACGCAAAGGCTGGAACAATCAAACGGGTGATGCTGTGACAGAAGGAGTATTTGAAAATGCAGGCTATACTCTTTCAATGGAAAATGGAAATTATACGCTTGAAATCAGCAAAGAAGGCTATGTGACGAATTACAAAAATATCACAGTAGCGGGAGACCAGATTGAAACAGCAAATATTGTTCTTGTACCGGGAGATGGGGACGGTGAAACCGCAGGAGAATTCCGCATCGTATTAACCTGGGGCGAAGAGCCGTGGGATCTGGATTCTCATCTTGCATGCTACTCGTCGGACAAACCGTATCATATCTGGTTCGGACAGACAGATTTCGAAGGAAATTCTGTTGGAAACTTAGACGTAGATGATACAAGTAGTTATGGTCCGGAAACCATTACAGTACGTAACGTAAAAGCAGACGAAAAGTTCAGCTACTTCGTACACGATTATACCAACAGTTACAGTGAAGTGGCCAATGAAATGTCTCTTTCCGGAGCAAAAGTTCAGGTTTACCTCGAAGGCAAAAACATTGCAACATACACGATTCCGACAAATCAGCCAGGAACCTTATGGCATGTTTTCGATTTCGATGGAGCGACCAAAACCATTAAATCTGTAAACACGCTTGAATATCAGAATGACCCATACACCATCGGCGGAATTGATCAGGAAATGGATGATGTGGATGACACAGAAGAGATTGAAATGTACGCTGGAAAGGTACGAAACAAAAAACAGCCAGAGCAGAAAGTGGTTGTTGAGGAAACTCCATTACCGGAAACAACATCAGAGAGCGTGATTTCAGAGTCGGAAGCAGAAAAACCTGGTGAAGCAGTATCCAAATCAGAATCAGAGCCAGATGATGAAAACGTGGCAGAAGATGAAACGGTAACTCCGTAATACAAAGAAGCTTAAAATGTGGTGAATCAGTAAATCTGGTGCACCACATTTTAAACGAATCAAGCAAGTAGCGAAGCGGATTGCGAATATTCGCTTTGACAGGCAGAATAAGGAGCAGGTACAGATGAAAAAATGGATCCGCGCAGTATTGGCAGGCACAATCATTCTGGCATTGATTCTGTTTGGAATTTTTGCTGCTCAAAGTACACAGAAGAGTACAAAGCCGGAACAGAATCCGGAAGAACAGAATACAAGTGTATCGGAAAACAGCACATCGGATGAGAACACAGCAGAAAACAGTACGGATGATCCTGACATCATTGTAAAAGACAATGTAAAGGTGATTACCAATGAGATGAAATCAGAAGATCAGCCAACGGAAGTTTCTGACAACAGTCTCACCTTTGAAAAAGATCCTGGTTACCAGACCGGAGATGTTCTTGTTGCGGGAGAAATCAGTGCAGCGCCTTCTGGATTTATTCGAAAAGTAGTGCAGAAAGAAAAAACGAATCAGGGTTACCGGGTAGAAACAGAGCCGGCGACCCTGCTGGATGTATTCGAAAAGGCACATATTATCAAACAGTTCCGGCTGACGGAGGATGGTGCAAGTGAAACAGGAAATAACAGCGCTTATACCATTAAAAGACTGTCCGAAGATGAATCGGAAGAAGAGACAGAGGAAGAAAACAGTGATTACGATTACAGTGTCTCAATCAATGTTGAAGAAGAACCCGTTCAGTTTTCCGGAGAGGCAGGATGGGGATGCTGGCTGGAACTTCAGATTGATATCGAAGACGGTGAAGTCCAGTGTGGAATTGCAGTAAGGAGCAAAGCCGGTATTGCCCTGGAATGCGGCGCAAACAGCGAGAAAGAATTTGAAAAGGAAAAAACCGTTTACGAACGAAAACTGCCGAATATCGAGTTCAACGCCGGTATTGTACCGATTGTTATTACAAATCATCTGGAAGCCGTTGTCGGGGCAGCGGGAAGTCTGGAGGGCGGCATTCACAGCTCTTACGGTGCAACAGCCGACAGCACCCTGGGATTCCAGTATGACAGCAGAACAGGCAAAGTAGAAGAAGTCAAAGAAGGAAATCTGAATTCAGACGGACTTGAGTGGAGTACGGTTGAGGTGAACGGTAGGCTGGAAGCATACATTGCCATCCGGCCGAGCGCAAAATTATATGACAGCGCTGGCCTGAATCTTTCCGGCGGAGCAGTTGGAAAAGCAGAAGGCCAGGCAAAGGTATCCATGAAGGACGACCTGGGTGGATATGCGGGCTCACTGGAGCTTTCCATCAGCCCGAGAATCAAAGGAAAAGCAGTGGTTGATATCCCGGTCATTGATAAAAAAATGCAGGAAACAGATCTTTTTGACCGGACCTTTGATCCAATCTGGTCAAAACACTGGGAGTCAAGTGCAGACTGGCAGAAGGATATGGAATGGACGGAAACTGGGGAGCAGGGAGATATCTATGTTACACGGTATGGAGAAGTAAATCAGTGTGACAGCACGGCATTCCAGTTTGAAATCCCAAAAGGCTGGGAAATTCAGACGGAGGAAGTTGGCGGTTCCATGGATGCGGTCAGAGAAAACGTTGTTCTGACAAACGATAGAGGTGTTACCGTTTCGTTTTGGTACTGCCAAGGCGCGCTTGGCGGCTATTCGCGTGATATGCTGAAGGCACAGGTTTCACAGGCAGACACTTCTAATTTTGTGCCTGGATATCCATGGGGAACCGATCGTGACTGTTCAGATCTTGGCGAATTTATGGTAGCACGAGTACATATCACAGGCGAGATGATGGCTGGTATTGATGATGATTATGTTCCTGTAGACAGCACGTTGTTCGCAGTGATACCGACATCCCGTCTTGGCGAGATTGAATTTGCAGGTCAGGCTGGGGACGTAGACGAATTTTCTTTTGACTATCCGACACCAGTTGCATTTATCGCAGAAGCACCAGACGGTACATTTACAGAAAAAGAAGAAGAACAGGTGATTCGCATTTTGAAGAGCTTTAAAGTGGCTGAATTAGATTAAGAGGTACCCCGGAGGGCAGGAAGAGATGAACTGTGTTCCGGGGTATTTCAACATCACGTAAGATAAGATGGAAGGAAAGTACTATTTTAAAATCTTGTGAGATCAAAGAGTGGGGATTTTTTGGAAATTACATAAAAAGAAATAGTAAAGAGAAACGAGCTGCGATATAATGAATGTGATGAAAAATGAGTAACGAAGAATCAATAAAAATATGGAAAAGAACATAGAAAACATGGATTTTTCGGGAAACAAAAAGAAAAAGGGAGGAGTGTTTCGAGATGGAAACAAAGAACAAAAACAAAAAGAAAGCCATCATGCTTGCTGTAATTGGTATTGCGATTGTCTGCATTTGTGTCATCGGAGTTTTTGCAAAGAAAGCGTATGACCGCCATCAGGAGGAGCTTCGTTTACAGGCGATTGAAACAAAAAACAGTGAGATTGATGAGAAATATCAGAGATTTGAAAAAGGAGAAGACAGAGATAAAAAACTGGAAGCATTGAAACAAGAGATGGAGAGTGCGGAAAAATATAAAAAGACAGAAGGCGCTTATAAGGAATGCTCTGTACACTATGAAAAAATCATTGCGCAGATGAAGAATTCCTTTGTATCCGAATATGACGACACGATCAAAATAATTGCGGATAAAATTGGTGATGATGTTGAAAAAGTGGATGATAAGGAAGCACTCAAAAACGCTGTCAGCGAATTTACGACGTTCAAAGATACCTTGAAAAATGACTTCGAAAATTATAATACCGTTGAGCAGGACAGCTTTGACAAATATAACAGTACGATTGATGATTATGTAACAAAATACAATGACAGAGTAACTGCTATTGAAAAAGCCGAGGAAGAAGCTCGTAAGAAAGCTGAAGAGGAAGCAAAGAAGAAAGCAGAGGAAGAGGCTGCCGCCAAAGCTGCTCAGGAAGAAGCAGAAAGAAAAGCTGTTGAACAGAGTTCTGGATCATCTTCAGGTGGTTCTAGCTATAGTTATGATGATAGTAATGATTATAGTTATAGTAGTGGAAGTTCAAGCTCTGATTATTCAGGTGGTTCTAGCTATAGTGATTCTGGATCTTCTAGTTCTGGAAATGATTACAGTGGTGGGTCAAGCTCATCTGGCGGAAGCTCAAGTGATATTCATAATGAATGGTATGGTGGATGGACTGATGAAAAAGGCAATGAATATAATGATTATTACGATCCAAATACAGGAAATTCATATGATTCCAATGGAAATTATCAAGGAAATATGAACGATTGGCTTTGGGATTAATATTTTAAATTAAATATTAATTAAACTATTTAAATAGGAAAAGTTTAATGCTTTTATTTTGCTTTCCTATTCAGCTCTTTTTAGTGACAGGAGCCAATATAAGATCATAAAAAATTGGACAGATTAGAAAACGATAAGAACCATTGCCAAAGCAAATAAAACCCGCTAAAATAGAGATCAGAACATAAGCACAGCCGCAGGTGTCAAAACCGCAAAAGTTGGAAAGGAAGGTTTCAAGATGAGAAATCCAAAACTCCCGACCGGGATTGACAACTTTAAAAAGATTCGCAATGGAAACTACTATTATGTAGATAAAACTTCCCTCATAGAACAGATTTTAAATAACGGAAGTGAGGTCACACTTTTTACGCGCCCACGCCGTTTTGGAAAATCCCTGAATATGAGTATGATTCAGCATTTCTTTGAAATTGGAACGGATCCAGCACTTTTTGACGGCTTGAAGATTTCTAAGAATACAGAGATTTGTGAACAATATATGGGAAAATATCCCGTTATTTCCATCAGCTTAAAAGGAATTGATGCTGATTCCTATGAAAAAGCCCGTGCGCAGCTCATAAAAACAATCAATCGTGAAGCAAGAAGATTCCAATTTCTTCTGGAAAGTGACAAATTGAGCCGGGTTGATAAAGCACTTTTTTCAGAACTTCTGACAAGAAATATGGAAGAAGACACCATTATCGGCAGTCTTCAGAAACTGACAGAACTGTTGGAAGTTCACTATGAACAGCAAGTGGTTGTTCTGATTGACGAATACGATGTTCCGATGGCAAAAGCCCATGAAAATGGATATTATGATGAAATGGTATTGCTGCTTCGAAATATGTTCGGAAATGTTTTAAAGAAAAACAGTAGTCTTGCCTTTGCCGTTTTGACGGGCTGCCTGCGTATTGCAAAAGAAAGCATCTTTACCGGACTGAACAATTTCAAAGTATATTCGATTACAAATACAGAATTTGATGAAACCTTCGGTTTTACAGATGAAGAAGTAAAGAACATGCTGCATGACTATGAAATGGATGACCGATATGACGAGGTAAAAGAGTGGTATGACGGATACCGATTCGGAAAAGCAGATGTGTACTGTCCGTGGGATGTTGTGAATTACTGCAATGATCATATCCATAATCCAGAGGCCGAGCCGGAAAATTACTGGATGAATACAAGCGGGAACAGTGTGATTCATCATTTTATCGACAGCATCAATGAACCGGATATGCTCACAAAAACAGAACTGGAATGGCTGGTAAATGGAAAAACAGTGATCAAACAAATCGACGAAATGGTTACCTACAATGGCCTGTATTCGACCATGGATCACCTGTGGAGTACACTTTTCATGACTGGATACCTGACACAGCGCGGAAGAGAAAGCGATGGCCGCTATTGCCTTGCAATTCCAAACCGGGAAATTCGAAATATCATAACAGAACGGATTCTTACACTGTTTCAGCAGGAAGTGAAAAAAGACGGGAAAATGGCAGAACAGTTCTGCCAGGCACTGCTTGGGGGAAAATCAGCAGAGGTGGAAAGCCTTTTGAATTTGTATTTGCAGAAGACAGTCAGCGTACGCGATACCTTTATGCGGAAATCACTGAAAGAAAATTTCTATCATGGAATTCTGCTTGGAATCTTAAGCTATAAAAATGACTGGCGTGTATCTTCCAATCGAGAATCGGGAGAAGGATTCAGCGATATTGTGATTGAAACGGGAAATGCAGAAACAGGAATTGTGATAGAAGTGAAGTATACAGATGAGAAAAAAGATCTGGAAAGAGATTGTCGGAAGGCGTTGGAGCAGATTCGAGATAAAGATTATACGCAGATATTGCGGCAGGAGGGCTATAAAAAAATGGTGCAGTATGGAATTGCATTTCATTTAAAACAGTGTTGTGTGATGGAAGAAGAGATGTAGCGTAAGCGGAATCGAGATGGGGGTCTGAATCGTTACAATTTGTTATAAAATTCAGGGCAGAGATATTGCCCTGAATTTTATATACGGACAAGTTTCTGTCAACATTTTCCGTTCGACATGAGATAAAATGGCAATATTCAAAAGAAAAGGCCTATCATGAGGAGAAAAAAGATGGAAGAAAAGACAGCAAACATGGCAGAAAATATTCGCGTTACATTCACCGGATTCCACTACATAAAGGATGATGATTATCCAAATGACTTCGAGGTATACTTACTGATCCTGAAAGACAACAGCTTATCAGCAGGCTGCTGGGATACAGGATTATATGCCACGGAAGGCGGCAAGCAGCCAGGTGCATTCCGACAGGCAAGGGGCTGCTTTATCGATGCGGACTATGTAAAAGCCTGGACGAAGCTGGAGGATAAGGTGTATAATTTTCAGCAGAACAGCATTGTGTGACTGGGATACGAGAGGAGAATTGCAATGGACAGAAGAAGTAATAATATCGCGATCTTTCAGGACTCCATGGATTTGATAAAAGCAAACCAGAAGCTCCAGCAGGCAGTTCAGTTTTCGATTCAGAACCAAAAGCTGTATGTTCCATCGCAGGCAATTGCACTTCCAGAACCTGGAAAATCATCTTGCAAAACGATTGTTTCATCTAAAAGAAGCTTCGAAGCCGCCTCTGCATATGCAAAAGCCGGAAAACGAGTCTGTGTCCTGAATTTCGCCTCTGCAACCAACCCCGGCGGCGGTGTAACACGGGGAAGTACGGCGCAGGAAGAATGCCTTTGCCGATGCAGCACACTGTATCCATGTCTGGATACAGAAACGATGTGGCATCAGTTCTATCAACCGCACCGGAAAACAGGCGATCCACTCTATAATGATGATCTGCTGTATACACCAGAAGTCGTCGTATTTAAGACCGACACCTCTGCACCGGAACGAATGGAAGAAAAAGACTGGTATCAGGTAGACATCATTACCTGTGCAGCCCCGAACCTCCGAAAGAAACCAAGCAATGCCATGAACCCGTCCGCAGGAAATGCGCCGGTTAAGATTAATGAGAAAGCACTGTACGAACTTCAGATGCAAAGACTGGAACGTGTTTTTCAGGCGGCAGCATCGAACGGAGTGGAAGTTCTGATTTTAGGAGCGTTTGGCTGCGGCGCTTTCTGCAACCCGCCGAGAATTGTAGCACGTGCATTTCGGAGTGCACAGGAAAAATATGCATCCTATTTTGAAACGATAGAATATGCGGTGTTCTGCGGCAGAAACGACACGCAGAATTATGATGCATTCAATATGGTGCTTGGAAGTAGAAAATAGAATCTAAATGGTGTTCTGAAAGAACACAAAAGCGAACAGAAGATACGAGCGTATGAAAAGCACAAACAACAAAAATGAGAGGGATGGCTGTAGAATATGAAAGTTCTGAACTTCGAGGACAGTGTTTATAAGGCAAATGCAATTCGAAAAATATTAGGTAATCGCTGTGGTGTGGCATCGGTTGAACAGGTGGCTAATGTGGAAGATGGTCTGAAAATGTTGAAAGATGCAGAAAACGCAGGAGAGCCGTTCAATCTGATCATCACAGATATGCATTTTCCAATGAGGTCAGGAGCCATCAGCGACACAGAAGCGGGAGAAAAATTAGTTCAGATTCTGCAGGAGCAGGGAAATCAAACCAACATTATTGTATGTTCCTCAAGGAATATGAAACTTCCAGGTGTGTATGGATGTATCTGGTATTCGGAAATCAGCGACTGGGAAGAAGAACTTTGTGATCTTGTAAGAGAGATGGAAAAAAGTAAATGATTTATGCGATGAGTGATATTCACGGACAATATGAGCTGTTCAGGAACCTGATGAAGCAGATACCCCTTGGAAAAGATGATACACTCTATGTACTGGGTGACGTAGTCGACCGAGGGCCGGATTCCATGAATATCTTGAAATATATGATGGCAAACCCTAATATCATTCCCATTATGGGCAACCATGAGCTCATGGCTCTTCCGTGTCTGAAACTTCTGGTACCGGAACTTTCGAATGGCTTTCTTCATAAACTGTCATCACAGGCACGTCAGTCTTTTGCAGAATGGACGTTGAACGGCGGAATCAGCACAATTCAGGAGTTCTTGAAACTTCCACAGGAAGAGCGTCGACAGGTAGTGGAATATATAGAATCATTTCGTCTGTATGGGAAGAAAATCATAAATAATGGGGAATATTGGCTGATTCACGCAGGGCTGGAACATTTTTCGGAATCAAGGCGGCTTGAGGAGTATTCCGTGGAGGAACTTGTGTGGAAAAGAACCGATTTTGACATCGCATATTTCAAAAACATTACTGTGGTAAGCGGACACACCCCTACGCAGAATATTCTTGGAAACAGCAGACCCGGATATATCTTTAAGAAAAATAATCACATTGCGATTGACTGCGGAGCAGGCGGAAATAATGGAAGACTGGCGGTGATTTGTCTGGATACAGGGGAAGAATATTATGCAGAATAAAATGCATCAGAACAAATTAGGCGGACAGAAGAGAAATACTTTATGGTGGAAAATATGAGAACAGTATTGTGATAAAGTTGTAGAGAAATTTCTTGTTTTCGCTTGCAGAATAACGGAAAGTGCGACATAATTTGTTGTGGTCAAGCTTTTTTGTGAGAAAAAGTCTGTAAATAAGATTCTTCTATGATATGCAAGGGTGGCAAGCCTGAAAATCAGGCTTCTCACCCTTGTTTTATATATAACAGTTGTTGAATGGCATGTCAAGAGCAGGCGGTTTTCCGCCCGTCTTATTCGCCTGTTTATTCGTTACTCTGGGAGGCGTCCTTCGTACATAATACTTTCTACACTTTGAATTATACAGGAAGCTATTCAGCTCTTTTTTGTGACAGGAGCCAATATAAGATCATAAAAAATTGGATAGATTGGATAGATTAGGCTTTTTTCGACTGGTGGAGAGGTGGTTTGTATGGTAAAATAGAATCTAAGAAATTGGCAGTTGTTGTGCTAAAAAATGCCGTATTTCTGCAGCTTATGGCGTTTCGTAAACGCCTAGAATTTGAAAAAGAGAAAGGTTGATAAAATGACATTAGAACAATATATGAGAGAACTATGGCTGATGGATAAACAGTATGGACAAGAGGAAGAATTATATCCACTAATTAATATGCTTTTGAGAGATGGTGTGAACACGGAAAACCTTTCGATACGTGATGTTCATAAGAGTGAAAGAATCAAGGCGGATAATGAGAAGAATGTTAAGTCAAGAAAATATATAGATGGGTTTGGAAGTTTTCCAGATCTTGCGATTTTTGATGAAAGTTTTCCAGAGGGAAAGGAACCTAAAATTGATGAGGTAGAAAACACAATTTTAAAAAATATATATGGTTGCGTGGAAGCAAAGTGCATTGGCAAAGACCTCATAGAATGCCTAGACACAAACACAATTGATATAAGTTGTGATAAGAAGAAAAAATATTATGTAAATAAAAAAAATACAAGTTCTTTGAAT
Organism: Blautia sp. AM42-2; assembly: GCF_003480245.1. Classification (NCBI taxonomy): domain Bacteria; kingdom Bacillati; phylum Bacillota; class Clostridia; order Lachnospirales; family Lachnospiraceae; genus Blautia; species Blautia sp. AM42-2. The sequence continues at coordinate 72,382 of NZ_QUIM01000006.1, forward strand.
AAATCGAATGGTGAAGCAAATGATGCAGGACAATTATTGGGAGAGTTATTATGGTATGGAAAAGTTCTATATACAAATGGAGTGATATGGAAATATTATAAACTTTCTCAAAAATCAGGAAAAAAGATTAATGCTTTACGGGGAAAATGGTTTACTGCTGATAGAAATAATGGTGATACTTCCCAAAACGGAATGCACCCGCATAAAGAGTGGAATGAAGAACGTAAAACATGGATTTTTGAACAGTGTAAAGAGGAAAATTTGGAGATTACAATTAAATCAGAGGAAATCGGAAATTTAACAGAAATATATGAAAAGATAAAAGATAAACCGAGTATACCAACATTTGATTCCCAAGATTCCCAAGAATGGAAAAATTTTAAAACAAACCTTGCAGCAATTGATTGGACTGAAGTTATTTTTTAGTGTAACAGGAGCTAATAGCCCTACTAACCAAAGAGGAGTAATATCATGCCAGACATTAGACAAAAAATTATAACGATTAATGCCCAGGCTTTTTTCAACTTTTGTTCAAAGAGGCCTGGCGAAGAAAAAGAACGGTTCAAGCTTTATCTTGAGAATTATTCGTTGCGAAGATACGTTATAAAACAGGAAGACGAGCGAGAAGACTGTGCGCTATTTTATCAATTCTGCAAAGAAATAGAATCTGTATGGCGTGATAAAGAGAAGCAATCTTTTAAACGTACAGATAAAACATTATATGACAAGTTAGTGATTGTAGATTTTGGTAAAATATTTCAGCCACTTGATAAAGAGAATGCTGGGGCATGGAAGATAGAGAACCAAAAAGTTTTGCTGAACGATTCAAAAGATCTTGTAAAAAATGGATTTGATATGTATTTTGAAGGTTTTGAAAATCCGGTCCATATGGTTGCTTTTGATAAGAGCGGAAGCATGAGCCGGAATAGTCGTATTTCGTTTATTGATGAAGATTTTTATGAAGGATTGAATACACGTCTTAACTTAGGAATGGATTTTTCAAAGATATCGGTAATTGAAAGTAAATATTACGCATACAGAGGTTTATATCTTTCTTCTTCTAAAAGAGTTAAACATCCAAAGTTTGTGATAAATCCGGAGGCTATTGTAATAATAAAGGATGTACGAACAAAGAGGGATAATCCTGAAATGCCAGTTACAAGGTATAATTATGAAAAAAAAGTTCCATTAGCAACTACAGAAATTAAAGTAGTAAAAGATGCAGATTTTAGAGAAGTGTTGCAATGCAATTTTCAGAAACCTCAAATAAAAGATTTTGAGTATGTGGATATCCCATTCGATGGTTCTGGTTTTATTACGCCGGAATATGCTTCTTACATTAATGAAGCATTGAACATAAAAGGAGCCACTTCCTTTCAGATTAGGTTACCGTTTATGAAGGGAATGCTTCATGAAGTGGATGTGCATGAGTTTTTAGAGACTTATAACGGAAAAAAAGGTGAACAGTTGTATGAAGATGCTTTTGGTATAAAGAGAGATTTGAGCAAGGCTCATATTTTTATCACAGAAAGTATGTTTAAAGGTATGAAATGGATCCGACAGTATTTGGATAGTGCATCTGATAAAGCTAATAATATGGATCCTATGGTATTCTATTGTGATGCAATGAAAAAATATGATCATGCATTGTATATTTCAGGGACAAATTTACCTTACGGAAACTCCCAATATACACATCTGAGCTATCAGATGATCAATACACTGCATTTTACGGAAGGGCAATTTAAAAAGATTGTAAAAAGACATTGTTTTTTTATACAAAATCCTATCGAGTATCTGAAAGATTGCGAAGAAATGACAGTGGATGATGATGATAACAATATCCAAGAGGAGGATAGTGATACACAGGAGAATGATGAGGAAACGATAGTTATAAGACAGATATCTAATTGGAAACGGGCGTTATTTAAGAATTCTGCTTTAAAAAGCGACGGATATATAAAATCACAATTAAAAAATGTACAGAAAGGACTTTTAACAAAGCTTGCAACAGGAAAATTAGTTGTGGAAGGACAGAATCGATATCTGTGCAGAGATTTACTGCCATTGCTTGCGAGTTTATTGGAGGATGAGAACGTTATATCTAAATTCTGGCCCAAATATAGATATTTTCGTTTTTATCTGCCTGTAGGTACACAGAGTGGTTGTTGGGAAGATTTGAAGTTAAATTGTGATTCTTATTATGCATTCTTTCGGAGTCCGCATTTGTCAAGAAATGAACAAGTAATAATGAAGCGTTTTGAAATGACTACAGAGGATTTATATGCAGACTGGGTCAACTATAACTCTTTCAAAGGACATATTGAATTATATGATAAGTATTTTAAGAAGCTGACTGGTATTGTCATGGTTCCGAGGGGATCATCGGCTCCGCTATGTCTGGGAGGTGCCGATTTTGACGGGGATCTGGTCAATGTTGTGGCGAATCAGGATGTAGTAGAAGCGGTTGCATCTGGAGCATATGAGGCTGGAAATTATCTGGGTTATAGAACGAATAGATTAGTACCGTATTTTAAGCGAACACTTCCGGTTATTAAAATACCTACTTCTAAAGGAAATCCAGTTACAATTCAGAAGCATGTTCCGTTTTTTCATATCCAGAATACATTTTCTAATCGGATTGGACAAATATCCGATGCTGCAATTGCTATCGGGCAGATAGAATATGAGAGAAATCAGAAATTACCAAGCAAAGACGAATCAGGTTTGGTATTTACCTCAAATAGTCCCACATGTGCAAAATGTACGATATTAACAGGGTTGGAGATTGATGCGGCTAAAAACGGCCTACATCCTGATTTAGACATTGTACTTAAAGCAGGGATTGATAAGAGTGCTTATATTATATTTTTGAGAGACATAGAAAAGTTGCGGGGAGAAGAAGGGTATAATCTTGATAATCTGTCAATGACTCGGAAAAATATTGTGGGAAAAAGATGTCTTTGCGTGTCTGCAAAAAATTGTAAAACACAAGCTACGTTTGAAATTCAGGATGGTGGTACATATATCAACGAATTACCATTATATTTTGAAGAAGGACTAAAACAATATAAAAAGAAGAAAGAAACGAAAAGGGTACAGTTCTTTAAATATTCAAAAAAAATCTCAGATACAGACAAAGAAAACATTGAAAGATTCAAATTAAGATGTCAAGGGATTTTAAATTCGTATGCGTTTTATGTAAATAAGTTTTTGCGAGTCTTAAAGAATGAAAAGAAAGATACTTTTTATGCACCGGAGAATCTGCAAACAATCTTATTTGAAATATATGATGAAGAAAATGTAATAAAAATTCAAAGAACAGTGCTTCCATGTATACAGAAAAAAATAGAAGCATGTTTAAGTAATGATAATATGATTGAAGATATGAGAGATCGCTTGAATCAGATGCAGTGGTTATTACAACCAATGCAAAATAGAGGAAAAGCATTAGAACAGATTATAGGTAATGGATTTAATGCTCAAAGTTTGAAAAAAGAAGAACAGGAAGTTCTGTTTCATTTTGAACAACGGGGATATAAAACTTTATGGAATGTACTTACTTTAATAGAAGGTCCAAAAGTTACACCGTTTAAGACTTTAAAAGAGAGAGTTGAAAAAAATAGAACAGAAATGCAAGAATTGGATAAATCATTAGAAAAAGATCTGGAAAGTATTGTTCAAGGATTTTATGAAAAAAATGAGACAGATCCGAAAAACAAATTATATGGGGTATGTCTTCAGAAACTTAAACAAATAGTGACGGAAACCCAAGAGTTACCTTTGAAATTAAAGATTGCAACATTATATGAAATTACAAAGAAGTCAGAAGATTATGGCAGATTTTTTTGGGAAGTATTTGAATGGAAAGAGATGGAACCATATATAGAAGAGGCAAAAGAAGATGTTAAATGAAATTTTAGAATTTGAAGCATATGTAAAGGCTCCGGAATCTGCTGACCCCAGAATTCAGCCTAAAATGTTAACTAAAAATTATGAAAGTGATGATTTGAATGGAATTGGAGGAATTCTTGTAATTCTTGCAAGAGGTTTTATTTTTGGATTTGAAACAGAACAAAAGATTTATAACGAAGATGGACTTGTTAATGAGAACATCTTAAATGATACAAAGTACATTTTACTTCAATGGTGTGGATTTGATCTTAATGTTTTAGAATCCAAAGAAAAAGCAATCAATGATGATTTGGAAAATCATAGACAGTGTATTTTAGAATGGCAAAAAACATATCCGGAAGCGGATGGATGGTTAAAAAAATATTGGTTACACCATTGTCCGGAAAAAAAGAAAGAACAGTGGGAAAACGTCGAAAGTGAGTGGAACAAAAAGTTATGCAGTAAGAATAAGGAGTATAGTCAAAAGCAAATTACTTTAACTTCAGTAATAGCCATTGCGTTGGAACGTGGCCCATTGCGGAAAAGATATATGACATTAAGAAAAGATACATCCGAAAAGCCGGAAAAAGATCCGAAGAAGCGTTTTGTGTATTTATATAGTAGGATAGAGCCGCATAAAGATGGATCGGGAACAAGTATTCACGAAACAACACGGGAACAAATATTAAAGAATATTGCAGCATATCTTATAGGTAAAGAATATCATCCGAAAAATCAAAGGTTTATTCTATTAGATAGAGGACGACTTATGGGGTGGTATGGGAAGGATGATTATGGTTATGCTGATGAAGCATGGTATAGGCCAAGAGTTATCTGGGAAGAAAAACAGATTATGGAGGCTCATAGTGGGGATAGAGGATGGAACTTCATCAAATTATCTATAAACCAGGAGTTTCTGGAACATTTTGAATTTCAATTAATCAGCGAAGAACAGATTGCTGATATAGACAAATCTGGATACTGGATTTTGGAAGATATAGGACATGGAACCAAGAGCTTAAAGTGTCTGGAATACTATTAAATAATACCCCAAAGAAAAAATAATTGCAGAAAAAGATCAGATATACTTAACAGATATCTGGTCTTTTTATATTGCGCTACGTTCAGTGGAAGTTGCTGATAATGGAGTAGATGGGAGTTTTATTTTTAAACATAAAAGAAAAGAGGTGGCAAGAAGAGATGTATAATGAAAATGAAGAAATTGAGAAAGAGTTGACATTATCTCAGTATATCGATGAACTGGACATTCCAGAAGAAGTCTTAGAAGACAATGTATTTGGATTGTAAAGAAAAAATCCAAAAGGACGATTTATGCATTTTTATAAACAGATTGCGGTGGATATTCTGGAGACTATGGAGATGTGCTTCTGACATCAGATAACGGAGCTTTGAACCGTCGGGTATAGGGAAAGTAGCAAGTTAGAAGAAATAAGATGCAGCTACCTTTATGGTGGCTGTATTTTATTGGTTGCAAATGGAGAAGAATATGACCTTACCCAAAAAGTGTTTTTGGCAGAGACAAAAAGTAGGTTATTGCAAAATGTCATGTATGTAGATTGTTGCAAACAGACCTTGGGGGCTACACCCCCAAGGTCTGTGAAATCAACGAATGCGGCAAATTAGAACCTCCATTTACCCCATCCGTTGATTTCGTCAGAGGATTTGATACTGACTACTTTTCGGGAAAAATAAAAAAATGGAGGACATCCAACATGTTAAATTCTAAGTTATTTGAAAATCCAGAATATGAAGAACTGCAGTTAAATCTGAATGTGTATTTAAGGGCACAGCGATATGCAGATGAATACGAGTGCCCACATTGCGGCTTCAAAGGCGGTCTGGTCGTGAGTCAATCTGATTGCGACAAATATGAATGCATGAACTGCGGTCATCAAGGCAGCTTCGATCAGGAAATTGCTGATCGAAATGATGTGGAGAGTGAGTGGTTGTCATCGTACACAGAAGAAGAGCGAGAAGAAGTATACGATAAGGACTGCAGTGAATGGTGATAAAAACACCAGATAATTAAAACAATAAAAATAAAACTCCCGGAAAAGCAGTCGGATAGATTTGATCTATTCGGCTGCTTTTTTGCAAGGGCAGGGAAAGGAGAACACAAATGGGCAAAAAACATAAGAACTTTGTAGTATTTCTGGATGTCGATGGCGTCCTGAATACCAGAACCACCGTCCGGCAAACCCCAAAAGGATATCAGGGAATTGACGATGCGCGCGTGGAGGTTCTGGCAAAGACAATCAGCAAGTTTGGCGGAGCGGATATCGTTCTGTCATCTGACTGGAAGGAACTAGAACCCACAGATGAAGATTACAGATATCTGTTTTCCAAGCTCGCCCGATATGGCCTGATTATATCGGGACACACGCAGGAAAGGATGTACAAAAGAGGTGCCGGAATTGCAGCATACCTGGAAGAACATCCAGAGATCAAAGAATATGTGATTCTGGATGATTGCAGATTTGATTTCCAGAGTTATCCAAAACTTTGGGAGCGGCTGTTACTTACCGAGGGGATAGAGCATGCTCGGTTCGCAGCCGGAACGCCGGCTGTGGAGACGATGGTATTTCTGGATTATGTAAAATTATTTTAATCAAATGGAGGAAAAGCAAATGAAGAGCAAAGTAATTGGATGGAACATCAATCAGCGCAGTGGTATGGGAAAGGGGATTCCACAGTTTGTGATCAATGAACTGATCGACCAGAATGCAGACATTATTGTGTTAACAGAACTGTTTCAGCACAGCACGATTGGCTATTTCTGGGCTGAGATGGAGAGAGCCGGATATCAGCACGCAGTCACACAGAATAATGGAACAAATGAAGTTGGAATTCTCTGGAAGAGGGACGTATATACTTTTCATGCAGTGGATGATTCGGTGGTTACAACGATGAAAAACAATCATCCGAATTTCTTACTGGTGGATCTGGAAGACCAGGACGGACAGCTTCTTACCATTGCCGGATTTCGGATTCGAATGGTGGATTACAGCCAGCGTGCCGAAGAACTGGAATTTGTTGTGAATAAGGCAAAGGAAAAGAAACATCCAGTGCTTATGATTGCAGACTGCAATAACCTGCGGCGGGAGACGACGGAGGCAAGCTGGAATCTGCAAGTGGTTGACCATATTCTTTCACAGGGTGGATTCGAGAGACACACGCCATGCGGTCAAAGCATCTTTGAGGAACACGCAGACAGAGGATATGCATATGAATTTGCAGAAGATCATTTGATTACACGCGATATTGTAGTTGAGCTTGGAGATTATGACAGAGAATTTGTAAGGCGCGATCGGATTGCGTATCTGTGGGGGAAAGATTTTCAAACCTATGATAAAGAACACAGCCGAAGAGTATCCGTGGAACCTGGATTTCCGGACCATGCGATCGTAAAGGGATATCTTAGTACAGAGAAAGATCAGAAAAAGTAAATCTGATGCAGCGGTTACACTTTTTATGGGGCAAAAGGAAAGGAGGAGAATGAAAATGTTAGGAAAACTGCTTACCTTTTTGCTCACACTGTTCCTACCCTTTTTAGAAGGAACAAATATTGTATGATAAAATCGCGGATTAAAGAAAAAGGAGGAAGCGAAATGATGAAATTTGATAATGCAAAATATAGAACCGTACTCAATCTGATCAAGAAAACGGGCGAATTCAAGGGGAAAGCAGTACCCAGTAAGGCAAGGCTTCATGAGATGATTGGCGACGCACTTGGGATATCACATAATACGGTAAAGGACTGGGAAAGAGCAACATCAAATGGGCCAGATCCGAGAATTCCAGGCTTGCTGGAACAGCTGGAAGCATATCTGGAATTACCGGAGGGTGGACTGCGGGAAAGAACAGCTGAACCAATTAAACTGAATGAAGAGGAGAGAAAGATCATGAATACAACAACTGATTTTCAGAAACAGCAGATTATGGAGTGCTATGAAAGACTCAGAAAATTTGTCAGCGACATGGATATTGAGGATGAAAACGTATATTACGACATTCGCAATATGATCGAGGTGAAGAAAATTGCATTGCCGACAGCAGTATACAAGGCAATGATGAACTTCATGGATCAGGTCGTTGAACCATATGTATTTGAAGATACGACGGAGATCTTTTCCGAAGAGGAAGCAAAGCGCAATGAGAAAGGAATTGTGGAAATAAAGTCGGAGCAGGCATTTCAAAAGCTGATGGTTCGATTTATGGAGAAGCTGTCAGAACTGGATGAGAAGATCGAAACGTTTGCAGAGAGTGAGTTAAAGCCTTATCTCGAACGATAAGGCCGTGAAACAGGGCGGAGAGATATTGTCGATTTCGGTCGGGATATCTCTCCCACAACAAAGACAAGATCAGAAGAAAAAAGTTGGAGGGACAAAATGGGAAAACAAATTCAATTTACTAAGAAAGATGCTTATCATACCCCGGGCAAGGCAAAACGGGAGCGGATTAAAGTTACAACCATTCAGAAAGCCCATCTGCTGAAGAAATTCTCGAATGTCCTGCGGGATAACAAGGATGGTATCAGTTTCTGGTTCAATACAGAAAGATTCATGACAACGGCAAGAAGATATAATTTTGTAGCCTCCAGCATCCTGCGGGATATAGAATTATCAGAATATATTGAAGAGGATGAATCAGTGAGCCTCAAGACAATACGGAGATTGTTAAACTATTGTCAATACCCGGAGGAAGAGGAGCTTATGGTTGGAATTCAGGCGATCAAACATATTGGCAAGGCGTTATACGGGGATGAAGATGCCTTCCTGGAGGTCATTGACGAGGAAAGTCTGTGCTGCATGGCAGAGCAATATCTGGCAATGTAAGAGCCATAAATTTCAGAGTGCGGAAGTTCGGACAAAAGTCTGACACCAGAAGGACAGTGAGTCATGATAAGATACTGCACAGAACTTCAGTCTGTGCAGTATCTGGACCCACATGCAGTATCAGTACAGGAGGAAGAGCATATGAAAAAAGAGAGCATGGAAGTCGTAGGAAGAATTGTAAAACGCGAGAGGGAGCTATTTGGCATTCGTGTAATAAAAAAGGACAACACATCAAAAGTGCGTCAGATGTACCCGGAAGCATGGCACATGTTTTACTTGTTAGAGAATGAAAATAATCTGGTTCCGCCGCTGGAAATCCAAGGCACGATGGAGGTGCTGAAAAATGATCAGATCCGCCTGCTGTGGTTCATTCATCCCATCATGATCAATGAGTGGAATATGGAGAACTGCATTTTGTTTGCCAATGAAGTAAACAGAGAGCTTGGCAACGGCGGCCGTTTCTGGGTAGATACGGAGTATTTTGATTTTGCGTATGAAGAGCGTTTTGAAGAAGAAATGCTGCAGCTTAGTGGGATGAATGTATTAGAACGGCATATGTTCGAATGGCCGCTTGGACAGTTCCGGGATATTCACATTCCGCTTATGATGCTTCTGCAGGGAAAATGGGGAGCTGAAACAGCCATTCGGTTTATCAAAGAACTCAGAGAAAATGGTTTCGTCGAAAATGAAAAATACGATCTGTTTCCGGATGCGTGATTTGAGAGCTGTTTTGGAAATGCAGCGAAATAAATGAGTACAAAGAATGGAGAAAGAAAAATGGCTAAAAAAGTGGATTACAAAAAATATAACTGCGTATTAGAGATGAGCAAATGGATGGGAAGCACACCGAAAGCCTTTAAAGCGGCAATCCTGAAAGAGGCTGTGCGCCAGAATGCGAACAGCGGTGGGAAGGTGGAAAAGAAGGAAATAAGAGCATGCAGAGCCGAAAAGCATAAGAAAAGGACATGCAAATAAAAATATGGTGGAGGCGAAAGATATGACGACAATTATCTGTGAGATGGATTCTATGGAGTTGTGTGTCTGGAAGGAAAAGCATCTGCAAAGGGCATGCAGCGGAGATGAATGGATTTTCTGGGAGAAAGAAAAAGAACCGGAAGGCATCCGGGTGAATTTTGATGTGACGCATGCATATGAGATATTCAGCTGTCTGGGCAGGTATTGGGGCGATTTCAATTCTTGCCCGGACAGCGAAACCATGGGACGGGTGGCAAAAAGATGGGAAGAAAAATATGGATTAAAGCTGGTGGAGCTTTCGCATGATACGCTGACCTTTCAAAGTGATCGTCGGATTTCGAAAAAGGAGGCGGTCGAGATTACAGAAGAAACGGTGGAGCTTTGTGCAGAAATTGTAAACGGAAAAGAAAATCAGCAGATCGAGACAATCAGCAGAACAGGGAGGATTACATTATGGTGGGATTAGTGCATAGCTTAAAAAATAAAAAAGAGGTTTTTATGAATGTAAATGATCTGGCAAAACAAGTTTCTTCAATCATCACACCGCAAACCGACAATTTTTACCGCGACATCCGCATCTATGGTCATTTCTTCCACAATACAAACGACACGATGTGGTGGGGCGATGTAGGAATGAAATTTCTGACGCGCGCTCCGTTTGATGTCCGGTGGCTGCGAGAGGAAAGATTAGACGATCCATATGGCGGATTTCTGTATGACGCCACGGTAGAAGATAAAGCCCTTATTATGTTTAAACATAAATACAACCAGGAAAAATATGATAAACCTGGGGCTGATTTTTCATCCTGTTCCTACGAATTTTTCTATTCCAATCATCCGTTTTTGCGAACCGGATTGTGGAGTGGAACCATGCGTCCACGCTATGCGTATGTTGTCGATTTGAAAAACAAAAGCTTCAAACTGGCATCCCAATGGAAAACAAAGGTACCGCCTTACGACACGAAAGAGAAGTACGAACGCACGGAGCTGAATGAAATTTACAACACGCTGCAAAAGGAACTGGATGGAATCGCAGATCAGGTGCAGGCAGAATATCTTGAGATGCAGCGGAAAGCAGCCAGAGCAGCGTATGTGAGGGCATGTTTTGATCCGGTTAACGGACGTGAGGATAAAGAAGCCTTAGAAGAATATTATCGTGCCGAGCAGGAATTTGTGAAAGCTTTGTATACCTTGGCGGAAGCTGTCCTGAAAAGAAAGGAATGCACAGTGATTTATGATTTTCTGTCGGAATCCGGTACACTGACCAATAACAGAATTTCTATGCTGGCATTTCTTGCGGCAATTGAGAAAACAAGAATCTGGTAATGGACAGAAACTTCCCGATGTAAAAGAAAGGCAACAGAAGAAGTGGCCAAAAGAGTGTCCACATGCAGGAACGGTTCCATGATAAGATAAGGCATACCCGGAAAGTAAACCACAAGTTCAATGCAACCGCCGGGAAAAAGTGGAATAATAGGAGTACATCAGAACACCGGCGAATGCATTCGAATACCGAACAGATCAGGAGGAACAACTCGATATGACGTTGAACGAACTTTTCGCAATTCATGAAGCAGACGTAACAGGAGAATTATTACTGAAAGCCGGCTAGAGTGAGATCGCAGAAGAACCGGCGGAGATATTCCGGCGGAGCAGGCTGGTTCCTGACGGGGTGGAATCACATAAGGAATACAAAAGTTAAAAGAGAAATATGAGTGAGGTAGCTCAGCCATGGTAGAGCAGAGAAACCAAGCCGATCATGGGTGTGGTCGGTACAGCAAAAGATCTATTGTCGCTGGTTCGATTCCAGCCCTCACTCCTGAAGCATGAAAACTCACAGCCAATGTACAAAAGAATGGAGACGAGATCACAAATGAACACAGGATCCGCAATCGAAACTGAAAGATTATTCCTTCTCCCAAGCCGGACGGACAGAGACTCCGAGGCATTTTTACAAATGCTGCGGGATGATGGCGACTTCTACATATTCTGCGGAGTCAGCCCATCCGAAAAACATGTGATGGGGTTTGCCAACTATTTTGAGAGAACTGATCACGAGCTTTGCACCTATTCCATTTTTCCCAAACAGCAGAAAGACAAGTTTATCGGCTACGTAGGCGTACATAGAGAAATGGAAGACGAATACGAAATTGAATTTTATATCGCCAGAGAATACCGAAGAAACGGCTACTGTGAAGAAGCCAGCCGAGAGCTGATTAATCAGCTCTTTGGTGATGGGGTTTCTGCAAACGGAAAGAATCTTTTCGTCGATAAGCTGTATGTGACGACCCAGACAGAAAATGAACCAACGATCAGCCTGCTGCGGAAGCTGGGATTCAGAGAAGTAGAGGACGGCCCGATCATGGTTGTGCTGGGTAACATTTTCGAAAAAGAAGATAATTTTTTCGCACACGAAGTAGTAAAACTGGTACTGACAAAGGAGGAGTTTTCTGATGGCAATTAAATTTGAAGAACTGAGAAAATATGTTGCACGCAATGTCCGCTTATCCATCTGTTTTGAGGATGGTTATTACCACGATTATCTGATGCTGTCAGACATTCCAGAACAGAAATATGCTGGCTTTTACATCTATGGAGTCGGAATGGTGGATGTGGAATTTTCCAGAGATGTCTATATGGCTTTGCCGGAACCGGAAGGAGAATGCTGGTGCAGCAAAGATGATACAATGAAACCTGCGATGGAACTTATGATTTCGGAAGAACCGCGGGATATCAAACGGAGTGTGGAACAGAAGCTTTTGTTCCGTGACCTAAAACCGTATCTGCAGATCGGCAGACATTTTTCTATCGTAAATAGAAATGACGGGTCATCTGAATACTATGAATATCGGAGTGAGATACCGGAGAAATACGATGATATGTATGTGTACGGCATCGGAATGGAAGAGTGTCCGCATGCTGAAAAAACGTGGATGGATGTTCAGTATGAAACTATTCGCAGAAAGCAGATGGTGATTGTGCTTTCCAATCAGCCGAGAGAAGATCTCAGGTCACTGTTCACACAGCAGTGAAACACTTACTGTTTCGATGCGTAAGAATGTGATTCAAATGTGAGCAACCCTCCCTTTGCGAAGCAAAATTTTAAATGAGAGCTGTGAATGTTCCAGTTCGCTGGGGCCGAGTGAACTGGGACGAGCTGGGAACAGAGTAGTCAAACATTTTTCATTCAACAAAAAGGAAAGAAGGCTAGACATATGGATAGAGATCATACTTTTGATTTACCGGATTTAACAGAAGATTTCTGGAAAACAGTTGTGTTTGCACAGAAGGAACATCCTTCTGGAATGGGAGGCCCGGGCTGTGTATGGCTGGTCAGCGAAGACGGCAAAGTATACTTTTTCGGTTTTGAAGAGACACCATTTTACAAATGCGACGAGCTTTTTCCGATCTTTGAGACGACCGATGAAAGAATTGGCTGGCATTACAAATACAAAGCAGAAGATCACGGATGGAAATATCTGGAAAAAGAAAATGCACTGATCCGGGAAGATATTCTGGATGCTTACAGCAAAGCGGCTGCAGAGGAGAAACAGACAAATGAAAAGTTCTGGTATTTGTATGGACCCAAGCTGGCAGGACTGGCAATTGGTGTGGATCATCTGGAACGGTATGATTATATTGGAAGCGTTCTTTACATGGAAAAAATAGAACAGGAAATGGCGGAGCATCAGAAAACATGGGAAAAAGACAAGCTGACGGAGAACGAATTTGACTGGAAACCGATGCATATGAACAATATTCCGGACAATCCCGAGATGGGTGTTTACGCACTGCTGATGAGAAGGGATGACGAAAAAATCAAGGGTGTAAAATACTCAATTCTGTATCAGTACGAGGAAAGCAGTCCTATGCTGTTTGACAGTGATGCAGAGATAGAAGCGTATATTCTTTTCTGTGAGGATTACGATGATATCATCGGTCCGTGGGACTATCATTCCGTCAGCAGACAGGAATGTGCAGAGCTTTACGGAAAAGAAAATCATTTCCCACCAGAGCTGGCATATTATGACTGGATTACGTTTTCAGATGGTGATATTCATAACTTCGGCAGATTTCTCCGCACATTCCAGAGTCTGGAAGAAGCCAAAGAATACGCGATGTATTATGCCAACGTGAACAGCGGCGGAATCAACAGGAAAACAATTCTGAAACAGGAAGAGGAATCCAGAATGGAAGACCATGCAAACCGCATTGCGCATTACGAGGCATATCAGATGTATCGAAAGCATTATAAAGAAATTCTGGATGCCATCAGCGAAGAAAACTGTTTCCCGGATTCCTGCAGCGGAGGCGGTGCGTATTTGCGGGATGCAATTTTAAAGAAAGTACCGGAAATCACAGAAGAACAGCTTAGGATAATCTGGAGAGAACTTCCATTTGTGCTCGAGAAGAGAACGCAGGAATGGATTGAACGGGAAAAGCAGTTCAGTGAGAACTATATCCGGAAGCATAGATAAGAGAAAAAGGATGGGGGAAAAGAAGGATGATTTTCCTGGCGGGATCTGAGGCGAGCGGAAAAACGAAAAAAGCGTTTGCATATGGCTGGAAAGAGCGAAAAACCAGCGAGGATGGAGTTCTCCTTTTTTCACTGCAGCATGAAAAGAAGGAGATGTGGAAGATTCTGCAGAGCATGTACGGGCAGGAGGAGCTTTCCAAGATAGAAATTGATGATACACCAGCGATAATGGTGGAGAGAATGGCAGAAATCATAGCGCAGAAAGCAGAGAATGGAGCAATTTCTGTTTTTGTGATTGATGAAGTGCCGATGATGACGAGCAGGAAAAACTTTACCGACAGAAAAGAAGAGCTGCGGTATATGATTGGTCTGCTGAAAAAATGTGAGAAAAAAGAACGTGTTGTGATTGTAGCTGTTATTCCGGTATCGAAATACTGTACAGAAATGCAGAAGAAAAAAGAAGTGAGTACCTGTTATGGAGAAATAGAAAAACCAGAAAATTGTCTGGTTTTCGTATAGACAAGAACCTGTCCACATACGGAATACGGCTGGTGGTAAGATGACAGATAGAAAAAGATAATAAAATGTTCCAGTTTCAAAAAACAGTGAATCGGAACAATAGGAGTTCGTAGGGATGGAGGAAAGCAAATGCTGATTTACAAAGAACAATTACCAGAAGATACTATGGATATCCAGCTGCTGGAACTGCCGTTTTCAACAGTGGAAGCAGCAAGAAAAGCAGTTTTAAAAATAGACATGCAGTATGGCACTCCGTGTATGTGGTATCAGGCAGATGCGGAGGAACAATGCTTGATCAGCGGGGAAAAGAACTCATTTTTGGTAATGGCGATCGGAACAGGGCATGACTGGGGGCATGATCTGTCACGTGATGGTTATATTGGAACGGCATTATTGTATGACGGTGCACTGGTATTGCATTATTTTCTGCTGGAAAAGCCGAACACGGAAAAGACAGAGACTGAAAAACAGGAAACGAAACGGTAAGAAAATACTTGCCGATAAGATACTCAAGGGATGCAAAAATACCAGACAGGACCAGGGAGGTATCAGCGAATGATTCTTTACAAATACACAGCAGACTGTTCAAAACTGAATCTGGAACAGGAAGATTCAACGAAAGAAGGACATGAGAGCCTCTATTCCAGACGAAGTGACATTACAGAATGGAACAGTAAATTTTACACAGCCTACCGTACAGAAAAGAAGTTTTTCATTATGATCAGTGACATTCGGAAGGATAAGATGACGATTGTAGCGGCGCTTGAAATGGAAGTGGTTCCCCGGGAATGTGTAGATTGTATTCAGAAGATACTGCCGGAAATTGAGCTGCTCGCGTGTGAGGAGATCACAAATGATGCGTTTTGTAAAGAACTGGTCCGGGCAGAACGGAATAACTGGACGGAGTGTTACAGCGGGTCGCTGAAGGAAAAATTAAAACTTGCGATAGAACCAGAACATCACAGCTTTTTTGAACCTGTTGCGTATCAGGTAAGTGAACGGATTTATACCGCTCAAAACATGACCAGACAAAAGCAGGCGGAGCAGATGCAGGAGATTATGGCATCGAAAAGCTTCTATGACGAAATGGAGCGGATTTACGCCCCGGAAAATGAAAAACGTTTTGTTGGGCATCCTGTTCATTATCTGATTACAGCCGGTGACAAAACGGCTGCGGATGATATGATAGAGCTTCTGATTCCGGCACTGATGGAGAATCAGCGATTGCTGAGCGGCAGAGTTTACGATGTGCAGAAGATGACATACAAGGCAGAACGAGAAGATAATTTTGACAATATTTTCTCCGGCGCCAGAGGCGGAACGGTGATTCTGAACCTGGAAGGCGAAAAGAGTACCGGAATGTACGCCACCGGCAATTATGATCTGGCGAAGACACTTGGGAAGAAACTGAATGAGTATGGAAATTATACATTATTTATCTTTGTGGACATTTCAGGAAGCCGCAGTGTATCCGATGAGACGATGGCGGAAATCCTTTCCAACGCGGATCTGATTCAGATTCAGGAAGGCCAGGGGGATCTGGAACGGGCGACTGGCTATTTGAAACGTCTGGCAGATCGGACGGAGTATCATGATTACACAATAGAAGAGCTGACGCGGTATCTTCCGAAAGAGAAAAACCTGTATTCTGTTTCTGATATTTTTAACGCATACAACCGCTGGTATGGCCGCGGATTAAAAACCCATATCTACAAGGCATATAAGGAAAAAGATCTGGTTAAAATTGAGCTGAAAAAGAAGACGGATAAACCTTACGTGGAACTGCAGAAAATGGTAGGCCTCGCGGATGTAAAGAAAGTGACCGATGAGATTCTGGCGGCGGCAAAAATGCAGAAAATGCGGAAAAAGATGGGTCTTTCCGAGACAAGTCCGTCCATGCACATGCTGTTTTCCGGCAATCCCGGAACAGCAAAGACAACCGTGGCGCGTCTGCTATCCCAGGTCTTGAAGGAAGAGGAAGTGCTGAAATATGGCCACATTGTCGAGTGCGGCAGGCAGGATCTGGTCGGAAAGTACGTCGGCTGGACAGCACAGATTGTTGAGAGTAAATTTCAGGCGGCGCGTGGCGGCATTCTGTTTATCGATGAGGCGTATTCTCTTGTAGAAGACAACCGCACGTATGGCGCCGAGGCAATCAATACCATTGTGCAGGAGATGGAGAATTACCGGGATGAGGTCATTGTCATTTTTGCAGGATATCCGGAGAAGATGAAGGAGTTCCTGGAGCAGAATGAAGGTCTTGCAAGCCGCATTGCCTTTCACCTGAATTTCCCGGATTACTCACCGGAAGAACTGACGCAGATTCTGGATCTGATGCTGGAAAAATCGGAATACCGGATGGACGAAAGAACAAGGGGAAAATGCTTTTCCATCTGCGCCGATGCATGCAGGGAAGAAAATTACGGCAATGGACGGTTTGTCAGAAACCTGCTGGATCACGCGATCATGCGCCAGGCAGACCGCCTCATTCGGGAACATCAGAATGGTACGTTGGGAAAAGAGGAGGCCTGTCTTCTGACAGCGGACGATTTCGAGATGATCGGCCTGAAAAAGAAACCGCAGAGTCGGCAGATCGGATTCTGTGCCGGGTGAACAGCATAAAAAATCAGCAAAAAAAATTAAACCAGCGGTTAAGTGCAGAAAACGAAAGCATGTGATACAGTATATACATGAAGATTGCGGGAGTGCAAAGCACGTAGCAATCTGGTATCAAAGGGGTCAAAAAACCTTTTGCCCCCAACATCTATACATAACAAAACACGGACATTCACAAAAAGGCCAGAAAGGGGGAATGAGTACATGAAGTTAAGCGAGCTGTTGAATGTGTTGAAAACAGCAGAAACTGCGGAAGAGATGGATGTGAGACGAGAAGAAATTGCAGCGCTGATTCCGGCCGTACGAACCATGTTTGGCTATGATCAGAAGAACAGTGCACATCAGTATGACTTATGGATGCATTCCCTCCATGTGGTCTGCAATCTTCCGCGGAGGATGGAAAATGATATGGTCTATCTGGCGGCACTGCTGCACGATATCGGAAAGCCCGAAGCACAGTGCCGGGGAAAACGCGAGGGGGATCCGGACATGCATTACTACGGTCATCCCGAAAAAAGTATGGAAATCGTGCGCGACATCGTAATCCAGGAGCTGGACCGGCAGGGGTATGTGATTCCGTGTTTCGATGTACAGGAGCTCCTGTATTACGTGAAGTATCATGATGACCACGTCAGTGTGAAATTAAAACACGTCAGACGCCATACAAAAATGGCCAGCTTTGCGATGTTTCAAAACCTGATGCTGCTGCAGACGGCAGATGCCAAAGCACATATCCAGATCCCCATTATCGCCGAGCGGGCAGAGATCTGTGAACGCCTTGCCGGAGAAGAAGGCAGGCTTCTCTATCAGAGGATTCTGGATGGGGAGTAAGCAGATGAGCCGGAGCTGTAAAAAAACGCCTGTCAGCAAAGGACGATGCAAAAATTCCCGCGGGGCAAAGCGCGCGGCAAACAAGAGGGTTCGACGGGCGAAAACACTGTGGGGAAAATCAAAAGCATTTCGGAAAATTTCTGAAACATGGGATATTTGCGACTGAAAATTTTACGGTGAGAGACCCTGGAATCCGAATCGGGAAGAAAAAAATCACTGGGAGAAATGCTATTACAGAAAATGATTTGAAAGGGGTGACAGCAGAAATGAATTACTACATCAGCGATCTGCATTTATTACATGAACACTGCATCTGTTTCGACGAGCGTCCCTTCGGGGATCTGGAAAAGATGCATGAAACCATGAATGAATTATGAACCAAGATCCCTAAAGAAATAACAGAATAAGGCGGTAGTTTAACGGGCAAAACCTGTGCAGAAAAAAAGGTTTCATGTTTGTGGAACACACAGCAACTTTTTGAGGAGAATAGGGAGGCACAGAATGCAGGTTCAAGTCTTGCCCGCCTTACGCGAGTGAGGTAGCTTAAAAGAAAGAGCGCGAAAAAACGGTCATGTGCGTGACCGTAACGGCAAACTTTTTTCCAGTGGTAATGGCGAAGATGCCGGTTCAAATCCGGCCCTCACTCAGAAAAAAACAGAAGAGCAAACGAGAAAGAATGGAGTCCATAGATCCAGCAAAAGATGTCTGGAGAAAACAGTGGAACGAAGGAAAGGAGCGGCAGCGATGGATTTTGCAGAATGGATACGGGAGCAGGCGACAAAAACTTATACAGAAAATGAAGCAGCAGCACGGAACACAACCGGCGATGCGCGGCTGGATCTGTTTGCGACAATTGGATCCCTGCGCAGAGCGGATCCGGAAAGAATTGAGCTTCTGTTTGCGGAAGCATATCAGGCAGACCCGCTGTTCGCATTGAAAATCCTGTTTTATGCGCGTGATATCCGGGAAGGTCTCGGCGAGAGACGTGTCTTTCGGATTCTACTACAGTATCTTGCCGAGTACCATCCGCAGGCAGTTATTGCCAACCTTGACCTGATTGGTGTTTTCGGCCGTTTTGACGACTGGTACTGCCTGATCGGAACTGGCGTTGAGGACGAGATGTGGAGTGCCATGAAGCAGCAGCTGGAAGCAGATCTGAAAAACTTTCAGGAGGGAAAAAGCGTTTCCCTGCTTGCTAAATGGATCAAAACGGCAGACTCTAAAAATACGGAGACGAGAAAACTCGGCATTCTGACGGCGCAGAAACTCGGTTATCCGGTTTACAACTTCAAAAGAATCGTCCGTTCTCTGCGGAAATATATCGGTGTGCTGGAAGTGAAAATGTCAGAAGGAAAGTGGGAGGAGATCGTTTACCCGGAGGTCTCCGGAAGAGCCATGATGATTTACAGGAACGCATTTCGAAAACATGATGAAAAGCGTTTTAACCAGTATCTTGCGAAGGCACTGGAGGGAAAAGAAAAGATTCATGCGGAGACGCTGTACCCGTACGATCTCGTGGAAAAAGTTCTGTATGGACGTCAATGGAATCAGGCATTGGAGGCGCAGTGGAGGCAGCTACCGGATTATGTGGCGCAGGAAACGAATGCAATTGTCATTGCAGATGTTTCCGGTTCTATGAGGGGAAAACCTTTGGCGACATCTATTGGTCTTGCTATTTACTTTGCAGAGCGGAACCGGGGTGCTTACCACAATCTTTTCATGACGTTCAGCCAGAAGCCGGAATTTGTTTCTCTGAGAGGGGAAACCCTGCTGCAGAAAATCAAATATGTCGAGCGTACGGAATGGGGGATGAATACTAATCTTCAGGCTGCATTTGAGCGGGTTCTGGAAACAGCGATGGATCACGATGTACCGCCGGAAGAAATGCCGAAAGCGCTGATCGTTGTATCTGACATGGAGATCGACAGATGCGGAGACCGCAATTGGATGTTTTATGATCATATGAAAGAAAAGTATGAGTATTGCGGCTACCAATTACCGAATATTATTTTCTGGAATGTAGACAGCCGAAACGATATCTTCCATGCCGACAGTCGGAGAAAAGGTGTCCAGCTATACAGTGGCCAGTCGGTTACGACATTCCAGAATCTCCTGAACAATATTGACAGCACACCGGTCAAATCGATGGAAAAAGTGATTGAGAGCGAGCGGTACGCATGCGTCAGAACTGGAAATGCGGCATAAAAATGTTAAAGTTAGCAGTATGGATAGAAAGCTTTCAAAAGATGTAAAGCTGATATTGGAAAATAGAATGCAGAAGAATAAAGGAAAAGAGGACACTATGGCATCAAGTATGATTCACTTGGCAATTGTACAGGAGATGAGAAAAGAAATCTCGTTTCGAGATATCAACCGCCTGTTCCTTGGGGTGATTCTGCCAGATGGGGCGGTGGCGGGAAATAGCCATTTAAAGAAGAAAATCTGCGAAAATACCAGATACACATACGATCTCGAATTTTTCCGCGACAGATACGGGAAATACATGGAGAAGGATGATTTATATCTCGGCTATTATCTTCATCTGATCCAGGATATGCTATATCGGAGATTTATGTATGGGGAGCATGGCTGGAATTCGAGCGTTCCTGGAAATGTAGAAAAACTGCATCGGGACTACGAGATATTAAATGAATATGTTTCGAAAAAATATGGTCTTTCCCAGGAAATGATCCAGGAGCTGGATCTTACAGAAGAGCCATTGGCACAGCTTGCTGAATTTGATGTGAAAGATCTTATAAAAGAAGTTCGCGGGGAATTCACCCAGAGAAAAGAAGAGAAACTTTTCATCCTTACCAGACAAATGGCCAACGAGTACATCGTACGCGCGACGGAATTCTGCGTGGAAGAGCTAAAGGCACTGTCCGAAGGGAAATCAGGTCTGGACAGTACTGTGTGGAGCTGGGAAAAACCAGAAAACATATCACATGAAAAATTAAACCAGAAGTTAAATGCAAAAATCGAAAATATGTAATATAGTATATACAGAACAAAGCACGGACATTCACAAAAAGAGAGACGTGCAGAAAGCAGGAATGCAGCAGACACATTTATGAGTGCAGACCGCAGGCATACAATGTGGGATGCATGAAGCCATGGATGAATTATGAACCAAGGTCTCTGAAGGAAATCCTGAGCTTTAGAGAGAAGGCCGAGGCAGGAAAATAGCATCTCCACCGATGATAGAAAGCAAGTTAGAGTGGAACAGCATTTGATACACATCAGTATCCATAAAAAATGTGGCTGAAAATAAGGCGGTAGTTTAACCGAATCAAGTAAGTCCCCTGCTTCAATTGCGAAAAGCAATAAGCAGTGGGTGGGGACTTGCTTGTATCAGGAGTGGTATAAGCCACTTCTGATAAGCTGCGAAGCAGCTATTCGGTTATGAGCAAGTAGCGAAGCGGATTGCGAATATCCGCTTTGACCGGGCAAAACCTGTGCAGAAAAATGTTTCATGTTTGTGGAACGTACAGCAAATTTTTCGTAGAGGATAAGGCACAGAATGCAGGTTCAAGTCCTGCCCGCCTTATGCGATTGAGATAGCTCAAAAGAAAGGAGCGGCAGCGATGGAACAGATCATCGAAAGCGAGCGGTATGCGTGTGTCAGAACAGGGGATGTGGAAGAAAAGATGTAAAGTTGTGATTGGAAAACAGGATGTAGGAGAATAAAAGAAAAACGGACGCTGCGTTTCAAAGATGAAGCAGTGTCCGTTTTTTACTATATGTAAGATACCGGGGTCAAAAGGTCAAAAAGCCCTTTGCCCCCAACATCTATTTAAGAAAAGTTGACAGTTGAAAAATTATGCGAAATACTCTCCCGCCAGTTCCTTAAACGCCGGCAGTGCCCGCTCAATCTGTGCGGTGGTAACGCAATAAGCAATCCGAACAAATCCCGGTGCACCGAAATCGTCGCCCGGTACCAGAAGAAGTTCGTACTTTTTCGCTTTCTCACAGAACGCATACGCATCCGGTTCCGGAGTTTTCATGAAGAGATAGAAAGCGCCGTCCGGGTGAACGCAGGTGAAGCCGTAGGCGGTTAATGAATCATACAGCAGATCGCGGTTTTTTTTGTAGACCGAAAGATCAGAAACCTGTCCTGCGCATTTGGCGATGACGTGTTGGATCAGGCTTGGTGCGCAGACGAAGCCGAGGGCGCGTCCGGCGCCGCAGACGGCTGCGTAGATGGTTCTTGCATCATCGACCTCATCCGGAACGAGAACGTAGCCGATACGCTCGCCCGGCAGGGAGAGGGATTTGCTGTAGGAGTAGCAGACCAGCGTGTTTTTGTAATATTTTGTCAGATACGGAACTTCCACGTCTCCGTAGACAAGTTCGCGGTACGGTTCATCAACGATTAGATAAATCGGATGACCGTATTCGGCAGATTTTGTTTCCAGAAAAGCAGCGAGCTTCTGAATGTTTTCTTCGGTGTAGACAACGCCGGACGGATTGTTCGGGGAATTGACGAAAACACCTTTGGTGTGCGCTGTGACAGCGGCCGAGAGGCGGTCAAAGTCGATCTGGAACGTGGAAGAATCAGCCGGCGTTTCGATCATGGCTGCGCCTGCAGATTCGATGAAAACACGGTATTCCGGAAAGTACGGGGTAAATACGATATACTCGTCGCCCGGAACGGTTAAAGCGCCAAGGACGATGCGGAGCGAAGCGGCTGCACCGCAGGTCATATAGAAGTTGTCGGCATGGAACGTGGTACCAAAGCGTTTGTTCAGGTCGGCTGCAACGGCGGCGCGGGTATCGGCATCGCCCTGCGCGGAGGTGTAGCCGAAGAGATAGTAATCGTTTTTGGAATCGAGCAGCTCCTTGATGGTCTCATGAACGGAGACCGGAGCCGGGACGTTTGGATTTCCGATACTGAAATCAAAGACATTTTCTGAGCCGATCTCGGCAGCGCGTTTTTTACTGTATTCGAAAATCTCGCGGATTACCGATTTTTTTGTGCCGAGAGTTACCATTTTTTCTGAAATCATGTGTCAATCCTCCTGAAGTAAATTGTTTGCCGCTATTTTAAATGAACTGTAAATATTATTCTTTTTTCTGCTTTTTCCTTATTTTAGCAGACAAAGACTGAATTGTAAATGCAGCATTTTCGGTCTCATGCTCCCGCAGGCTGAAAAGATGGCGGAAGCAGACCACGAGCGATACCAGCAGACTACCGAGCCGCACGGACGGAAGAAATCGGGAAATTTGTGCGGCGACGGCAAACCCGGAGAACGAGACAATTGAGCGCAGATTGTGTGGCTGGATAATGAGAATCAACGAAAATGTCAGATAAAATGCCGCAAGAAGAAGTGCCGGCCGCAGATCCGGCAGGAGGCCGAGCAGCACGCCGAACGAGACAGAGATCGCCTTTCCGCCTTTCGCAGGCTGCAGAAACGGCCATGCGTGTCCGACCACCGGGGCGAGCAGAATCAGGGAGAAAATCCAGGAACTCATCGAAACAGCGGAACTGTGCGCCGCCAGAAACACCGGCAGAAATCCCTTCCCGATATCGCACAGGACGCAGAGCAGTCCAATCCGCGGTCCGGCCACTGAAAAGGCGTTGAAGGCGCCTGGATTCTGATCTTCATTCACAGTTCGGACATCCACGTGGCAGAAGTATTTTGGAATCAGGTACGAATACAGTACACTGCCCGAGAGGTACCCGAAGAAACTATAAAACAGATAAGCAGTAAGCATCATAAGCAGTTACTCCGAAACTAATTTTTTCAAAAGGTGTGTAATTGACGTTCCCGCCTGCGGATGGCTGTTTTTTCGCTGGGCATCGCGCATCGCGATCTGACGTGCATCATCGTGGGCAAGCGAAATACCGGCCTCTGCCAGCTCTTTCTGATGTGCGCTGGTCACGGACATTCCGCGTGAGACAAAAAAAGCACGGTTTTTTGTTTCGCAACCCGGAATCGGATCAGTGTGGACGAGCGGAACGCGCCGCACAGCGGCCTCGGTACTGCTTAAGCCCCCGGGCTTTGTAAACAGCACATCGGCAGCGGCCATATATTCCGCAACGTGGCGTGTAAAACCGATGATATGTACATTTGGGTTCTTATGGAACTGCAGCCGGAGCGAACGCATCCGTTTTTTATTATTTCCGCAGATGATCACAGCCTGTTCGCCGTTTTCCAGCCGGGAAACGAGTTCATGTGCGAGCAGATGCACTTTGCCGAATCCCATACTGCCGCTCATGACGAGAAACAGCGGAGCATTCTCGGGAAGACCGAGATGGCGGCGCACATCCTCTTTGGATGCAGGGCGCGCAAATGCGGGCCGCACCGGAATACCGAGAGGAAGCAGTTTTTCTTCCGGGATGCCGCAGGATGCAAACTCCGGGATCAGATCCTTGTGCGGAACCACATAGTAATCGCAGTTCGTCTCTTCCCAGAACGGAATGCACGCGTAATCGGTGGCAACGGCAACGCAGGGAATCGTCAGCCGTCCTTTCTGTTTCAGCCAGGTCAGTGTTTCCGCCGGATAAAGATGTGTGGTGACAACGGCATTAAAATGGTTTTGATCAATATAATCTGCAAGCGCATTTCCAAGCCGCGCATTTGCGTAGTAAACGGGGGATTTCCAGGGAAATTTCCGTACCAGCTCACCAAGCTGATAGAGTGCGCCGAAGCCGGCCGGAAAAACGGAGACGAGCTTCACATAAGCTCCGCCGACCAGTGCGGAGGTATGCTTTCGCCCGAGGCTCATCAGATCCAGAACCTCGGCTTCGTGGTGATAAAAATTCAGACTTTCTTTTAATGCAGAGGCCGCAGCATTGTGGCCACCGCCAGTATTGCAGGATAAAATCAGTACCTTCATAAGAAAACTCCATTCTTTTGTTGTATCCCAAAGAGAACCTGAAAAAGGGGATGCCGATGATTTGTTTTCAGACACGCTTTAGTATAGAACGCTGTTATTTTTCGGACAATCCACAAAATGAGAAAAGTGTCTGATATAACAGAAAAGCGACAAGCTGCAGAAACACCGGGGAGACGCAGAGGGAGCATCCACCTGCGGATCAAGATATTGAGAGAAAGGAAAGAAACAACGGATGCCTGAAAAATTGGCAAAATAGAATAAAATCAAAAGAAAAAGAAACGAAAAACAGGATAAAATGCTGAAAAATCAATTGACATCCACTCCAAAACTTCGTATCATAAAGACAGAATGGGGCGCGTTCGGAAAGCGATCTGCGCACCGGAAAATACAGGAGGTAAGCTTAAAATGGGTAAATGGCAGAGAAGTCTTTACCAGCCGGTTCTGCCGCTGGGAAAAGACGGAAAAAGGGTAACAGGAAGTGCTGAACATATCGCACTTTCCAGAAAAGCAGCAGGCGAGGGTATGGTTCTGGTAAAAAACGAGAACGACACACTGCCGCTCGCAAAAGGCACAAAGGTAGCCTTATTCGGAAAAGGAACGATTGATTACGTAAAAGGCGGCGGCGGAAGCGGTGACGTTACGGTCGAGTATATCCGCAACTTCTACGAAGGCATGAAGATCAAGGAAGCTAAAGGGGAGGTTTCCCTGTTCCATGAGCTGCCGGAATTCTATGAGAAAAATGTAAAAGAACAGTATGAGGCAGGTGCTGTACCGGGCATGACAAGAGAGCCGGAAGTACCGGATGAGCTGGTAACAAAAGCGAAAGCATATACCGATACCGCAATCATCACCATCTGCCGTTTCTCCGGCGAGGGCTGGGACCGCAAATGCCAGATCAACGATGAAGGCTATGAGCTGTTTGAGGATGAGAAAAAACAGATCGAGCTGAGCGCCAGCATCTTCGAAAACGGCGACTTCTACCTGACAAACGGCGAAGCAGCCATGGTAGAAAAAGTAAAAGCAAACTTTAAAAATGTCATCGTTGTCATGAATGTCGGCGGTATGGTTGATACCAGCTGGTTCAAAGACTGCAAAGAGGTTCCGGCGGTGCTGATGGCATGGCAGGGCGGCATGGAAGGCGGCCTCGCGGCAGCGGACGTTGTAACAGGCGACGTCAATCCATCCGGTAAACTGGTTGATACCTACGCAGCAACCCTCGAGGATTATCCATCCACCGAGAACTTCCATAAATCCGTTTATTACGTGGATTACAACGAGGATATCTACGTTGGCTACCGTTATTTCGAGACGATTCCTGGCGCAGCGGAGAAGGTCAATTATCCGTTCGGCTTCGGCCTTTCCTACACCAGCTTTGAGACAGAAGTTCTGGGTGCAGAAGAGAAGGATGGAAAGATTGTTGTAAAAGCATCTGTTACCAACACTGGAAAACGTGCCGGAAAAGAAGTTGTACAGCTCTACTATGGCGCACCGCAGGGCAAGCTTGGCAAACCGGTCAAAGAGCTCGGCGCTTACCGGAAAACAAGACTGCTGCAGCCAGGCGAGACACAGAGAGTCGTTCTTTCCTTTACAGTGGAAGATATGGCATCTTTTGATGACCTTGGAAAGGTTGCAAAATCTGCCTATGTTCTTGAGGCAGGAAGCTACGTCTTCTACGTTGGAAACAATGTAAGAGATGCGAAGAAACTGGACTTCACCTACGATCTGGCAAAGGCAAAAGTGACTGCACAGTACACCAGCCTTGCCGCTCCGCATAAGCTGGAAAAACGTCTCCTTGCGGACGGAACCTACGAAGCGCTTCCGACCGATAACGGCCCTGTCGAGGAAGAAGGACTGGAGCGTCAGGATAAGCTGACTCTGGAAGGTTTCCTCCCGGCAGTCAAAGCACAGGAGAGAAAGAGCTTTGGCGAGCTTATGGAGGCAGCAAAGACGAATCCGAACCTGATGAATGTGGTCGAAGGAAAAGAAACGCTCGACGAGTTTGTAGATAAGCTTCCGACAGAAGCACTTATTCATCTGCTCGGCGGTCAGCCGAACACAGGAGTTGCCAATACGTTTGGCATGGGAAATCTGCCTGAGTACGGCATCCCGAATATCATGACCGCAGACGGACCGGCAGGCCTTCGCATTCAGCCGCAGTGTGGCGTCAACACGACCGCATGGCCGTGTGCAACATTGCTTGCCTGCACCTGGGATCCGGAGCTGATCGAAGAGATCGGTAAAGCCGGCGGAGAGGAAGTCAAAGAAAACAATATCGGCATCTGGCTGACCCCGGCTGTCAACATTCACAGAAGCCCGCTCTGCGGAAGAAACTTCGAGTATTATTCCGAGGATCCGCTTGTGGCCGGAAAATCCGGTGCGGCAATGGTACGCGGTATGCAGTCCGAGCATATCGGGGCAAGTGTGAAACACTTCTGCTGCAACAACAAAGAAACAAACCGAAAAGACAGCGATTCCCGCGTTTCTGAGCGTGCGCTGCGTGAGATTTACCTGAAAGCCTTCGAGATCATCGTAAAAGAGGCAGATCCATACACAATCATGTCGTCCTACAACCTGATCAACGGCGTTCAGGCATCTGAGAACAAGGATCTTTTGACCGGTATTCTGCGCGGTGAGTGGGACTTTAAGGGAATGGTAACGACCGACTGGTGGACACACGGCGAGCATTACCGCGAGACAAAAGCCGGAAATGATATCAAGATGGCAAACGGATACGAGGAGCGCGTACAGGAGGCATTTGAGAAGGGATACATCACCCGCGACGAAATCGCTCTTTGTGCAAAACGAATCCTGACCATGATTCTTCGCATGGACTGATGTGGATGCATGTGAATAAATAAAGAAAAGTGTGTATAACGCATAAAAAAATCGTATGCTGTTGTGGAAAAAGCAACAGCATACGATTTTTTACTTTCCGGACAGGATTCTTTCCTGTTTACACGGCAATGATCTGCAGCAAGACTCTGGCGACCGCAGTGCAGTAAAAACGAGCGGAAACTACAGGAAAAAAACTGTTTTCAGGCGGCAGCCTTCTGTAGCTCTGCCATAATCTTAAATTCCCGCACGATCATAACGATGCTGACTGATGCGGCTGCAAGGTCTGCAATCGGTGCAGTGTACATCACGCCGTCAATGCCGAAGAGATACGGAAAAATCAGCAGCAGCGGAAGCAGGAAAATAATCTGTCTCGTCAGCGAAAGAAAAATGCCCTTCTTCGGCGCTCCGATGGAGGTAAAGAAGTTTGAGCTGACCGGCTGGATACCGTTCAGGAATGTGAAAAACAGGAAAATGCGGAAGTACCGCTCTGCAAAATGCAGGTACTCTTCTGAACCGGAACCAAAAATGCCGATAATCTGGCGCGGAAAGAGCTGGAAGCAGAGGAAGGCGACGATGGAAATGGCAGTCGCCGCAAAAACTGCTTTTTTATAGGCGTCCTTCACGCGGTCATATTTCTGCGCACCGAAGTTGAAGCTGACAATCGGCTGAAGTCCCTGGGAAATGCCGATGACAAAGGAGAAGAACAGCATATTCACCTTTGAAATAATGCCGGCGCATGCAAGCGGAATGTCGCTTCCATAGACGGAATTGGAGCCGTAGTAGGTCAGTGTGTTGTTCATAACGATCTGAACAACCATCATTGCCACCTGATTGAATGCCGGAGTTGCACCAAGCGCAGCGATCCGTGCCCAGCAGGCTATTTTCGGCTTCAGATCGGAAAGAGAAAGCGGCAGCGTTTTAAAACCGCGCAGATAGAAGACAACGAGCGCGAACGATAAAATCTGTCCGGTGATTGTGGCGAGCGCTGCACCTGCCATGCCCATGTGGAAAACGAAGATGAACAGCGGGTCGAGAATCGTGTTGACGATTGCGCCGACCAGGTTACACAGCATAGAAAATTTCGGGCTGCCATCCGCGCGGATCAGGTTGGAGCCGCCGATTGTGACGATCAGAAACGGGAATCCGATGGAGGTAATTCTGGTGTAAGTACAGGCATAATCAATGACATCCGGCGTTGCACCAAAGAGAAGCATCATCGGGCGCAGAAAAAGCTGAACGGCAACGCAGAGGATCACACCGAGGATTGCCAGCATGGAGATGGCACTTCCAACATAAGATTTCGCGTGCTCCGGCTCTCGTCTGCCCATGCAGAGATTGAAGTTTGCAGCACCGCCGATGCCGCAGAGCAGACCGATGGATGTGCAGACCATGCTGAGTGGGAACGCTACGTTGGTCGCTGCGTTTCCGAGCACGCCGATGCTGTGACCGATAAAGAGCTGGTCTACCATGTTATAGAGGGCGCTGACGAGCATCGCGATGACGCTCGGAACCGCAAAACGCCGCAAAAGAGTGCTGACCGGTTCCGAGCCGAGAGGATTTTCGGAAGATTTCATAGAGGGTATCTCCTTTCAAATGAGGTAAAAGTTCATCGTTTGTATCGGGTGAACATTCCCGGAAAAACTCCGAGACTATATAGTATACCATAGAAAGAAAACAGAAAACAAGAGGGTGACCGCTATTTTCAGGAAGTGTAACAGAATCGTAGCAGAACTCTCTGCATTTTTAAAAAAGGGATTGACAAAAATGAAATATTAACCTATATTGAAACGAGGTTAACAATTCAAAAGCAGAAAGAATTGGATACAAGAACCTGCGAGGAGGACTTACATTCATGAAAAAATCAAAACTTACAACAAAACAGATTGTACTGACCGGCATGATGACGGCAGTGCTTGCGGTACTGTCCATTGTGACGATTCCGCTTCCGACCGGCGTTCCGGTGACGCTGCAGACCTTTGCAATGGCATTTTGCGGCTACGTGCTTGGCTGGAAATTGGGAGGTGCATCGTCCGCTCTTTATCTGATCCTCGGCGCGATCGGCGTTCCGGTTTATGCCGGCATGAGCGGTGGCTTCGGCGCTCTTCTCGGACCGGCCGGCGGCTTTATTTTCGGATTTATTCCGATGGCAATGCTCTGCGGTGCCGGAATTAAAAAAGGCTTCCCGGGCAAACCATTCGTTCTTGGAATCGCAGGTCTTGCGGTATGTCACGCATTCGGTGTGGTACAGTTTTCTATTGTAACAGGAAACACGATCCCGGCTTCCTTCCTGGCAGTTTCCGTTCCGTACATCGTAAAAGATGTGATTTCCGTTGTAGTAGCTGAAATTCTCGGTGTGGCTGTTCGAAAAGCACTGTCAGCAGCTCATGTAATGAACTACGGAACCGCAGCATAATCACAGGGCGTTTCTGAAAAACCAAAAGATAAAAACAAGAGACAGGCATCCTGACAATCTGCCAGGTGTCTGTCTTTTTCTGTTTTGTCAAGCGGATATTCGCAATCCGCTTCGCTACTTGCATGATTCGGTTAAAGTATTCCGCAGCAGCAGCGATTATTTGAAAAAACGTGCAAAATGCATTTCATACAGTTTCACAATTTTAATGAATTCCTAAGAAAGAGGCAAGAAGGCGTTAAGGGAGATATGGTAGGATAGAAAGCAGGAAAGAACAACAAAGGGGTTTGAAACCATGAGAAAAAGAACACGAAAACACCGGGGAACAGCGGGAAAAATGGTCGGAGGTTTTCTGGCATTTTTCTGCCTGATCCTGCTGACGGCCGGAATGTTCTGGGCAATCCAGGGATATGTTTCCTATCAGAAGGCAGTGAAGGAAAAGCCGCTCGCGCAGGCAGTAGAGGAAGCCAGAAGCGGAGCACAGTGGGCTTCTCTTGAACAGGTGCCGGATCTGTACAAAAAAGCGGTGCTTGCTGTTGAGGATCACCGGTATTACACACATCACGGGATAGACTGGATCAGCATGGCGCGGGCCGTTGTACATGATATCCGCGTGATGAAACTGGAGCAGGGAGGCAGTACCATCACACAGCAGCTGGTAAAAAACATGTATTACGATCAGAATAAGACACTTGCCAGGAAAGCGGCAGAGGCGTGGACGGCACTCTATGTGGAACGGCAGCTCTCGAAAGAAGAAATTCTGGAATTGTACATCAATACCATCTATTTCGGGGATGGCTACTATGGACTGAAAGAAGCATCGCTTGGCTACTTCGGGAAAGAACCGCAGGAGCTGACCGACAGCGAAGCCGTTCTCCTCGCCGGAATCCCGAATGCACCGTCCGCCTACGCACCGTCGCGCCACGCGGATCTGGCACTGCAGCGGGAAAAGCAGGTGCTGGCGGCAATGGTAAAATATGGATACCTGGAACCAAGTGAGACGGACAGCCTGCTGTGGGATGCGGCAGCCGATCCGGTTCTGGCACGATAGAAAGAAAAGAGAGGAAAAAAGAATGGGAAAACTGATCAGACTGGGGGCAACAGCGCTGTCCATGATTGGAATTTTGGTGATGATTCTCTGTGTGCAGGCGGCGATTTTATTTGTGAGGCTGTGCATCCGAAGAAAGCAGAAAAAAATTGAGCTGAAATAAGAGAAAGAAAAATGCGAGCAGAATTGCCGGAAGAAAAACGGTGATTCTGCTCGCGTTTTTTCTGTGAGCAATCCGATTGCGTTTCCGCCGGGAAAAAGGTATAATAAAAAACAGGCAAAAAAATGGTAAAACAGACAGCTTTTGAGGAAAAATAAATGGAACAGAAAGACAGCGCAGAACGGATTTTAAAACAGATTCCCTATGAGATCGTGTATTCCGCCCGCAAAACGCTCGCCGTCCAGGTCAAAGCGGATGGAAGCGTGGTGGTGCGCGCACCGAAACGGATGGCAAAATACAAAATCGAAGCATTCTTAAAAGAAAAACAGGATTGGATTCGCACACACCGGGAAAAAGCGTTGGCGGCCGCAGAGCAGAAAGCAGCGAACCGTCTGACGGAAGCAGAACGAAAAGCGTCGGTTAAACGTGCGGCGCAGATGCTGGCGGAAAAGACGGCACATTTTGCAAAAGAGATGGGTGTAACGTATGGCAGAATCACAATTCGTGAGCAGAAAACCCGCTGGGGCAGCTGCAGCAGCGCCGGAAACCTGAACTACAACTGGAAACTGGTGCTGATGCCGGAGCGCGTGATGGATTACGTCGTTATCCACGAGCTGGCGCACCGGAAAGAGATGAACCATTCCGCGCGGTTTTACGCGGTGGTGGAACAGCAGATGCCCGATTACAAAGTGTGGCAGAGCTGGCTGAAGGAGCATGGAAGAGAGTACTGAAAAAGAGAGGCAAAACAAATGATACTGACCGAAGAAAAAACATATATCATCAATGTGACGGAAGTCGATACCGACGCAGAGCTCGGTTTAAATAAGAAAGATATTATGATCGAATACACGAATCTGGAGCTGCTGCACGCGGTTCTTGCAAGCACGATGCCGTACGGCCGTCTGTCGGCGCGCTACCGCGGAAAACGGAAGGCGGAGCTGCAGTCACGGATTGCGATGGTGGAGAGTGTGCTCGAAACACGCGGCGACCAGCTGGCAAAAGCGGAGCAGATTATGTATCTCGACACGGCGGAGCGCAGTGCAATCTGTCATTATCTCGGCATCATCTACACGCGGCTGATTGCGCAGAAGCTGTACGGAATTGACTGTATGGTACCGCTGAACCTGATCGAGCAGCCGGGGGAGAAAAAATTTGTAAAATACAACGGTGCATACCGCCAGGATCTGATCGGATACGGAAAGCAGAACGCATGGAGCGTCTGGGAGCCGGTCGGCAGGAGCGAGAACAGCCAGGCGGCCTTTGGAAACGGATGCCGGGCGGCGTCGGAGATCGAGAAGATCAATGAAAATCCTCTGGCGAAGAGTGCGGCGTGCATGACGTATTACGAGAGAGGCTATCTGAATGCCGTTGTAAAAGAGCCGGAGCGGACCGGGGACGGGACACTTTGGTTTCCGGAGGAGAATTATTTCAAAGCATATTATCAGCCGCTTTTCGAGCTGTTTGCGGACGAACAGCCGGGTGAGCTGTACGGAAGCAGCGGCGGCTTTGAAATGGAGCTGACTCTGCCGTGGACGGAGGAAGGAAAACGCGGCTTCCGCCATCTGCAGATCGGAACGGATCAGGTGACGCTGGAACTGATGCGGGAAGGAAAGTACGATCAGATCTTAAAGCGGATGGAAAACGTTTTGGATTTATCAAAAGAGCACAGATTCTGCGGGAAGGATGGCATCTGGGTAGGTGCGGAGTAAATGTCATCGGAAGTGACGAAGCTGCCGGGGATGATGGTACACAGATTCTGTGTGGGAAAAGCGAAAAAGAAAGGACAAGAGCAATGGCAAAAGAAACAGATACTCCAAAAGACGAAGGTCTACAGGGGAATGAAAAGATAGAGAAAGCAATTCTGGAATTGCAAAAGGAGCCGACGCCGGAACTGCTGGCACACGTGCTGACGGTGATCCGCCGCAGAATGAAAGAGGGCGGACAGGCGATTCTTTCCGTGGAACCGCCATCCGGCGACGATCAGATCCGGATTGGAACGGTAAAAAGTGCGGACGAAAAAGTCTGGTGGGCCGCGTTTACGAGCTTTGATGAGGAATTAAAGGGCGCCGGCAGCGTGAAATCCACGTTTCTCGTGAGCCTGGAGCAGCTGATCCGCATGGCATCTGAGACAAAAGAGATCAGCGGCGTGATTCTGAATCCGTGGAACCGCACGATTATGCTGGATCATACGCTGCTTTCGATTATCATCGGGGAAGAGAACGCAGGACATTGATATCATATTTCACTTGGCCAGATTACGATGTTGCTCACAATCAACTTCGATTACGGATTGCGTGGGTGATGATGCTGAGAGAAAAAAAGAAAATAGCATAAAATAGCGGAAGGTGGATCTAAGGCACAAAGCACAGGAGGGAAAGATATGGAATATCGGAAGGTGTATCGGACAGATGATGAAGCAACGATGAACAAGGTCGTAAAACTTCTGCAGCGGAGCCGGATTCCGGCTTATGGAAAAAGCGAGGGAGCCGGTGAATTTCTGCAGATTTCGATGGGAATGTCGTACCAGGGAAGAGCCATTTATGTGCCGGAGGAATACACAGAAGAAGCCAAAAAACGGATTGGCGAGTGGGAGAAAAAAGGAGAGTTCCCGGAGGCGCTCCGCACGCAGTCTCATTCCTTAAAAGCCAGAATTACCGCAATTCTATGGGTGGTGATTCTGGTTGGGGGACTTGTGTTCACCACACTGTGGAATCTGTTTCAATAACAAGGGAGGTTTTACATCATGGAAGGTTTTCAGGTAACAGAAATTGGGGAAAAGATTTACTGTATTTTGGACGCGGGAAATTCGTCGTTCTACGTGGTGGAGGGAGAAGAAAAAGCGGCTGTGATTGATACCGGCATCACAGTCAGCGCGAAGATTCTGCCGGTGATCCGGGAGCTGACGGACAAGCCGCTGCTTTTAGTCATCACGCATGCGCACCCGGATCACATGTATCATATCGATGAGTTCGACGAGGTTTACATGTGCCACGACGAAAAGAAGATGGACCCGGAGACGCTCAGCGTACTGACAGCGGGAAAATTAAAACCGTGGGAGGAGATTCATGACATCCGTACGGATTCGGTCATTTCGCTTGGCGGCACAGAACTTACCATCTGTCAGGCTCCGGGCCATACGCCGGGCAGCGTCGTTGTGCTGGAAACGAAACAGAATTACCTGTTTACCGGAGATGCGATCGGAAGCGGCTGCGGTGTCTGGATGCAGGTGCCGGGCGGAACGAGCCTGGAAGAGTATTACGACGGGCTGGTCGGACTGATGGCATGGCTTGTGAAGAGGGGCGGCCGCATGAAATTCTTCGGCGGTCATCACACGCAGGTGTTTGAATCGACGGCGCATCCGGTTTACAATCCGCTCAGCCTCGGCGTTCTCGCAGATCTCATCGACCTTGTGGATCAGGTGATCCACGGCGAAAACCTGGGACGGCCAAGCAATGCGAAGCCGTTTTCGAAAGAACAGGTCCGCTACGCGTCGTACGGCCGCGCAGAAATGCAGTACTGTGCATCGCGGATTCACCGAAAATAAGCGTGTGAAATCTTAAAACTTCCATAAGAAGAAAGGTTTTTGCCCGCGGCGGCTTGACAAAATAAAAAAACGCGATTATGATAAATGCAGTTTCTATTCCAACAGAAAAAGAAAAGGTTATGAGGAAGAGGAGTACATGGCAGGCCCCAAAAGAGAGGATGGTTCACCGGCTGAAAGGCTGTCCGGGAAGGTGGTCATGGAAGGTAGCTTCTGAACCGGAGAGCTGAAAAGCACAGAAGATGTGATGATTAGGTTCTCACGCATGAGTCACGTTACAGACTCCGAAACGAGATACAAATTAAGGTGGTACCGCGGAATTTTCGCCCTTT
This sequence comes from Blautia sp. AM42-2, assembly GCF_003480245.1. Lineage (NCBI taxonomy): Bacteria > Bacillati > Bacillota > Clostridia > Lachnospirales > Lachnospiraceae > Blautia > Blautia sp. AM42-2. The sequence goes on from NZ_QUIM01000006.1 coordinate 107,716, forward strand.
GCATGCATGTTATGTGTATGTGAAGGGCGTTTTTGATTTAAGACAAGCCTCTGCGGGAATAAATACCACAATACACCAAACATAAAAGGAGGATCTCATGAGCAAAGAACTCGCAAAGACCTACGATCCGAAAGGACTCGAGGACAGACTGTATCAGAAATGGCTGGATAAAGGATATTTCCACGCCACTGTAAACCCGAACAAAAAACCGTTTACCATTATGATGCCGCCACCGAACGTAACCGGACAGCTTCACATGGGCCATGCACTTGACAATACCATGCAGGATATTCTCTGCCGTTTCAAACGGATGGAGGGATATGAAGTCCTCTGGCAGCCGGGTACCGACCATGCGGCGATCGCAACGGAGGTAAAGGTTACCAATATGCTCAAAGAGCAGGGCATCGACAAAGATGAAATCGGACGCGAAAAATTCCTGGAGCATTGCTGGGAGTGGAAAAAAGAGTACGGCGGACGCATCAACAGCCAGTTAAGAAAGATCGGCTCCTCCGCAGACTGGGAGAGAGAACGCTTTACCATGGACGAGGGATGCTCCAAAGCCGTAGAAGAAGTATTCTGCCGTCTGTATGAAAAAGGATGGATCTACAAAGGAAGCCGCATCATCAACTGGTGCCCGGTATGCCAGACTTCCATCTCCGATGCAGAGGTTGAATATCAGGAGCAGGCAGGCCACTTCTGGCACATCAACTACCCGGTAGTTGGAGAAGAAGGCCGCTTCGTAGAAATCGCAACGACCCGTCCGGAGACTCTGCTCGGTGATACTGCCGTAGCTGTCAATCCGGAGGATGAAAGATACACTGATATTGTAGGAAAAATGCTGAAACTGCCGCTGACCGACCGTGAAATCCCGGTTATCGCAGATGCTTACGTAGACAAAGAGTTCGGAACCGGATGCGTTAAAATTACACCGGCACACGACCCGAACGATTTTGAGGTAGGAAAACGCCACAACCTCGAAGAGATCAACATCTTAAACGATGACGGAACCATGAACAACAAGTGCGGCAAATACGCCGGCATGGACCGCTACGAGGCAAGAAAAGCCATGGTAGAGGATCTCGAGAAGCTTGGCCTTCTTGTAAAAGTAGTGGATCATGTTCACAACGTAGGAACCCACGACAGATGTAAGACAACCGTAGAGCCGATGATCAAACCACAGTGGTTTGTAAAAATGGCGGATATGGCTGCCGCTGCCAGCGAAGCAGAGAAGAACGGGGAAGTAAACTTCATCCCGGACCGTTTCAGCAAGATTTATCAGAACTGGCTGAACAATATCCACGACTGGTGTATTTCCCGTCAGCTCTGGTGGGGTCATCGTATCCCGGCCTATACCTGTGATGACTGTGGCGAGATCACGGTTGTAAGAGGCGGAATGCCGGAAAAATGCCCGAAATGCGGCAGCACCCATCTCACCCAGGACCCGGATACCCTGGATACCTGGTTCAGCTCCGCTCTGTGGCCGTTCTCCACTTTAGGATGGCCGGAGAAAACACCGGAATTTGATTACTTCTATCCGACTGACATACTCGTAACCGGATACGACATCATTTTCTTCTGGGTTATCCGTATGGTATTCTCCGCACTGGAGCAGACCAAACAGGTTCCGTTCCACCACGTACTGATTCACGGACTCGTTCGCGATTCCCAGGGACGCAAGATGAGTAAATCTCTTGGAAACGGTATCGATCCGCTGGAAGTCATCGATAAATACGGCGCAGATGCGCTCCGTCTGACTCTGATGACCGGAAATGCACCTGGAAACGATATGCGTTTCTACTGGGAGCGTGTAGAAGCCAGCCGTAACTTCGCAAACAAAGTATGGAACGCTTCCCGTTTCATCATGATGAACCTGGAAAAAGCAGAGGTTCCGTCCAAGATGCCAAAAGACAAACTGACACTGGCAGACAAATGGATTCTCTCCAAAGTCAATACCCTGGCAACCGAAGTAACGGACAACATGGACCGCTACGAGCTCGGTATCGCCGTACAGAAGGTTTACGACTTTATCTGGGAGGAATTCTGCGACTGGTACATCGAGATGGTAAAACCGCGTCTGTACAGCGAGACCGACGAGACGAAGGGCGCTGCACTGTGGACCTTAAAAACCGTTCTTGGTAATGCACTGAAACTGCTGCATCCGTTCATGCCGTTCATCACAGAGGAAATCTACTGCACGCTGAATCCGGAAGAGGATTCCATCATGATCGCTGCATGGCCGAAAGAGACCGAAGACTTTGCATACGCAGAGGATGAGGCAGCTGTTGAGATGATGAAAGAGGCCGTAAGAAGCATCCGTGGTGTACGCACCAGCATGAATGTACCGCCGTCAAAGAAAGCAAGCGTATTCGTTGTAACCGAAGATGCTGCTGTACAGGAAACCTTCAAAAATGGTGCTGTATTCTTCGGAACTCTGGCAGGAGCAAGCGAAGTTCACGTACAGGCAGACAAAGCCGGCATCGCAGACGATGCGGTATCCGCAGTGATCCCGCAGGCAACGATCTACATTCCGTTTGCCGAGCTGGTTGACCTGGAAAAAGAGATCGCCCGCCTTACGAAAGAGGAAGAGCGTCTGACAAAAGAGATCGCACGTTCCAACGGCATGCTTGGCAACCCGAACTTTATTAACAAAGCTCCGGAGGCAAAGGTTCAGGCAGAGAAAGAAAAACTGGCGAACTATCAGCAGATGATGGAGCAGGTTCAGACAAGATTGGAGCAGCTGAAAAAATAAATGAAAAAAGGAAAAAAACTGCATGGAAACAAGGAAACCGTAGTGAAAGTCTGCAACTGGCTCTCTTTGCCGCTGCAGGCCCTGGGATGCTGTATTCTGTATCTGGTGATTGAAGCATTTTCCCGCCATTCGCTGGCATCTGCATGGAGCTACATGGTGGAAAGCCCATGGGTCTTTTTGTACAATGCATTTTTGATCTTCACTACTTTTATGGTAGTTTATCTGTTCCGCAGACGTGTGCTGGTACGGCTCATCATGAGCTGTTTCTGGCTGCTGCTCGGTATCATCAACGGTGTGATTCTGGCGAACCGCGTCACACCGTTTACCGGGCCGGATTTGCGGAACTTAAGCGATGGTGCCAAGGTCGTGACGAAGTATTTGTCGAAAGGTACCATGATCCTCGTCGCGGCAGCTCTTGTGGCATTATTGGCATTTTTTGTATGGGTCTGGATCAAAGGACCGAAATTTCAGGGGAAAATCCGCTGGTATCTGAATGTGCCGCTGATTGCTCTGGTGATTGTACTCTTTACGGGAGCAACGAATCTGGCGCTTGCAAAGCGTGTGCTTTCCAGCTATTTCGTCAACATCGCATTTGCCTACCAGGATTACGGCTATCCGTACTGTCTGGCAGTCACCCTGTTTGATACGGGAATTTCAGAGCCGAACGGCTATTCCGAACAGCTCGTGAAACAGATTGAGACGAGTGAAGGCGAACAAAAAGAGGATGATACGGTAAAACCGAATATTATCTTTTTGCAGCTGGAGTCCTTTTTCGATCCGGAGCTGGTTAATTTCCTCAACATTTCCGAGGACCCGATCCCGTATTACCGGCAGCTGATGAAGGATTATTCTTCCGGTTATCTCCGCGTGCCGGTGGTGGGAGCCGGAACAGCAAACACAGAGTTTGAAACTATTTCCGGCATGAGCCTCCGGTATTTCGGAGCGGGTGAGTATCCGTACAAATCGGTGCTTTCAGAGGAGACGTGTGAGAGTGCGCCGTATGTTTTAAAGAATCTTGGCTATGCGACCCATGCGATCCACAACAATGAAGCAAACTTCTATTCCAGAAGAAGTGTGTTCTCACGTCTTGGTTTTGATACCTTTACCTCGGAGGAATATATGCCGGATATCTCGGATGTGACGGCGACAGGATGGGTAAAAGACCATATTCTGACAAAAGAGATCATAAAAACGCTCGATGCGACAGACGAACCGGATTATATCTATACGATTTCGGTACAGGGCCACGGTGATTATCCGACAGAGCCGGTGCTTGACGATCCGGAGATTACAGTGACAGGCGCGGAAGACCGGGAAAAAAATAATTACTCCTGGGAATATTATGTAAATCAGATTCATGAGATGGACATATTTGTCAAAGAGCTGACGACAAAGCTTGCGGATTATCCGGAGCCGGTGGTACTTGTGATGTACGGGGACCATCTGCCAACGATGGGACTGAAAGTAGAAGATCTGGAGAACCGCTATCTGTATCAGACCGAATACGTGATCTGGGATAACATGGGACTGAAAAGGAAACAGGAAAACATTGCTTCCTACCAGATTGCAGCAGAGGTTATGAACCGTGTGGGAATTCATGACGGAACCATTTTCCGGTATCATCAGACGAGACGGAATACGAAGAATTATCAGGTGGATCTCGAGGTGCTGCAGTATGATATGCTGTATGGAAAACGGTACGTTTACGGAGAAGACGGAGAGACACCGTATGAGCGTGTGAAGCTGCAGATGGGTGCTCTGCCGGTAACACTGGAACGAATCGAAAAATCCGGAGAAGATACCTGGTATTTTTACGGAGAAAACTTTACGGCATCGAGCCGCGTGGAAGTCAACGAGGAGATACAGGATACCGTTTATGTCAGCCCGTCGATTCTGATGGTGCATAGTCTGACCCTGGAAGACGGTGATCAGATTACAATCGCGCAGCAGAGCAACAGCTCGACGAAGAAGGTGCTGACAAGGACAGAGCCGATGATGTATGAAGAGCCAAAAACGGTATCTACACCGACGCCGACACCGAACCCGGACAGCACGAAAACAGATGTGACGCAGGAAAATGCCAATACGAGCACTGCGCCGCAGGATGAACTGACGGCAGCGCCGTCCGGTGCGCCGGAGGGCGAAGGCGACAAGATTGAGCCGTCAAAAACAGAAAACAGCGATAAACCGGCCGAAGACGGCGGTCTGCAGAATTAAAAAGAGTGTCCGAAAGATCATACAGTGGGGCGGATTTTGACGTCCCACTGTATCTTTTTACGGGGAAAGTCGAAAAGTCGGGACAAAATTTTGAAAATTGCTATGGACATATCCGGTCACTCGATTATAATGATACTAGTACATCGTTTTCGAAATAACTATACCACTCACTTGTCTGCAAATCCGATTGCACAGGCATAAAAGCCTCGGCGTAGCCCGCTACGCCTACATTTTTATACCTGCACACTCGAATCTGCATCCTGCGTGATTGGTATAGTTATTTACGAAACGATGTACTAGGGTTTGAAAGCAGCCCTAAAATACTGAAGAATGGTGAAATAAGGTGAATTATACAGAAGCAGTTGATTATATCGAAACAATACCGAAATTTACGGTGAAGCATCCGCCGGAACATACGAGGGAGCTTCTTTCGCGCCTTGGGAATCCGCAGGAAGGGATCAAAATTATCCATGTGGCGGGCACGAACGGAAAGGGAAGCGTCTGCGCGTACTTGAATGCGATGCTGCTTGCAGGCGGCAAAAAGACAGGACTTTTTACCTCCCCGCACCTTGTACGCATCAACGAGCGGTTCCAGATCAACGGGGAAGATGTGTCGGATGAGCAGTTTCTCGACGCATTTCTCAAAGTGGAAAAAGCAGCCAAAGAATACGAGGCGGAGGGCGAAGGCCATCCGAGCTATTTTGAGACGCTGTTCCTGATGGGAATGCTGATTTTCAAAGAAGCCGGCGTGGAATACCTGGTCATGGAGACCGGCCTTGGCGGACGGCTGGATGCGACAAATGTGGTCGAAAAGCCGCTGGCATGCATCATCACGTCCATCAGCCGCGACCACACCGAGTATCTCGGCGACACCCTCGAGGCGATTGCGGGAGAGAAAGCCGGCATCATCAAAGCCGGTGTCCCGGTGATTTACGACGCCAGCCAGCCAGGTCCGGCGTCTGTCATTGCCGCAAAGGCGAAAGAGATGGGAAGCCCGGCATGGCCGATGGAGCCGTCGTTCTATGAGATGAAAACACAGAGCCGCGAGGGCATCACCTTTACCTTTGCATACCTGGGCGGCGAAAAAGCAGAGCTTGCGATTCCGTACGTGGCAAAATATCAGATGATGAATGCAAGCCTTGCGTTTTACACGATGCATATTCTGCAGGACGTGCACGACATTCCTAAGAACGTGCTTGCGGAAGGTCTTTCGAAGATCAAATGGCCGTGCCGTATGGAAATGGCTGCGCCGGGCGTCATCATCGACGGCGCGCACAACGAGGACGGCATTGCACAGTTTGTCAGCACGGCAGGCTATTTTGCGAAAGAAAACGAGATCACGATTCTGTTCACGGCAGTTGCAGACAAGCACTATCATGAGATGATCGGTGAAATCTGCGAGGGCATCCATCCGTCCCATGTTGTTGCAACGCAGATCGACGGAAGCCGCGTCGTACCGGCGGAAGTGCTTGCAGAGGACTTCAGAAAAGCAGGATGCACGGATGTCTGCGCGGAATCGGAGATCGGGGCAGCGTATGAGAAGGCACTGGAAAAGAAGGGCAGCGGCATGCTGTTCTGCGTGGGTTCTCTGTATCTGGCGGGCGAACTGAAAGCATATCTTGCAAAGCGGAATGGTTAGCGAATACAGGAAGGAATTTTTTGTTTATGTTAAATTACGAAGAAGAACTGAAGAAGTTTAAACCGTGTCTCGATGTGGACGAGGTGGAGGATGCGATTTACAGCCGTGATCTGACGGATGTGATCGACATTTTGAAAGAAATGATGAAAAACGACAAGCCGGAACAGGAAAACGAGACAGAAGCGGAAAAGGAAGAGTAAGGTGCCGGAATGAACTGTATGAATTGTAAATCGGTTGTGGACGTCGGAATGGAGATCTGTCCCAACTGTGGTTTTAACCTGAGAGTACAGAGAAAATGTTTTTCTCTTTCGAATATGTACTACAATCTGGGCCTCGACAAGGCAGAGATCCGGGATCTTTCCGGAGCGATTGATATGCTGCGGCGGAGCCTGAAGTTTAACAAATACAATATCCATGCGCGGAACTTGTTAGGCCTTGTCTATTTTGAGACGGGTGAAGCGGTTGCGGCGTTAAGTGAGTGGATCATCAGCAAGAATATTATGCCGGAGAATAATGTGGCGACGGAGTATATTGCGACGCTGCAGGCGGAGCAGGCGAAGCTGGATATGATCAATCAGACGATCAAGAAATACAACAGTGCGCTGAAATGCTGCCGCGAGAACAATGAGGATGTGGCTGCGATCCAGCTGCGCAAGATTCTGAACCAGAATCCGAAGCTGATCAAGGGATATCATCTGCTGGCGCTGATTTATATTCACAAAGGTGAGTATGAGAAAGCGCGGAAGATTCTGAAAAAGGCGGCGAAAATTGACAAGACGAACTCGACGACGCTTCGTTTCCTGAAGGAGGTTGATTTCCAGACGGGTACGCAGACGTCGCTGGAGCCGCGGCGGTTCGGCCGCAGGGAGCGCACGGAGGAGCAGCGCGAGGACGAGCGTGAGCGTGTGGTAAGCGGGGATACGGTGATTATTCCGCCGACGTTCCGCGAGACGTCTACAGCGGCAACGATGCTGAATATCGGTATTGGGCTGGTGCTTGGCGCACTGGTTGTGTGGTTTCTGATCGGGCCTGCGAATACGCAGCGAATTAACCGGCAGGCGGACGAGAAGGTTGTGGAATACAGCGGCAAGATGGCGAGCCAGGAGGCCCAGCTGAACCAGCTCCAGAGCCAGGTGGATTCTCTGAACGAAACGACGGCTTCTGCGCAGCAGCAGATCCAGACGGCACAGGATACGGCGGCTTCCTATGAGAACCTTTTAAAGGCTGTGGAAGCGCAGCAGCAGGGCAACACGAGCAACGCAACAAACGCACTGACCGAGGTCAACCCGGAGGTGCTTTCTGTGGACGCAAAGGCTGTGTATGACACTATTTACAAGAGCATGCAGTCGTCTATGTTCCAGGAGCTTTCGCAGTCGGGTGTGAATGCATTTGACGATGCGAATTACACTGAGGCGATTGATAAGCTTTCGAAGGCTAAGAATATCAACGACAGTGACTATACGGTGCTTAACTATCTGGCGCATGCGTATCGGCTGAGTGGGGATACCGATAATGCGATTTCGGTGTTCCAGGAGATCATCGATAAGTTCCCGGGAACCCAGAAGGCTACTAAGGCCGAGCAGCAGATTGAGGCGCTGGGGGGGACTGTGAAGACGGAGGAATAGTGAGGACGGACGCCCACGGGTCAGAATGCCGCAGGAGATGCGGCGCTGTTTCGTCGGGCTGATACCACTGACTACGCGGAGGGTGCGTGGGACGAAGGGCAAAAAAGTATAAAAGTGAGAAGATAAAACACAAAAGATGAAATTCGCTTTACGGCGAAAAATCTTTTGTGTTTTTTATTTTATGACAGGAAAGAGGGAGGATGGGAAATGGATAATCGTGTTTGGGTGAAGGATGCGGTGATGACGATTCGGCTTCCGGAAGAGGTGGATCATTTTGTGGCTGACCGGCTTCGGGAGGAGGCGGGGGAGATTTTGGTGGAGAGGAATGTGAGGGAGGTGGTGTTTGATTTTCGGAAGACGGTGTTTATGGACAGTTCGGGGATTGGACTGGTGATGGGAAGGTTTCGGGAGATGGAGCTGATTGGCGGGAAGGTGAGAGCGGTGCATGTGGGAGAGCGGATGCGGAGGATTCTGGTGATGTCGGGGGTGACGCGGGTGATTGAGGTGGAAGAGGAGAAGACGTGGAAGTAGGTTTTGGACGGGGAGTGGGCAGAAAGGGGAATGGGATGATGCGAGAAAGGATGAAAACAGAAGAGAAGATGCGGTGGAATACGATGACGCTGGAATTTGAGAGCCGTCCCTGCAATGAGAGTTTTGCGCGGGTGTCTGCGGCGGCGTTTCTGGCGCAGCTGAATCCGACGGTGGAGGAAGTGGCGGATGTCAAGACGGCGATTTCGGAGGCGGTTACGAATGCGATGATTCACGGATATCGGCAGGAAAAAGGTAAAATTCAGATGAAGTGTGTGCTGGATCTGGAGGAGAAGGTGTTTCAGGTGACGGTAAAAGATACCGGCGTCGGGATTGAAAATGTGGAGAAGGCGATGGAGCCGATGTTTACGACCTGCCCGGAGCTGGAGCGGTCGGGGATGGGGTTTTCGTTTATGGAGGCGTTTATGGATGAGCTGGAAGTAAGGTCGCATCCGGGATGGGGGACGGAAGTGGTGATGAAACGGAAAATCGGTGTGCATCCGGAAATGTAAGGGCCGGATCGGAAGTCATAGGAGTCAGAATGCATGGAACATACGCTTGCCCTGATCGAAAAGGCACACGAAGGGGATAAAGCGGCAAGGGATACACTGGCAGAGGAAAATATGGGACTGGTCTGGAGCATGGTGAGGCGGTTTGCAAACCGCGGGGTGGAGATGGAGGATCTGTGCCAGATCGGGAGCATTGGGCTGTTGAAGGCGATTGATAAATTTGATCCTTCGTTTGAAGTCTGTTTTTCGACGTATGCGGTTCCGATGATTGCGGGGGAGATCCGGCGGTTTCTGCGGTCGGAGGGGATGGTGAAGGTGAGCCGCCCGATCCGGGAACTGGCGTGGAAAGCGTATGCGGTGCGGGAGCGGCTGGAGCGGGAGAACGGGCGCGATCCGACGCTGGCGGAGATAGCGGGGGAGCTTGATGTTACCGTGGAGGAAATCGTGGAGGCGATGGAGTCCGGCGCGGAGGTGGAATCGCTGCAGAAGACCATCTATCAGGGGGAAAACCACGATATTTCTCTGATGGACCGCATTCCGGAAAAAGAGAACGGGCAGGAAAAGCTGCTGAACCGGATTTTCTTGGAAGAGCTGTTGGGACGACTGCCCGCGAAGGAGCGGCAGCTCATCTACATGCGCTATTTTCAGGACATGACGCAGGCGCAGATCGCCGGAAAACTGGGGATTTCGCAGGTGCAGGTGTCGCGGATGGAAAAGAAGATTCTGCGGCAGATGCGGATGGAAAACAGCTGAGAAGCTGTCTTTTGTGTAAAAGAAAAAAACGCAGCAAGGCTTCCTGGTTGCCACCTGTAGTAAGACAAGAAAAGAGCCGGAACGAAAAGGAAAAGAACGATGGTGAAAAGGATCCCCCAAAAAAGGAGACACAGCATCGTTCTTTTTTCTTGTGTTCTGAATTTATGTGCTGTAAAATATTTTTATCGTGTTCTTTTTGACCGAGTCAGGCAAGTAGCGAAGCGGATTGCGAATATCCGCGTTGACAAACAGAGCATCGAGGGGAGCTGTTTTCCGCTATTTGTAACGATTCAGAGCCATGAGAAAGAAACGAGGAGAATCGCAGCACGCAAATTTACATCGGGAGGAAGCAAAAACATGGAAAACAATGGATTACAGCAATTAAAAGAAAATATCGCAAAGGTCATGATCGGAAACGAGCGCACGATCGAGCTTGTCCTGACCTGCCTTGTTGCCAAAGGTCATATCCTGCTCGAGGATGTCCCGGGAACCGGAAAAACGGTCATGGCGAAATCCCTTGCGAAATCCGTCGAGGCAGAGTTCGGCCGCATCCAGTTCACACCGGACTTACTGCCGTCCGATGTCACCGGTCTCAATTATTTTGATGCCAAAAGCGGAGAGTTTGTCTTCTCGAAAGGCCCTGCCTTCTGCAACATTCTGCTTGCCGATGAGATCAACCGTGCAACGCCGAAGACGCAGAGCAGCCTTCTCGAGTGCATGGCTGAGCGCCAGATCACCGTGGACGGTGTGACACGGCCGCTCGAGGAGCCGTTCCTCGTCATCGCCACGCAGAACCCGCTCGAGACGCTCGGAACCTTCCCGCTGCCGGAGGCGCAGATGGACCGTTTTTTAATGAAACTTTCGATGGAAGCATTAAGCCCGGCGGAAGAGACGCAGATGATCGCCCGTTTCCTGACCGAGGAGCCGCTCGCCGAGCTGTCGTCTGTCTGCCCAAAAGAAGAAATCCGTACCCTGCAGGAGGCGTGTAAAGAAGTCTACCTGCATCCGGAACTGGTACAGTATCTCGTCCGCATCGTACAGGAGACGAGAGTCAACAGCAAGATTGCAAGCGGTGTGAGCCCGCGTGGAACACTCGCATTTTTACGTGCCGTACAGGGCCACGCGCTGGTGCAGGGACGAAACTACGTTGTGCCGGAGGACTTCAAGACCGTGGCTGTTCCGGTACTCGCACACCGTCTCACCATGCAGATCGGCGCAGACGACGGAAGAGCCGCAGAATCGGTGATCGAGGAAATTTTAAACCGCATCGATCTGCCGACCGAAAACTGGTCAGGAAGGTAACGGACTATGCTTCTTTTATTACTATTTGGAATGGCGCTCGCCTGGTTTCTGCAGAAAAAGCTGTACCAGAAAAACTGGCAGAAAAATCTGAAAATCCAGGTCAGCTTCCAGGATTCCGCGATCTATGAGGGCGAGGAGAGTACGTTAAAAGAGGTCATCGTAAACGACAAACTGCTGCCGATTCCGGCACTCGAGCTTGGCATTTCGATGAGCCGCAATCTGGAATTCGACCGCGAGGCAAAAGCAAACGCGAGCATCACCGACCAGAGCTACAAACGCGATGTCTTTTCGTTCCTGTTTCATCAGCAGGTCACGAGAACACTGCCGTTTCAGGCGAAAAAACGAGGATTCTACGAGATCACCGGTGCGCATGCCGTAGCGTACGATCTTTTTTTCCGGGAGGGTCTTTACAGCGATTACCCGCAGCAGACACAGATGTACGTTTACCCGCGCCAGGTCGATACTGCACGGATTCAGATGATCTGCCGTGCCGTGTCGGGCATGGTTCTGTCACGGAATCGCCTGTACGAGGACCCATTTGAATTTTCCGGTATCCGCGATTACCGGAAAGAAGACCCGATGAACCGCATCAACTGGAAATCGTCGGCACGGATGGGAGATCTGATGGTCAATCAGTTTGACGCGACGACGAGCGTGGAAGTTACGGTGCTTCTCGATATCGAGGACGCCAACATTCTGCGCGAGGAAGCGCAGGTCGAGGAGAGCATCCGCATCACGTCTTCGCTTGCGGCGCGGATGGTGAAAAACAAGATGAATCTGTGGGTGAAGAGCAATGCGAAAGATGAGGAGACCGGCGAGGAGCTGCGTGTCCATCTGGCAGCGGGCGCCGGAAAAACAGCGGAGCTGAACCGGAAACTGGCGTGCGTGCAGCTTGGGGGCAATCTCACAGGCAGCGCGGAGTTTCTGCACAAAGAGGCGGAAAAAGAGCTCACCGGCCACACCTACGTTGTCGTATCCAAAAACAGAACCGATGAGGTCCGTGAGGCGCTTCATCTGCTCTCCGGTGCGCAGAACCAGGTTCTGTGGGTGATTCCGTATCTGCCGGGCGAAGAAGTTCCGTCGGAGCAGAACCGTGCGTACACCGCAATCGGCTGGGAGGTGAAACCATGGAAATAAAAAAGACACTGGTACAGATCCCGCTGACCTGGCTTCATGTCTGGCTTTTATTCGCCGGCATCTATGGCTTTGCCGCCGGTTTTCTGGAGCTGACGGGAAGGGAGGCGATGTATTTCTGCGCCATATCCTTATTGATGCTGATTCCGGCCGCCGCAAGCTGGATTCTGATCCGGAAAACGAAAGCACTCTGGCAGTTTCTGCTTGGCGGAATTGCGGTCTGCGCGGTGACGTATCTGGCAGCGAAATTTTTCTGTTCCCTGTTCAGTGTGCAGGCGGCAGCGGTAATTGAAGCGGCTGCGGCGGCAAACGATGGAAAAAACAAGTTTGAGAACGGTATTTCTCCTGCATTTCTGGAGAGCCTTTCCGGCGTGATGACGGGTCTTATGGCCGCTGTGATTTTCCTGATCCGCGGCTATGTCAGAATCCGCAAAGGCCAGTTAAAGAAAGCAGCGCAGGAACTGCCGGCCGGCTCAATGCCGCTGGCAGATATGGAAGCGTGGGAGATCCCGACGCTCCTCGATGAGCCAAAGCCCCTTCATTTTCTCTGGTTTATGATACAGTATGTGATCGGTGTGCTGATGAAAATGCCGTTCTACTGGCATCTGATCTACTGGTTTTTCTTTGCAGATGTATTCCTGTGCTTCTTCTGCCAGTACCTCGACGGCATGCACGGGTTCATCCGTGACCATCAGAAAATCGCCAATCTCCCGGTGGAGACGATGCAGCGGACGGGAAAACTGATCCTGAAAATTGCAGTACTCCTTCTGGTACTGTTCGTGCTCCCATCGGCGCTCTACGGAAAGGATCCGATTGCGGAGGCGATCGCAGGATATGAGCCGAAAGAGCTGGAAAGCGATCTTACGATCGAAACACCGGAGGCCGAGGCGCCGCAGGGCATGGAGCAGGCCGATCTGTCCGATATGCTGGGGGACAAAGAGTACAAACCGATGCCGCAGTGGATCCAGAATCTTTTTACGGCGGTCATGTATCTTGTGATGGTTGCCGTCGGAACCGCGGTTCTGCGGGCGATTTACCAGAGCGTAAAAAATGCGGGAAAAGCCTTCTCAGAGGATGAGGAGGACGAAGTTCTCTTCCTGCATCAGGGAAACGACGAACGGGAAAATCTGCCGTGGCGGCGGGAAAAGAAAGAGGGCTATCTCTCCCCGAATATGCGTATCCGCCGGAAGTATAAAAAAACGATCAAAAAAGCCGGAAAATACCAGCCGACCGGAGCCGAAACCCCGGCGGAGCTGGAAGAGAGAAACGAGCTTTCCGGCGACGGCATGAGACGGCTGCACGACGGCTATGAAAAAGCCCGTTACAGCCGCGAGGGCTGCACAAAAGAAGAGGCGGAAGCGCTGCGGAACTGATTTAAAACCAGTTCCCGGCAGCGGTCCACAGCCAATAGAGAAAGCCGAGCAGCCAGCTTGCAAAGACACCGTACAGAATGACAGGTCCGGCGATGGTGAAAATTTTCGCACCGATGCCGAAGACCTGTCCTTCTTTTTTATATTCAATCGCAGGAGCTGCAACCGAGTTGGCAAAGCCGGTGATCGGGACGAGCGCACCGCAGCCGGCAAAGGTGACGATTTTCTGATAGATGTTGAGGCCGGTTAAAATCACACTGCTAAGGATCAGAATCAGCGAGCACCAGGAGCCGGCGTCATCTTTGCTGAGCGAGAACTGCGTTTTGCCGATATGGAGCAGAATCTGCCCCACGACACAGATCAGACCGCCGACGATAAAGGCTTTTGCCATATTGCAGAAGAGATTCTGCTTTGGCGTCACCTCTTTGACAAACTGTTCGTATTCTTTTTTTGCCCGTTCACTTTTTAAACTCTGCATCACATCTTACCTCCAGTTCTTATTGAAATCCATTTGCAAAATAATAGAGAGAGCCCGCGATTTTCCCTGCCGCCATGCAGAGAATTACAAACGGCAGTCCGCGCGTCAGTCCGATCCGGCGGCAGAGGATCGAAAACAGGTTGACGACTTCGCCGAGCGCGATGATCCAGCTTCCCAGATAAATGCCTGCAAAAAGCCAGAACACACCGGCCGTCCAGGAGGGCAGGGAAAACGAGAAGGTGCCAAGCGAGAAAAGATCGCCGAACAGCGCCCCGGCCATACAGCAGCATTCGTAAAAACGCAGGCTCCCTGCTGTCTTTGTGATGCCGGCGTACCGTGTCACGATGCCAAGGCCGATCACAAGCGCGACAAGGCCGCTCGCGATGAAAAAGCCAAGGCTAAGACCGGCTGTGATCAGCAGGATCTCTGGCAGGATTCGCATGAAAAGCCTCCTTTCCTTTACCGGAGCGGTCGTTCTGTTCGATAATGGTCGTATCGATATCATCCTCGTAGACCCGCATTTCCACCTCGAGCGGCGTCGGGTCCTGCGTGAATTTCCGCCGTCCGAAATGGTTGAAATAGAGCACGACGCCAAGGCCGATGCCGATGGAATATGAAATTTCCAGCACCGAAAATCCGGGCGTCATCTGCGGGAGAAAACGGGTGTAAACATCCAAAAACAGCTCGCGGACGCCGATGTCGGTGTGGAAGGTCATAATGGAAAACGCAGTTCCGATAAACGTAAGGATGCCGACCAGAATCGTTTTGCACCAGCTGATCCAGGTGTTTTTCTGACGCGGATCCTCGTACGTTAAAATAAAATTCGGCTCGCCGATGTGGGTGACATCGACGTGCTCCTCGGCCTCCGTGACGAGGCGGACGAGGGTGGAGGCGGAGCAGACGTAGCGCCCGTATCCGTCATCGGGAAGATGCGCCACGCGGCGGACCTGATTGCGGGCAAGGACAGCGCCGTCTGAACAGGAAAGCTGCGCCACATCGCCGAGCGTCACGACGGGACTGGTGATTTTGATATTCCGCTCCGTCTGAAGATACAGCATTTCACTCATGAAAAAGATTCCTCTAAAAGTTTCTGAAACAGGATTTTTGTGCTACAGCGTACAGAGTTCCCTAAAACAGGAAAATCATGCGTAAGAATGGAAAAAACGGAAATACTGAAGGTCAGAAATGGTAAGACGCAAAATAAGAAAACGGAGGAATTTGCCGATGAGACAGATGACAGGAAAGCAGAGCATCTCGTTTGCCAAAGCCGTCTATATCGAGGGCAGCGCGGCGATTGTAGGAGAAAAGGAAAAGGATGGACCGCTGGGCGAATACTTTTCGCACACGCTTTCGGACCCGATGTGCGGGCAGGAGAGCTGGGAGGAGGGCGAGAGTGAACTGCAGCTTGCCACCGCGAAGCTGGCAATGCAGAAAGCCAATGTGAGGCCAGAGCAGATCCGCATGATTTTTGCGGGCGATCTTCTGGCACAGTCAATCGCATCATCGTTCGGCCTGGTGGATCTGAACTGCCCGCTCTACGGCCTGTTCGGTGCCTGCTCGACGATGGGAGAGGCGCTTTCGCTTGGCGCGATGGCAGTCGCAGGAGGATACGGTGACCGGGTGCTGGCGGTGACATCGAGCCATTTTGGAACGGCGGAGAAGGAGTTCCGTTTTCCGCTCGCCTACGGAAACCAGCGCCCGCCGTCCGCGAGCTGGACGGTGACGGGAAGCGGCGCGTGTGTGCTTGGAAAAACGAAGAGCAGAGTGAAAATCACGGGCGCTACGACGGGAAAAATCATTGATTACGGGCTGAAAGACAACCAGAACATGGGCGCCTGCATGGCCCCCGCTGCGTGCGATACGATTGCACAGAACCTCGTCGATTTCAACCGGGAACCGGCCGATTACGACCGCATTGTGACGGGAGATCTCGGCGTTGTGGGGCGGGAAATTCTGCTGGAGCTGCTGAAGAAAAAAGGATACGATATCTCGGAACAGCACAGTGACTGCGGCATGCTGATCTTCGACCCGGCAAAACAGGACACCGGCGCGGGCGGAAGCGGCTGCGGCTGTGCGGCATCGGTGCTGGCGGAGTATCTGCTGCCGAAGCTGGAAAACGGAGAGTGGAAGAGGATTCTGTTTGTACCGACTGGTGCGCTGATGTCGAAGGTCAGCTTTCAGGAGGGCAGCAGCGTGCCTGGTATTGCACAGGCGGTTGTAATCGAGCGGGAGGAGGATGTGTAAAATGGGAACGTTTATGGAATATTTCAATGCCTTCTGGGTCGGCGGCCTCATTTGTGCCCTGTGCCAGATTCTGCTCGACCGCACGAAAATGCTGCCGGGAAGAATTATGGTAACGCTTGTGTGCATGGGCGCGGTGTTGAGCTTTCTGGGACTCTACGATCCATTTGCAGAATACGCCGGGGCAGGCGCGTCGGTGCCGCTGCTCGGATTCGGGCATCTTTTGTTTCAGGGAGTAAAAGATGCCGTAAAAGAAAGCGGATTTTTAGGATTGTTCCAGGGCGGATTAAAGGCGGGGGCTGTCGGAACATCAGCGGCGTTGATTTTCGCGTATCTTGCAAGCTGGATTTTCCAGCCGAAGATGAAAAAATAGCAGGTGAAAAATTGCGCAGAAGCAGGCGGAATGATATAATAAAGAAAAATGCCGCAGAAAAAAGCAGAATCGCAGCGGCAGGACGAATACAGAAAAAAGCGGGTGTTTTGCGGAAAAAACATCAAAACACCCGCGACAGGAAGAAAGGAAGTCTGCAATGAAGACAAGAGAAGAAGCGCTATCCTATGGCCTTTCCTTCCCGGACACATATCAGGAAGCACCGTTCCACGATGACAACTGGCAGCTCATCCGCGTGAAAGGAAGCAAAAAGGCATTTCTGTGGGTCTATGAAAAGGACGGAATCATTCAGCTGAATGTAAAAGCAAACCCGGAATGGCGGGACTACTGGCGCGATGCATTCGCGTCAGTTATCCCGGGATATCATCAGAACAAAGAACATTGGAACACGATTCTCCTCGACGGAACCGTACCCGATGACGCTGTGCGTACCATGATCGCCGAGAGCTACGACATCATCACGGACAGCCCGACCAAAAGAATCTATGAGGCGGTAAAGCAGATTCCGTGCGGAAAAGTGGCGACATACGGCCAGATAGCAGCGCTTGCAGGCGAGCCGAAGATGGCGCGTGCCGTGGGAAACGCCTTACATAAAAACACAGATCCGGAGCACATTCCATGCTACCGTGTGGTAAACTCCAAAGGCGAACTGGCCGCGGAATTTGTCTTCGGCGGCGCCGGGAAACAGGCGGATATGCTGGAGGCAGACGGTATTGTGCTGGAAAACGGCCGCGTCAATTTAAAGAAGTACGGCATTAACGTGGAAGAGATGCTGGCACAGCGGGAGCTGGAGCACAACTGAAAAAACAGGATACACAAAACAGCGAAAGACCGGAACGGCAGAGGAAAATGTCCGTTTCGGTCTTTCGTTATGTTTGGTTTATAAAATTAGAAAATACAATTATTTCGCATTGAATACATACTTATCCATACGGTCAAATGCCTCTTTCACAAGCACATGCGGCAGTGCCAGATTCAGGCGGATCGCATACGGTCTGTGGAACGGCCGTCCGTCCTGCCAGATCACGCCGACAGCAACACCGGCTTTCAGCAGTGTATCCATATCGGTATCATGCTCCTTGCACCACTCCTCGCAGTCGAGGTACAGCATGTACGTTCCTTCCGGTTTGGAAAGCTTCACGCCCTTGAAATGCTCGAGAATGTAGTTGTACGCATAATCCGCATTCGATTTCAGCACTTCGCGCAGTTCATCCACCCACTGGTATCCCTCCGGCCGGTAAGCGCCGATCAGCGCATGAACAGAGAGTACGTTCGGAGAATTGTAGTGAGAAAGGGACGAAGCCTTCTCCACACGGTCGCGCAGCATGCGGTTGTAGATGATGTGGTAGGAGCCTACAAGGCCAGCCAGGTTAAAGGTCTTGGATGGTGCATAAAGTGCGATGGTGCGCTCGCGTGCATCCTTCGAAACGGACTGCGTCGGGATATGTTTGAAGCCCGGCAGTGTCAGGTCAGACCAGATCTCATCGGAGATGACAACGCATTCATTTGCTTTGTAAATTTCCATCGCCTTTTCAATTTCCTCGCGTTCCCAGACACGGCCTGTCGGGTTGTGCGGAGAGCAGAAAATCGCGAAATGAATGTTGTGTTCTTTTAACTTGCGGTCCATATCGGCGTAGTCTATACGCCATACGCCGTTCTCATCCTGAACAAGATCGGAGAGAACGATATTGCGTCCGCAGTTCTCAAGAACACCGGTAAAACCGATGTATGTCGGGGAATGCAGAAGAATGGATTCGCCCGGGGATGTAAAAGCGGCAGCAGCCGAAGCAACACAGCCGAGCACGCCGTTCTCATAGCCGATCGCCTCGCGCGGCAGATCTTCCACACCGTTGCGCTCTTTCTGCCAGCGGATGATATTGTCAAAATATGCATCCGGCAGATCAAAGTAGCCAAAATGCGGTTCGTTGACTCTCGCGTGAATTGCTTCCTGAATGGTCGGAAGAGACGGGAAGTTCATGTCGGCCACCCACATCGGGATGCGGGAGAAGCCCTCTTTGACTTCCGCACCCGGAATCGGGATCTGATCGACAGCGATCGAATCGTGGCCGCTGCGGTTCATCAGAGATGTAAAATCGTATTTCATTGGTAAAAACCCTCCTTTGTGTTTGCTGTGCTCTCGAAGTAAAACCAAAAGCACATGGAAAACCGGATGCAGCTTCCTTTCCTCGCTGAAAGAAAAACCTGCAGCCGGCTGAATACAAATATTATAACACGGAGGGGAATTTTCGTAAACAAAAGAATGCTTTATTCGGCACCATTTATTCCGCGCCGATCCAGTTATCGCGGTTGATTGCTTCCGTGTGGCTGGTGCTTTCGTTCATGATTTTCTGCAGATCCGGCCGGTCATAGTTGACAATGCCCTTTCCGAGATATTCATGGCTGCCGCGCCGGAAGACGCTGACGACATCGCCTTTCTTAAAATCGCCTTCGACTGCCACGATGCCTTTGGGAAGCAGGCTCTTTGCCTGAACAGCAAGTGCTTCTGCGGCACCCTCATCGACGTAGAGATTGCCCGCACTCGGCGCATAGAACGCCATCCACTGCAGACGCGTTTTCATGTTGTGGCCGCTGGCGGTAAAGTACGTTCCTTTTGCGGTTCCTTTCACCGCACGCACAATGTTGTTTTCCTCCGCCGAGGAGCAGATCAGAACCGGCACACCGGCTCTTGTGGCAAGCGAAGCGGCGGAGAGCTTCGTTGTCATGCCTCCCGTTCCGTTGCCCGATCCCGCGCCGCCTGCCGCAGCAGTGAGCTCCGGCGTGATCTCATTTACCACGTCGATATGGCGCGCATTCGGGTCACTCTTTGGATTGGCAGTGTAGAGCCCATCGATATCGGTCAGCAGAATCAGAAGCGATGCATGCAGCATCGCAGCCACCTGGGCGGAGAGCGTGTCGTTGTCGCCGACCTTCAGCTCCTCAATCGCGATCGTATCGTTCTCATTGATGATCGGAATCGCACCGCGCCCGAGCAGGACGGAGAGGGAGCCGAAGATGTTTTTATAGCGGCGGCGGTCCTCAAAGTCACTGCGGTTCAAAAGAATCTGCGCGCACGGAATCTGGTACGCCATCAGATTTTTCGTGTATTCCTCCATCAGAAGGCCCTGGCCGACAGCAGCGGCAGCCTGTTTATCGGCAATTTTCGTCGGCCGTTTTTTAAAGCCGAGACGGGAAAAGCCTGCGGCGATCGCACCGGAGGAAACGAGAATCACATGGTGGCCTGCCGTCTGCAGCGCGGCAAGCTGGGTCGTAATGTTCCGTATTTTTTCAGCATCCATCGTTCCGTCTGAGAGTGTCAGGGAGCTGGTGCCGACTTTCACAACTATCGTCTGTTTTTCCATCATGAAAACCTCAAATGTAAGAAATGATAAGAAACGTTGTTTACGGGTGACAAAACATCAATTACAGACACTTTAACACAGCACTGTGTGAGAGTCAAGAAGATGCGGAATGGTCGTTACATTTTTCGTGAAAGATCTGCAAAAAGATAGAAATTTGTTGCTGGAATTCTGAAAAAGTATGGTAGAATAGAAAACGAGAAAAAGGTGTGTGCAGAAATACATTTTTCCTGAAAAACAAAAGAAGCGGAAAGAAGTCCGGCACACGACGGAGGGAGTCAAAGATGGAGGAAAAAACAGAAGAAAGAGGCAGAGGCTGCATGACAACGCTGTGCTACATCGAAAAGGATGACAGCTATCTGATGATGCACCGCACGGTGAAAAAGAACGATGTCAACAAGGACAAGTGGATCGGCGTCGGCGGCCATGCGGAACTTGGCGAAAGCCCGGAGGAATGCCTGCTGCGTGAAGTAAAAGAGGAAACCGGCTACACGCTGACGAGCTGGCGTTTCCGCGGTCTTGTTACCTTTGTGACAGAGGCAGAAAACAGCAAAACGGTGGAGTACATGGAGTATATGTGTCTCTACACGGCAGACGGATTCACGGGAGAACCGACTGCATGTGATGAGGGCGAACTCGCCTGGGTGAAAAAAGAGGACGTCCTGCACCTGAATCTGTGGGAGGGAGACAAAATCTTTTTCCGCCTTCTGAATGAAGACGAGCCGTTTTTCTCCCTGAAGCTGCGGTATGTGGGCGACACGCTCGCAGAAGCGGTGCTGAACGGAAAACAGATGGAACTTTTTGAGGAGCGCTCAGGCGACGGCACGCCGACCGGAACCATCGTAGAACGCGGCGTGGCGCACAGTGAGGGACGGTGTCACGGAACGGCACATATCTGGATTGCACGGGCGAATGAGAAGAGCGGCTGTGAGGTACTGCTGCAGAAAAGGAGTGCCTGGAAAGATTCGAATCCGGGCTGCTACGATATTTCAAGCGCCGGCCATCTTTCGGCGGGCGATACATATTTGGAAGGGGCTCTGCGGGAAATCGGCGAGGAGCTCGGCATCCACGCAGAGGCAGAGGAGCTGAGGGATCTTGGCCTGCTGGAAAAAGTATCACACGGTGTTTTTTACGGAAAACCGTTCCACGATCATGAGGTCAGCGCCGTGTATCTTTACACGAAGCCGGTCGAGGCGGAAAAACTGCATCTACAGGAGTCGGAAGTAGAAGCAGTCCGCTGGATGGATCTCAAAGAGTGCCAGAAGGCGGTAAGAGAAGGAAGCATTCCCAACTGTATTGATATACGGGAACTGGAAATGATTGAAAAAGCGTGGTTCGCCGGAGAAAAAACAAAAGATGAGGAGTAAGAGAAGATGAAAGAAAATGGATTCATCAGCGAGAAGCTGACCCCGAAGCACGAGGAAGAAGAGGCAGCAGCCACCGCTGAAAAATAAAAAGAAATGCATGAAAAAAGTCACCGGTTCGAAATAGAACATGGTGACTTTTTGGGATATCGCGTAAATGAAATTTGTTTTTTTATTTCGCTGCTGCCTTTACCTGGCTAAACAGTCCGGATTTCTGAAGAGCCGGACGCAGTGCCATGTAGATGACAACGGAAGCGATGGTGGAAAGTACGGCGTTGATGGAAGTTGCCGCTACGTTCCAGCTTAAGGTAACCTCTGCTGCCGGTTTTCCAAGAAGAACCAGTTTGTAGAAGTAACCGATGAGCGGATCGAAGATCACATTGAACAGAAGTCCGCCGATGGCTGCAAGCAGTGCCCATTTGAAGATCTGTTTCTGATCGGTCTGCTCGTTGATTTTACCGATTTTGTGTGCGATCAGTCCTGCGATGAGGCCGATGCAGAATTTTAAGATGAAGGTCTTTGGTGCGTATACCACATAGACCGGATCGAGAAGATCTCCGATGGTCATGCCGATCGCACCGCCGATTCCGCCGTAAACACCGCCGAGAATCAGTGCACCGAGCACACAGACAGCGTTTCCGAAATGGATCGAGGTGGCATCTCCGCCTGGCAGCCAGATTTTGAACTGCAGGAAGGTGAAGACAACGTAGGAAAGGGCTGCAAAGACACCTGTCATTGCGATTTTCCAGACTTTTTCATTTTTCATAACAACTCACTCCTTTGGTATCTGGAACTTTCGTTCCTTGATTGCACCCTATTATAGGGAGTGGTGGCATGAAGAAAAAGTTCCAATTCCGGATTTTTTGACCAGACCAGTTATTTCCGGTACGATTTCATTTTTTCGTGTTCTTCTTTTAATTCTCTGTAGAGCTGCAGCGAATTCCACGCCTGGTTCTGCGTTGTGACGATGGCTTTGAGGGCGATCGGCGGCACTTTTTTCCGGCGCATTTCGGTGAGAAAAAGATCGAGTTTCCGCTCGGAAAAGCCGGCCATGACCATCATTGGTTCTTCAAATCCGGCGCCGTCGTAGGCTTCGGGGGATTCTGCAAATGCTTTATTTCCGGCAAGAAATCCGATCGACTGGAGATACTGTTCCGGTTCCACAATGCGCACGCGGATACCGAGCTTTAAGAGAACCGGCTTTAAAAGCGCAGCTGTTTTCGTTCCTTTGATCTGATATAAGAGTACGGTTTCCATGAGAAAAATCCTTTCCACGGGCAGATTTCCGGATCAAATGCACGGATGCCCAGAACTATGATATAAGAAATGTTTTGGAAAAACAATACTTTTATGGTATCATAGGAACGTACAATTCAGAACACGATAAATTTTGAGATAAAAGAGAAAGGAAACCAATAAAATGTGGATAGCAGATGGATGGAAAGATTATGAAGTGCTGGATACGTCCGGCGGAGAAAAACTGGAGCGGTGGGGAGATTACCTTCTGGTAAGACCAGACCCGCAGGTCATCTGGAACACGAAAAAAGAAAATCCGGGCTGGAAAAAGAAAAACGGCCATTATCACAGAAGCAGCAAGGGCGGCGGAGAATGGGAGTTTTTCCATCTGCCGGAGCAGTGGGAGATCAACTATAAAGACCTGACCTTCCGCCTGAAACCGTTCAGCTTTAAACACACCGGCCTTTTCCCGGAGCAGGCAACGAACTGGGACTGGTTCGGCGATCTGATCCGTCGTGCCAACCGCCCGATTAAAGTGCTGAACCTGTTCGCCTACACGGGAGGCGCAACGCTCGCAGCGGCCGCAGCAGGCGCAAGCGTCACACATGTCGATGCATCCAAAGGCATGGTCAACTGGGCAAAAGAGAACGCTGCCGTGTCCGGCCTTTCGGACAAGCCGATCCGCTGGCTTGTGGATGACTGCACCAAATTTGTCGAGCGCGAGATCCGCAGAGGCAACCACTACGACGCGATCATCATGGACCCGCCGTCCTACGGAAGAGGACCAAAGGGCGAGATCTGGAAAATCGAGGAGTCGATTCATCCGTTCATCAGGCTCTGCACGCAGCTCTTAAGCGATGACCCGCTGTTCTTCCTTGTGAATTCTTACACGACAGGACTTGCACCGGCTGTCCTGACGTACATGATTTCCCTGGAATTAAAACAGTACAAAGGCCACGTAGAAGCACAGGAAATCGGCCTTCCGGTCAAGTCGACCGGCCTTGTTCTGCCGTGCGGTGCATCGGGAAGATGGCAGTCTGACAACGTTTAAAACATCTTTTGGCAGCGGACGTATGTCCGTCATACGAAAAACATTTGGCTGAATTGCAGGAAATGAAGTATAAAACTGCAAAAAGTGGGATAAAATGCCGAAAAGTGCATAAAACATGCAAGTTCTCCTTGACAGAAACTCATGATCTGGTAAAATGGTCTTTAGTTGAGCAAGAAACCTGAAAAACGGGTAAGGAAAGTACAAGGGAGGACGTTTCATGAAACCGTATATCGAATGGACCAAAGAAGAATTAGTTGCCGAGAAAGCCAGACTGGAGCAGGAATTTGCAGAGGTAAAAGCAAAAGGCCTCAATCTGAATATTTCCAGAGGAAAACCTGCAGCAGCCCAGTTAGATCTCACGGAAGGAATGCTTACCGTTCTCTCGAAAAATGAAGACACCTTCGCAGAAGATGGAACCGACTGCCGGAACTACGGCGTGCTGACCGGTATTCCGGAAGCAAGAAAACTGATCGGAGATATCTGTGAGGTTCCGGCGGAAAACGTCATCGTTTACGGAAACGCCAGCCTTACCATTATGTTTGATACCGTAGCACGTTCGTTCCTGAAGGGCGTTGCAGGCTGCACTCCGTGGAACAAGCTGGACAAAGTAAAATTCCTCTGTCCGGTACCGGGCTATGACCGTCACTTCGGTGTAACCGAGTACTTCGGCGTTGAGATGATCAATGTTCCGATGACACCAGAAGGACCGGACATGGACATGGTAGAAAAACTCGTTGCAGAAGATGACGCCATCAAGGGAATCTGGTGTGTACCGAAATACTCCAACCCGCAGGGCTACACCTACTCCGATGAGACCGTCAGAAGATTTGCAAACCTGAAACCGGCAGCCAAAGACTTCCGTATTTTCTGGGATAATGCATATATCATCCATCACCTGTATGATGACAGACAGGATCACCTGCTGAACATCATCGAGGAGTGCGAGAAAGCCGGAAATCCGGATATGGTCTATGAGTTCGTATCCACCTCGAAAGTAAGCTATCCGGGAGCCGGAATTGCAGCTCTCATTTCTTCTGAGGCAAACCTCAAAGAGGCACAGGAGTACATGAACTTCCAGATCATCGGTCATGATAAACTGAATCAGCTGCGCCATGTAAAATTCTTCCAGAACCTGGACGGCGTGATGAATCAGATGAAAAAGCATGCTGAGATCTTAAGACCGAAATTCGAGGCAATTCTGCAGGTAATGGATCAGGAGCTGAGCGGCCTTGACATCGCTTCCTGGACAAAACCGAACGGTGGATACTTCATCTCCTTCGATGCGATGGAGGGATGTGCAAAGAAGATCGTTGCAAAAGCAAAAGAGGCCGGTCTTATCATGACAGGCGCGGGCGCAACGTATCCATATCACAACGATCCGCAGGATTCCAACATCCGTATTGCACCGTCCTTCCCGACACCGGAAGAGCTGGAAATCGCAGGTCAGGTATTCGTGCTGAGTGTCAAACTGGTCAGCGTGGATAAGATTCTGGAAAGCAAATAACAGATAAGTAAAAATACAAAAGCCGGATTCTCCCGGGGGACACAGTTTTTGTGAACTCTGGTGTGGGAGTTCCGGCTTTTTTCTATCAGAAAGTTAAAAAGAAATTTTCTATGGGACAGAAAGGAAAAACATGAAAAAGAAAGTAATAGGAATTGCCGCAGGACTCATACTCCTTGCGGCCGCAGGCGGTTACGCGGGCGTGGGGCATTACTATGCATCCCACTTTTTCCCGAAAACCGCGATCAACGGACTGAACTGCGCAGGGCTGACCGCAGAGCAGGTCAAAGAGGAAATTCAGAAGCACATTGTGGATTATACACTCAGCATTACCGAGCGCGGTGGAAAAACAGAGACATTAAGCGGCACGGAGATCGGCCTCACGTATGTGGACGACCACGCGGTGGAAAAACTGCTGGAGTCCCAGAATACTCTTGCATGGCCTGCATTCTATTGGAAAGAGAAAGAAAACCAGGTGGCGGCGGACTCTGTCTATGACAAAGAAATGGTGCAGGAAAAACTGCAGACGATGGAAGGGTTTCAGGAAGAACAGCAGGAAGCGCCGACGGATGCGTATCTGACGGATGACGGAACCTCGTACGTCATTGTGCCGGAAACAGAGGGCGAGCAGGTGGACTATGAGAAGGCGGAGCAGGCTGTCATCGAGGCGCTGGATGCCGGAGCGGCGAGCGTGGATCTGGAAGAAAAAGATGTTTACCGGAAACCGGGCATTACGCAGGATGATGAAGCACTGAATGGGGAAATGGCGGAACTGAACCACCTGACAGCGGCGCGGATCACGTATGCAATCGGTGAAAACAGCTATGCCATAGACCGGGCGACCTTACAGAGCTGGCTCGTACAGGGGGAGGATGGAACCTACACGATTTCGCAGGACGAAGCGGCAGCTTTTGTGCGCCATATGGCGTATGAGACGGACACCTTCGGGCTGGCGCATACCTTCAAAACGAGTCTTGGCGCGACCATTAACCTGAATGCGGGCGGCGATTACGGCTGGTGCATCGACAAGGAGGAGACAATGCAGGCACTTCTGCAGGCGATCGAGGACGAAACACAGGGAAATCTCGACCCGGTTTACCTCTATACGGCCAATGACCGCTCGGCAAATGATATCGGAAATACATACGTCGAGGTGTGCATTTCCCAGCAGAAAATGTGGTGCTACAAGGATGGCGTTCTGGTGACGGAAACACCGGTCACAACCGGCAATCATGCGACGGGCTATGATACACCGGCGGGCAGCGTCTGGGCGGTGGATGCGAAGAAAAGTGACTGTGATTTCAAGCTCTATCCGAGCCATGTCATGTTCTGGCTTCCATTTAACGGCGACGTCGGAATCCACGATGCGAGCTGGCGTACCGAGTACGGCGGGGACATCTATCTGACGAACGGATCCCACGGATGTGTGAATACCCCATACACAGAAGCAGAAAAAGTGTTCAATGCTATTGAAATTGGTGACCCGGTTATCGTATACTATAGCCTGGATGATGTAACCGGGCCGCAGCCTACACAGAAAAACAGCCTGTAGGAAAAACGCTTAAGCATCACAGCAGAAGCACATCAAATAAAGGAGATTTTGATAGATGAAAATAGTAGTATTAGCTGGAGGAACCAGCACGGAACGTTCGGTATCCATTACATCGGGAACTATGGTCTGCAAGGCACTCCGCGAGAAAAACCATCAGGCAGTTCTGGTAGACGTTTTCTGCGGTATCGATGTGAAGGGGAACCTGGAAGATGTATTTGCAGAGGAGGCGTACGATATAGACAAAGCAGCAGAATATATGCACAGCTTTGATGCAGGATTAAACGAAATGATCGAATCCCGCCGCAGATTTTTCGGACCGAACGTACTGGAACTCTGCGAGGCAGCGGATGTTGTTTTCCTTGCCCTGCATGGCGCAAACGGAGAGGACGGAAAGGTACAGGCTACGTTCGATCTGCTCGGCATTCCGTATACCGGAACGGGCTATTTAAGCAGCGCCCTCGCAATGGACAAATCCATCACAAAACAGTTCTTCCGTGCACACCATGTGCCGACCCCGAACGGCGTGACCCTGAAAAAAGGCCAGGAGAGCGAGCCTTTGTCCGGCTTTGGCCTGGAGCTTCCGGTTGTCGTAAAACCGTGCTGCGGCGGTTCCAGTGTCGGTGTCTATATTGCACACACGAACGAAGAATACTGGCAGGCTATGAAGGATGCTTTCTCCTACGAACCGGAGGTTGTCGTTGAGGAGTATATCGAGGGAAGAGAGTTCTCCGTTGGCGTGGTAGACGGAAAGGCTTACCCGATCATCGAGATTGCACCGATCGAAGGCTTCTATGATTACACGAACAAATACAAAGCCGGAGCTACTGTTGATACCTGCCCGGCCGTACTGACGGAGGAGCAGACGAAAGAAATGCAGAAGCACGCAGAGGACGGCGCTGCCGCTCTCGGTATCGAAAACTACTGCCGTCTCGACTTTATGATGCGCAAGGACGGAAGAATGTACTGCCTCGAGGCAAACACCCTTCCGGGCATGACCCCGACCAGCCTTCTGCCGCAGGAGGCACAGGTACTCGGCATTTCCTATCCGGAACTCTGCGAGCTGCTGATTCAGCTTTCGCTCAGAAAAAGAGGTAAAAACGAATGAAAAATATGACACTTGCGCATATCGCAGAGGTGTGCGGCGGAACATACTTCGGACCGGAAGAAAAGAAAACAGAGGAAGTCGCCGATATTGTGACGGACAGCCGGAAGGCGGGAGAGGGAAGCCTCTTCGTTGCAATTCAGGGTGAGCGTGTGGACGGCCATAAATTTATCCCGAACGTGGCTTCCCAGGGCGCACTTGCTGTCATTTCCGAGCAGAAACTTGAAACACCGCCATGCCCGTATATCCTCGTGAAGGATTCCATGGAGGCCATTAAAGCAATGGCAGAATACTATATGCAGCAGCTCAATATTCCGGTTGTCGGCATTACGGGAAGCGTTGGAAAGACCAGCACGAAAGAGACGATCGCGTCGGTGCTGGCGCAGAAATACCGTGTGCTGAAAACGGATGCGAACTTCAACAATGAGCTGGGCCTGTCGCTCACTGTTTTCCGTCTGCGTGAGGAAGATGAGATGGCGGTTCTCGAGATGGGAATCGACGATTTCGGCCAGATGCACCGTCTGGCGAAGATCGCACGCCCGGAGACCGCAGTCATTACGAATATCGGCTGGTGCCATCTGGAAAATCTGAAGACGCGAGGCGGTATTTTACAGGCGAAGACCGAGATCTTTGATCATCTGCGTGAGAACGGGCACATTATAATCAATGGGGACGATGATAAGCTGTCTACTGTTGGAACGGTTCACGGCATCAAGCCGGTTCATTTCGGATTGGATGAAAAGAACGAATATTATGCCGATGAGATCGAGAGCCAGGGCTTCCGCGGCATTTCCTGCCGGATTCATACCCCGCAGGGGAGCTTTTCTGCACTGATTCCGATTCCGGGACGCCATATGGTTTACAATGCGCTGGCCGGAACCGCAGTCGGATGCACGTACGGGCTGACGCTGGAGCAGATCAAACAGGGAATCGAGACACTGCAGTCGGTGAGCGGAAGATTCCACATCATCGAGACAGGAAAATACACCGTTGTCGATGACTGCTACAACGCAAACCCGGTTTCGATGAAGGCATCTCTCGATGTTCTGAAAGAGGCGAAGGGAAGAAAAGTGGCCGTGCTCGGCGATATGGGCGAGCTCGGAACCGATGAGGCAGCACTCCACGCCGAAGTCGGCACACACGCCGGAACCTGCGGCATTGACGCCCTCTACTGTGCGGGACCGCTCTGCGAGCATCTTGCAAAAGCGGCAAAAGAGGCAGACCCGAAACTGGAAATCCGCCACTTCGCAGACCGCGAAAGCCTGATGGCAGAACTGCCGAAACTCTTACAGGACGGCGATCAGATTCTGGTAAAGGCATCGCACTTTATGGAGTATGGAAAGATTGTGGAGATGCTCTCCGCAGAGAAATAAGAGTATAAGACAGAAAAAGAGCCGGACACTTCTGGAAAAAAACAGAAGGGTTCGGCTCTTTTTCTAGAGCGTGTCTGAAAAAGGCTTTTCGCAAGCTGCGAGTCCCAGTTTGTGGGAGATTTTGTCCGAATGAGGGCGGCGTAGCGGGCTACGGCAACCGAATGAGGGCAAAATATACTGCAAAGTGGGGCTTGCAGCTTGCGGAAATGATTTTTCAGACACGCTCTAGGCCAGTCATTGATTTTATCTTGCCGGATTTTCTTTCAGCTGTTCCAGCAGAATGTTTTTCGTATAATTTCCAATCTCTTTTTTCTCTTCCTTCGTAAGCTCACCCGGAAGAATCGGCTTGCCGTACGTTACGGTAACGTGGGTACCGCGGATCTTCGGAAAGTGTGCTTCCAGAATATTTCTGGAACCGGAGATGGAAAGCGGAATGATCGGGCAGCCGGTTTTCGTTGCCATCTTGAATGAACCGTTGTGGAACTCGCCGAGCTCCAGCTCGCTCTCCGTCTTGCCGCGGGTACCCTCCGGGAAGATACAGATGGAAGTGCCGCTCTTGATCTCCTCACATCCGGCAAGGATCATCTGCAGACCCTGCTTGATGTCGGAACGGTCGAGAAACAGGCAGTGGATGAGTTCCATCCAGTTCTTTAAGAGCGGAATGCGCGCCAGCTCCTTTTTCGCTACGAATCCGCAGGAGCCCGGAACCGTTGTGTAGGTTACAAGGATATCGAAATAGCTGCGGTGATTGCCGATGTATAGAACAGCCCGGTCATTCGGAATATTTTCCTGTCCTTCCACCGTGATCTTCGTGCCGGCGAAAAACAGAATCACGCGGAAAATCCAGCGGATCAGCGCACGGCTTACCTTGTCACAGACCTCCGGCTTTTTCTTCCGGATCAGAAGCAGAACAAGAAGCACCGGGATCGACAGAATCAGATACAGAAAAGCGGTCAGAATGACCAGAATAAAACGAATCATGAATCTTTTTCTCCTCTTGGTAAAATAGTGATATTCAGTTATTGCGTACTTTTCAGTATACGTCATATATGGGGCGGGTTGCAATAACTTTCGTCTTTTTCGGAAAAAGATTTTGCGTCATAGAAGACGGTGGCCCGTCATACAATGGATAGAAAGAGCAGGAAGCGGCGTTTGGAATGATGAAGAAAAAGAGACGGGGAAGAGTTCTTCTGGCGGCGGTGATCCTGATGCTCCTGGCATCGTGCCGGATCACAGATGTGAGCGAGGGCGAGCGGAAAGAACTGTCGTATGCAATTGTAAAGCCGGGCGATTTTCCGCCGGAAATCGATCAGATTTTGCGCAGGAAAAAAGAATCCGCGTTCCAGATGGCGTACGAGAGCGGGGACGATCTCTACATACTGCGCGGCTACGGAAAGCAGAAAAGCGGAGGCTTTTCCATACAGATCGAAGAAGTATCGAAATCGGAAAACGCCGTTTTCGTGCGGACAAAACTCGTCGGACCTGCCGCAAAGGAGGAGCAGAAAGGCGCCGCCTCCTGCCCTTACGTCGTGCTGAAAACGAAAGCGGCGGCGGGAATCTCAGTCGTATTTGAGGATTAGAGTGGGAGGAGCCTTATGGATTTTGTAAAAAAGATTCTGCATCAGATCAGCAGAAAAAGCGAAGCGGTGTCACAGATTACGTTTGATGAGGACTACAATGTGCCGGACGCACGGCCCGATGTGGGGCGGATGATTCAGAAAAAAGGCGAGGTGACGATCGGGGATGTACAGATTTCGGAAGGAAAAGCGCGTGTATTCGGCGGCCTCACCTTTCATCTGCTGTACGTCTCCGACGGCGAACGGCGCCGGATCTGCCAGCTCTCCGGCGAGCTTCCGATCGACGAGACGATCCATCTCGATGGTCTGACAGGGGGCGACAAGGTCTGCATCACCTGGGAAGTGGAAGATCTGAACCTGCATCTCATCAACTCGCGGAAGCTGGGCGTGCGCGCGATCGTCACGCTGCACGCGTGGATCGAGGAACTGTGCGACCTTGCCGTGCCGATGGAAATCCGCGGGGAGAGCGACGTCGCGGTAAAAAGGCAGGAATACCGCGTGGTTGAGCTTGCAGTGCAGAAAAAAGATGTGCTGCGTGTCAAAAAGGAGCTTACGATTCCGTCCGGCAAGCCGGAATTGCACGAGATTCTCTGGCAGGATCTGGAAGTGCGCGGTCTCGATCTCCGCTCTGAGGAGGGGCGGGTCAGTGCGCAGGGAGAACTCTTTGTCTTCTGTCTGTACAGCGACGGCGAGGAGGATCACCCGCTGCAGTGGGTGGAGCAGGCGCTCCCGTTCCAGGCAGAAGTGGAATGCCAGGGCTGCATCTCCGAGATGATCCCGCGGATCGAAAGCACACTCGGCCAGACCACACTCGAAATCCAGCCCGATTCCGACGGCGAGGAGCGGGTCCTGCAGGCGGAGGCCGTACTCGAACTTGACATCTGTCTGTATCAGGAAGAAACCGTATCACTTCTGCAGGACGTTTACCATCCGCACCGAGAATGCATTCCAAAAGTGCAGGAGGAGACTTTGGAGAGCCTTCTGATCCGCAATTCCTCCAAATGCCGCCTGACCGACAAACTGCAGATGCGCGTGCCGAAAAATAAAATTCTGCAGATCTGCCACAGCAACGGCAAAATCAAGATCGACGAGGAAAGAATCGTAGAAAACGGCATCGAAGTAACCGGCGTGGTGGAACTCAGGGCGCTCTATGTCGTGAGCGACGATGAAATGCCATTCTACGCCGCCGAAACCGCCCTCCCTTTCCGCCACACCATCGAAGTCCCGGGAATCGGACCAGACTGCCGCTACGAACTCCAGTCCTCCATTGACCAGCTCTCCACAACCATGCCGGACAGCAGCGACATCGAAGCCAAAGTCGTACTGAACCTGAACGCCCTCGTCTTCCGCCGCAGAAAAGAGATGGTAATGCAGTACGTCGAAGAAAAAGACCGAGATCCGGAAGAACTGCAGAGCCTCCCGGGCATCACCTGCTACTTCGTCAAGCCGGGGGATACACTGTGGGATATCGCAAAGAAATTTTATACGACAACGGAAAAAATTCGGGAACTGAACGACCTTAAAACCGAAAATCTTACGCCGATGCAGCAGCTTTTAGTAGAGCGGGTATAGTAGGAAAAGACAGCCTCCTGCCTTAAGAATGGAGTCAATCCATCAGGCAGGAAGCTGTCTTTTTGTGAGTTAACGAAATTACAATATTTTGATATGAGAAGCTTTTAAATCAATCAATCTTTGCGCATAGCCCGTAATCCGTGATATCTGCTCTGAGGTATAGCCCGCAGAAAGATATTCTGAGAAAGTGTCATCAGGCAGGAGCAGCTCAATGGCAAAGGTATCAGCTTCGGTTTCATATTCTGCCGTTTTTAAATGAGTTCTGGTATCCATAAAGATGGCATTTGCCTTTTTATGGAGAAACAGATGCCCAAGTTCGTGTGCCAGAACCAGTGTGCGCTCCTGCTCGGAAAGAGTTTCATCGAGATAGATGATATGGTTTCTCTGAAAATACTGATAAAAACCACGGACTCCGCTTAAAGGAGCATCCACGAGAATCACATTCAGTCCACGGACAATTTCAAAAGGATTCCGTGACTGGAATCGGTGAGCGATCTGATTCGCTCTTTTTTTTATGTCCATAGACATCAGTCCTTTTTATATTTTTTCGGTGTGTATTTTTCTTTGTTCTTCTTTTTTGCGAGTTCCATACCGATCTGCATTGCCGAAAGAATGGAATCGATGGCTTCCGGGGAAGCGGGATCGCCGTCAAACATCAGCCCCTCCTGAGAAAGAAGCTGTTCTTTGGTGCGGGCGAGGATTTTTTCAATATCCCGTTCGTCACGGGAAGTCAGTACCGGATCTGGTGCAGGTTCCTCTCCGTACATCAGATATTGAGGGGAAAGACTCAGATAGTCGGCAATTTTGGAAAGACGCTCAGCGGGGAAGGATCCTTTTTTTAGCTGACCGACATAACCGTTGGAAAACCCAAGGTCTTTTTCCAGCTTCGATATTGGAATTTTCCGCTCTTTACAGATTTGCTTTACACGTTCTACGCAGTTCATAACATACCTCCAATAAAAAAAAATAGATAAAAGCCTAAAAAATGTATTGACAAAATAGAGGATACTCTATATAATGAGATCAAATTTAGAGAAAAACCTAAAGATAGAGAAGATTATATTTCTATATTAGAGTTTCCATAGAGAAAAGTCAATAGGTGATTCTCTAAATTTAGAACTTTATCAGAAGCGCGCAGATAAAGTATTTACGAAACCAGAAACAATACAGGATGAAGAAAAAGGAGAAATTAAAATGAGTCAGAAAACAGATCGCGTAATCTCGGAAATTTTACAGAAACGAGACCGTTTTACCAAAAACTTCCGAACAGAAAATCATGGCGGTGCAGCCGTCATTTACGGATACCCGGTTCATTATAAAGAAGGAGAAGAGTGGAAGGAAATTGATAACAGACTGGAAAAAACAGAAAACGGTTATCAGAACCATGCATCCCGGGTAAAAGTCCATTTTGCAGAAAGCAGTAATGCAAATGAAATGGTTACTATTGAAAAAACGGGAAGAAAACTGAGCTGGGGATTTCTGGCAGAAAAGCAGAAAAAACAGAACATCCGAAGCCAGGCGGCAGTACAGGCACAGAAGCGTGAAGCTGTATTTCAGCCGGAAAATCTCTATCCGACAGAAGAAGGAATGCAGAACAGAGCCGCAGTGCAGAAAACAGAAGAAAAAAGCGTGGAGCAGGAAAATCAGGAAAAAATGAGTGTTCCGGGTCTTGTGGCTGCCGGACATTATGCAGAGATTGCAGAGAATGTAGATCTGGAATACAAAATCATCGGAGAACAGGTAAAAGAAAACCTGATCTTAAAATCGGTAAAAGCAGCAGCTCTTGAATATTCGTTTTCCCTGCAGTTCCCGGGGATGATGATTGTCATTCGGGAAGACGGAGGAATTGACCTGATTGATGAAGAAACAGAAGAAGTTTTTTATTATTTTGCCCCGCCGTGTATGTACGATGCAGCCGGAAATTATTCGGAACAGGTACACTATGAACTGGAAACCGATGCGGAGCAGCATTGCAGTATTTTAAGCGTCGTACCGGATCAGAAATGGCTTCAGGACGAAAACCGAGTATATCCAGTTGTGATTGATCCATCGGCAGAAACCTCGAAAACAAATAGGGCAATTGACGATACGTTTGTCCGAGAAAAAAGTCCGGACAGCGCGGTGGTAGCTTCTTATGGTTCTTTTACCGTAGGCCATAACCGGGAATATGGAAAATGCCGTTCTTTCCTGAAATTTACCAGCTTGCCTGCAATGGAACCTGGAGCGGTTATCTACGATGCAAAAATCTATGTATGGCAGTACCGGTATTCTTCGGACAGCAACCAGCCGTTTTTTATTACCGCCCATAAAGTAACGGGAGGATGGAATCCGGGATCAACCACATGGAACAATCAGCCGGCATATCAGTCGAATGTACTGGATTACTGCAGTGTAAAGCAGGTACAGTCCGGTAATACAATTACCGTTACACCGTGCGGATTCAACGTAACAAAACTGGTGCGTGAGTGGTATAACACAGGGGTAAATCATGGAATTGTTATCGCGGCACAGAATGAGACACCATATCAGGAAGCCGTTTTCATTTCTTCTGATTATCCATCCAATAACTCTTATGGAATTACTTCCGAGTATTTCCCGCAAGGAATCTTTTATTACCGTAGTACAACAGGACTCGAGGACTATTACAGCTACCATGAGCAGGATGCCGGACGCGCAGGCCATGGCTATGTTAATGACTTCAATGGAAACCTTGTATGGGTGCATGAAGATGCGTCAACCAGCGGTGGACTGCTGCCGATTCATATCCGTCATGTGTATAATCTGTCAGAACGGAGTAAAAACAACCGTATGGGAAAAGGCTGGAGAATGAACTTCATCCAGGAAATGGAAGCCACAGGAAACGCAAACTTCCCGTATGTCTACACAGATGGAGATGGAACCCGGCATTACTTTTATAAAGATACAGCGGATGGAAATAAATTAAAGGATGAAGATGGACTTGGATACGAGCTGACGCAGACAAGCTCTTCCGACGGAGATTCTTATTACATCATGAAGGACAAAAACGGCTGGGAATATGCGTTTGGACATGACAAGTACATGAGGAGTATCAAGGATTCCAACGGAAATCTGCAGAAAGCGCAGTACGGCCCGTCCACAGCAGGAAACTATCTGGCATATCTGATTGACCCGACCGGTGCAAGAATGGACTTCGGATATGGAAAAGACAATAACCTGGGCAATCTGAATGCGAATGGAAGAAGCATTTATTTTTCCTATGACAGTGCAGGACATCTGACCAGAATTAGTTATCCGGATAATAAAAGTACGGAATTTTTCTACGATGGAGATATTCTGGTGAGCGTACAGAATAATGATGGGCGACAGATTTCATATAAGTACCAGGATGACTGCGGAGTAAAACGAGTGTCAGAAGTTTTTGAACATACAGGACCACAGAATGGGCAGAGAATGAAAATTTTCTATCGAAATGGAAATACTACGGTGTTTGAAACACAGGGATTGGATGGGGAAATCAGTCGGACAGGTGATAATCGAAAGTTTACCTACCACTTTGACAATTTCGGCTGCCCGGCGGATGTGTCGGATGAAGATGGTGCTGCAAACAGTTATCAGTTTTTACGGGAAGGAAGAAAGAATAACAAGCTGAGCAAGACAGGAACGCTGCAGAAGGTTGTGAAGAATTGGATGGAGCCAGAACCATATTTTGTACAGTGGGATAAGATTAAAACTGGAAGTGAAAATGCGATCGCTGACTTAGATATTCCAGACGGATTTCCAGTTAAAAAATGCTGTATCATAAGTAAGAATACAGTAAACGGAAGAAATGGATTTTCAAAGAAGCAGGTTTTAGAGAAAGGAACTTATACTTTTTCTTGCTATGTTAAGGTTGAAAAATGTGTACCAGATCCAGAGAAAAAACGTTCCGAGTGCGGTGCCGGAATTTTACTTTCTTCCGGAAATACAGAGAAAATGGATCTGGTAACAGAGGTGAAAGATACAGATTCGGATGAATGGACTCGTGTATCGGTAACTATTACGATTGCATCTCAGACGGAGGTAACTACCGCGTTTTTCTTGGATAATATGCAGGGATGGGCTTATTTTTCCTGCTTCCAGCTGGAAAAATCGGCAGCGGCAAATAAATTCAATATGTTACGGAATGCGTTTTTTGAAGAGGCATTTAATGCAACCGGAGAAAATGGCTGGAAATTAAGTCAGGGAGAAAGTGCAGACCAGATTGTAACAGATTCAGTTAAAGGTAAATGTGCAAGATTACGAGGAAACTTGTCCAAAAACAAGAACCTGATGCAGACCGTAAAGGTGAGCGGAAAAGAAGGCGATGTATTTGTGTTCGGATGCAGTGTGAAAGCAGACGCCATTCCGGGCCGAATCTTCCGTGTTCGTGCAGTGGTTCATTTTACCGACAAAACAACGACAGAGACAATTGTGAACTGCAATCCGTATGTGACAGAGTGGCAGTTTGTCAATGGCGTAATCCTGACCAGGAAAGATGGTTCCACAACAAATAAGACCTACGAATCCATTCAGATCTATCTCGAATACCAGAAACAGCAGAATGATGCATTCTTTACCGGCTTGCAGCTGATCCGTGATGATGCGGAAAGTTACGTGTATGATGCAAATGGAAATATTGTAAGTGCCAAGACAGCAGCAGAGCAGAATGCATTTACCTGCAACAAAACAGACCTGCTTTCCAAAATGGTTAAAGTGACCGGCTCTTCGTTTGAGTATGAATATGATGGAAAGAAAAATATGACGGCGGCAAGAAATTCAGAGGGAGTTCAATACCGTTATACCTATGATACCAAGGGAAATCCGCAGGACGTAGTGATTCATCATGACAGGGTAAGTACGTCGGTAATGGCTGGCAGAAGTTATTATATTCGCCACAGAAAATCTGGTAAGTATATCGATGTAAAAGATGCATCTAATAAAGACGGAGCAGCAGTTCAGCAGTATGAGTTTTCGGGAAGTTCGGAGCAGAAATGGCATATTGAGGATGCTGGAGAAGGATATATTATTTTCAAAGCATTTGACGGAAATGGGACATATGTACTGGATATCGGAACGGATGCAAATGGGGCAAAGGCGAAGTTAGCTGCATACGCAAACAAAGATTCACAGAAATTTCGTATCAAACCAGTAGGAGAAGGAATGTATTTGATCACAAGTAAAATTTCTAAGGACAAAAAAGCGATTGATCTTCCGAGAGCACAGCTTGATAATTCGATTCAGTTACAGATTTGGGATCAGTCAGAAACACATCCGAATCAGCAGTGGTATTTTGAGCCTGTTGTATATGAACGAAAGAGTGACCAGCCGATTTCCGGCGGGATTTATATGATGCGTCTTGGATACAGTGGACAGTATATGCAGGTAAATGGAACAACAGCGGGATCAACAGTTGTTCAGAATCGGTATTTAGGAAAAGAAGCACAGATGTTTCTGATTCATGGAGATGAAACAGGTGGATTTTTCCTGGAACCGGCCAATGCAGAGGGAAAAGCACTTTCTATGGCTTCGGATGGAACACTCACGCTGCAGGTGAAAAATACATCGGACAGCAAACAGAAATTCTGGTTTGAAGTGAGTGAAGAGGATAAAAATAATTATTGCATCAAACAGAACAGCCGGTATTTTATGATTCCAAGTCTCTCACATGAAGAGAATACAGCAATTAACGGAGCATATCCAACAGTAGAATCCATGAGTCCACAGGAATTTATTTTGGAGAAATGCAGCGAACGTATGACGGCGCAGTATACCTACACGGCAACCGGCCGAAATGTAAAAACACTGACAGATGCCAGAGGATTTGTAACAACAAACGAATACGACAGCAAAGAACGCCTGCTGACGGGAGTTACCGATGCAAAAGGGAATAAGGTAACGTATACGTATGATACCAAGAATGACCTTCTGACCGGTGCGACGGCTTCTGATGGAACAAATACGGTAAAACTGGGTTATACGTATGATGAAGGTGACCGGTTAAAAACGATTGCCCACAATGGATTCGAGTATACCTATGAATATGATTTCCTCGGAAATCAGACCAGAATTCTGGCAGGCGGAAATGCACTGGAAGAATACGATTATCTTCCGTCGGACGGACCGCTCAGCGAAGTAAAGTATGCGACAGGAGAAGTGCTGAAAAACAGCTATGACAAGTACGAGCAGATCGTGGAGCAGAAGTGGAATGGAACGACAGTCTTCCGAAATATCTATGATGACTATGGAAATGTATTTTACCATGAGGATCTGGAAAACGACAGAAAGATTTTCTTTGACTATGACATGATCCAGAGAATGGCAGGATACCGCACAACAGATGGAGAAACGGCGCGCATTCAGTATGACAACAAGAACAGACGCACAGGCATGGTACATCAGATTGATGACAGCAAAATTTCAACATCGTGCGTATTTGGAGAGGTTGGAAAAGCACAGGCACCGGATGTGATTTATCAGATCAAGGTAAATGATGCAGTCAAAATTTCGTATACCTTTGATACGTTATGCCGCGTTACCAGAAAAACTATTCATCTGAAAGATAAAACGTATCCAGTTGACTATACTTTTGTACCGGGAAGAAAAGCGGGAATTACAACTTTACTTCTTAAAGAAATCAACAACAACGGAAAGAAACTGTCATTTACTTACGACGCAGTAGGAAATATTGTTACGATTTCCGAAAATGGTGTTCAGAAAGTAAAATATACGTATAATGCTTTGAGTGAACTGACCCGTGTGGATTCTGTATGGGAAAATAAGAGTATTACGTATACCTACGATGCCGGAATGAATATGACGTCGAGAAAAGAGTATTCCTATACAACGGGAACACTTGGCACTGCGGTAAAGACAGATCTGTTTACTTACCGTACTTCAGGATGGAAAGATCAGCTTATTTCCTACAACGGCAGCAGTATTTCTTATGACGCAGTCGGAAATATCACAGCTTATCAGGGAAAAACACTGACCTGGTACAGAGGAAGCCTGCTGCAGAGCCTGACTTTAAATGGAAAGAAAGCAGTTTACTATTACGACAGCGAAGGACACAGAGTCCAGTGGAAAGACCTGAACGGAACCAGCCATAAGAACTATTGGTGCGGAAACAAACTGATGGGAACCAAATATGGAGATGTACTGGTTCAGTTTGTTTATGGCGCGGATAAATCCCCAATGATGCTGAAAAAGGGAGAAAAAGAGTATTATTACTTGTACAACAGCCAGAACGATGTCATCGGACTGATTGACAGCGATGGAAAACAGGTAGTAAACTATTCTTACGATGCATGGGGAAAACAGACAGGCCTGACCGATACCAGCGGAGAAAATATCGGTAAACTCAACCCGTTCCGTTATCGTGCTTACTGCTATGATGACGATACTAAACTCTATGTCACCGCGAGCCGCTATTACGATCCGGAACTGTGCAGATTCCTTTGCGCGGACAACTTTGATGTTGCAAAAGCGCAAATGTTCAGCATGAACGGAAAGAACCTTTATGTGTATTGCTGCAACAATCCGGTGAATGCGGTAGATGAGGAAGGCAGTTTAGCACAGGTAGTAGGGGTGATCGAAAAACTGCTTGAAACACCGTACGGAAGATTTTTAATATTCGGGCTGCTGGGAGGAGTCACATATTGGCTTCAATGTGAGCTTAGCGGGGAAGATGTAACAATGGAAGGACTGTGTGTTGCGGCTATTTCGGGAGGTATTAATGGCGCTGCTGGTGATATCCCAACAGCTATATTGGTGAGCTTTATGGGAGGCTTTTATTTAGAGTATAGGGAGACAAAAGATGCGAAGAGAGCTGTAGCAGCTGGAGTTTATGATGGGATTTCAACGTTTTTAGTGCCAAGTACTTATAATATTTACGTAAAAAAAATGTCAGAGGAAGTGGCGCTCTCTGTTTTTTCGGATCTTTTTCAAACACCAATACTTGGACATGGAAAAAGTGGCGTTTTGGATGGGATTTTTGGAAAAACAAAGAAGCAGGAAAATAAAAATGGATCAACACTTAAGAAAAATAGCAACAGCAATTTTAGTACGAAAAAAAATGGGAAAACAAAGAAAAACTGGCAAAATAATAAGCCTGCGATTTCAAAAAAAATGCAAGATATAGGACTTCCGGCACTTAGATAGAAAATCTATAAATCACCTTTGCACAAGATGAGAGTACCTTGTGCAAAGGTAAAAGTTAAATTAGTAGGTGGCAAATATGAAGGTAGGATATCGTGAATTTTATAAATATTTTAGTATATCGGTGTTTATGGGGTGCGGATACCTTATGCTGAATTTTTGGGAAGAGGCCAAAGGTCAAATTAGTTCCTATAATATGCAAGATAAAGCATTTATGATATTTTGGTTTATGATTTATACTTTTGGTGTAGCATATGGAATTATAAATGCTTTAACCAGTATTTATATTTATGAATGGGGAATGCAGATCTCATTTTTGAAATATAAGAAAAAAATTGAATGGGAAGAATTTTCTGTTATACGAAGATATCATAATCATTTTTTCTTTAATATGTCCAAAC
Organism: Blautia sp. AM42-2; assembly: GCF_003480245.1. Classification (NCBI taxonomy): domain Bacteria; kingdom Bacillati; phylum Bacillota; class Clostridia; order Lachnospirales; family Lachnospiraceae; genus Blautia; species Blautia sp. AM42-2. The sequence continues at coordinate 148,891 of NZ_QUIM01000006.1, forward strand.
AAAAAGATCCAGGTCCGTATTGGGCAATGTTTCATCCATTTACTAGTTTTGTAATATTTGATAATTCGCGAAATCGTTCTGTTCATATTATACCGCTCAGCGCCGACGAATTTTGTGACCTCCTCACTTCATACGGTGTCAAGTATACGGAAAGTAAATAACATACAAAAAGAGTGGAAGTGGCTGTAAGATCCCACGAATTACCAGCCACTTCCCTTTTTATACGCAAATTTAGAAAAAGAAAGAAGGAAATGCCAATGAAATCAATTTATCGCACGATCATTGCCGCAGCAGGCAGCTTCCTTGCGGCACAGTTTGGAGGCTGGGATGCTGCGCTGGAAACGCTGGTCTGCTTTATGGCAATTGATTGGATCACGGGAGGTGTTCTGCTTCCTGTCGTTTTTAAAAAGAGTCCGAAATCTGAAAACGGAACATTGGAGAGCCGTGCGGGATGGAAAGGACTTTGCAGAAAAGGTATGATGCTGTTCTTTGTGCTGATCGCGGAAAAACTGGATCAGCTCACACAGACCAATTACCTGCGGGATGCCGTCTGCATTGGATTTATTTTAAATGAAGCAGTTTCGATCCTGGAAAATGCAGGACTGATGGGAGTGAAAATTCCTGAGATTCTGCGGTCGAGGATTGATGTGCTGAGAAAGGAGGAGCAGAGCAAATGAGGATTGACAGAAGCTATTGCAGTAACCAGAATACCTGGCCGGAAAATCATCCGCAGTGTATTGTGGTACATAATACAGACAACTTTGCCGCCGGAGCCGATGCCCGCGCACATGCAAGAGCGCAGTACCAGGGAAATTTTCAGGATATGTCGGCGCATTATTACGTAGATGACGGAGAAATTGCTTATCAGGCTGCGCCGCACAGCAGAGGATGCTGGCATATCGGGAGAAATTATGGAAGTAAAAATCTGTTCGGCAGATATGGAAACCGGAACAGCATCGCAGTTGAGATGTGCGTGCAGAAAGGATATGATTACGAAACCGCATTTTTACATACAGTGGAACTGGTGAAAGACCTGATGAACGAGACAGGGATTCCGGCAGATGCAGTTTACCGGCATTACGACATCTGTAGCAAAAACTGCCCGTCCCAGATTCAGAAGCGGGGAGACTGGGAGCGGTTCCAGCGTCTGCTTCGAGAAACGGAAAACGGCGGTGGAAAAAGTGAATACAATCCCGGCATTTACCGTGTAACGGACCCGGCACTAAACATCCGCACAGGCCCCGGAGTAGAATACCCAGTGGTGGGAGTCATCAAAGATCAGGGAAGTTATACGATCACAGAAATCAGAAACAAAAGCTGGGGCAGACTGCTGTCGGGAGCGGGATGGATCAACTGTCATAAAGCATATTGTTTTTACGGAGGAAGCGTGTAAAACGCCATCTTTGACAGTTGAGTAAAATATTGGATTTCTAAATTTCTCTATTTCCTTTTACTCATGAATTGACATAGAGTGAAAGCTGGGGGTAAACTGTTTTTTGATGGAGGCAAATATGAGAGCAGGATATCGTAAGTTTTTTATGTTTGGACAAGTTGCTATATTAATAGGCATCGGGTATCTTATGACAAGATTTTGGGAAGAAGCAAAGAATCAATGCGAATTATATAATTTGCCTCAAAAGCTTTGGGTAATATTGGGAATGATGTTTATTTGCGGGATAGTGTCATGGGGAAGTGTAGATGCTTTAACACGTATTTACATCCATAAGTGGGGAATGGAACTTGCCTTTTTGGGATATAAGAAAAAAATTGTATGGGAGGATTTTTCCGTTATACAAAGATATAAAAATCATTTTTTCTTTAACGTATCAAAACAAAAAGATAGCGGTCTGTTTTTTTCAACATATCATCCATTTACTAGCTTTGTGATATTTGATAAGTCAGAATTTAGTTGTGTCCGTACTATGCCAATCAGTGCCGACGAATTTTGTGAACTGCTCACTTCGTACGGTGTTGAGTATGCGGAAAGTAAATAGAAATTGGAGGCGAAGATCGAATGAAAGTAATATGGGATGATTTGGGTAGAAGTATAAAGTTGATTGTGTGTGCTATGGGTAATTATTATTTGGCGAGTATATGGATAAAAGAAAAAGCCCAGATCCAATCGTATTCATTGAAGGAAAGTATTATAGTACTGATAGGAATGATGTTTTTTATTGGCTTATTTGGTGTTGCTGTAACTGTAGAACTTCTAAGACAAATTTACATTTACGAATGGGGAATAAAGCTATCTTTTTTGAGGTATGAAAAAAAGATAGAATGGGAAGATTTTACTGTGATACAAAGATACAATGATCATTTTTTCTTCAACATATCGAAACAGAAAGATGACAGTTTGTTCTGGTGTACCTATCACCCATTTACCAGTATCATGATATTCGACAAGTTCCGCGGACCGGGCTGGGGAATCATACCGCTCAGCGCCGACGAATTTTGTGAACTCCTCACTTCATACGGTGTCAAGTATACGGAAAGTAAATAACCTACAAAAAGAGTGGAAGTGTTCTGAGTTCTGTTGTTTTTACGGGGAAAAGAGAGTAGTATAAATACATGTATAATTACAGCTTTGGAGGAAAAACAGTTGCTTGACTGGATTAATGTTTTTAAAGTAAACCGGAAAATTAAATCCCGTCTCTGGCCGTGGATCAAGATTATTTTGAGTATTATTCTTTTCTTTGCGGTATTTTACGGGGATACGTATGTTCACATTCTGGATAAAACAAAGACGGGACGAATCGTGGAAGCACTGATTCTGGTTGTGTTTTCGTTTCTGGACTATCTGGTCTGCTTTATTTCCGTAGCTGAAATGGACTGCCTGAAGGACCGGCGGTACGCGGCGGCGAAAGAAAGCGGCGAATTTTATAAGGTTTCTGAAATAGAAAGCTCTCTGTTTAATTATGTACCGCGTACCTATACGATTTATTACCGGAGGGGTAGCAGAAGACTTACATTCGGTGTACGGACAAGAACGACAGGAAATCCGCTGGAAATGGGAGGCAGGGAATATTTCATAGGACCGACAGGAAAGCGGGAACAGATCGTGAAAGACCTCGATGCGTTGATGAAAGAAGTAAAAAAATACGCAAGATTTGACAAAGTCCTGGTACAGACAGTGAACGGAGAACCGGTAAAGAGATGATGATGCCGGTTCTCCGTTGGTTTTTGTAAATGGATTGACAAGGAGAGAACTTGCCATACGAAGGGATGAACTTTCAGAAGTAATTGAAAAATACCAGATTGAGTTAAAAAAAGTAAAGTAAGAGAAGGTGAATAACGAGCAATGAAAATAAAAAGTTTTCTGCCATCCAAAATAATTGCATGTATGGAATGCTTTGGGCTTTATGTGACATTAGTATATTTGTTTGTTGAACTAAAACCTGAAAAGCATGAAGCAGTCATTTACCTATGTTTTCTCTATGGGGTGATATGTCTCGGATTAACCGTGATATTCTATAATCTTCGAAGAGTATATTTTTATCGGGAAAAGTGTGTTCTTCATTTTGGAAAATATTCAAAAACAATTTCGTGGGATGAATTTGAAGTAAAACGAATCGTTCAGTTTAAAAAAGATACATGGCATGAAATTTGTTTTTCTTTATATCCAGGTATAGACGAGCATAACATGGATTATTTTCATCCGTTTACGATTGTTATAATAACGTTGGAAGATGGTTATTATTGGGCTGACGGATTGTTTATGAAAAGTGAAGATATTGTTCCTGTTCTGGAAGATTATGGAATTCAATTTACAGAGAGAAAATAAGGAAGAGGGCAAACAGTAAACGGAGAACCATAAAGCGATGATGCCGGTTCTCCGTTTTTTTCTGTCACCTTTCCAGAAACTGATGCGCCCAATGCCCAGCGTCCGTATTTTTGAGGTAGACGACATTCAGTTCGTGCGCCCCGGTGAGCGGGGGGCAGAAGAAGCGGCCGAAGCGGGGGTCGTCTTTGACGACGGCCTCGTAGACGAAGCTGATGCCGCAGTTTTCGCGGACGAGTTCTTTTAACAGCTTAAAGGAACTGATGCAGGCACAGTCGGAGAAGGCGCTGACGTGGTAGCCGGACTGGGTGAGTTCGCGTTCGAGAATTTTCCGGGTGCCGGAGCCTTCTTCGCGGAGGATCAGGCGCTCGGAGAAGAGATCCGGGATGGGGATCTGCTTTCCGGCGAAGGGGTGGTCTGCGGCGCAGATGCCGAGATACGGTTCCTCACGGAGCAGGAAAAAGTCATAGCGCTGCTTGTCAAAAAGCCCTTCCAGGACAACAAAATCGAGTTCGCCGTCTTCCAGTTTTGCGAGAAGATGGGCCGTGTTGTCGACAAGAAAGTGAAGCTGCTGGTCCGGTTTTGCAAGAAAGCGGCGGATTTCCGGCAGCAGAATATAATCGCCGATGGATTTTGTCGCGCCGATGCGGAGCAGAGTCTTTGATTTTTCGTGAAGACGCGCGAGAAGCATTTCTTCGTTGTAGCGCAGAGAAAAAGCATACTGCTCGAGAAGGTCGCCTTCCCGCGTCTTCTGCAGCCGCCGAGCCTGGTACGTAAAGAGGCGGACACCGTACTGCGCCTCGAGCGCCTGAATGTGCTTGCTGACGGCAGGCTGCGAGAGATGGAGCAGTTCGGCGGCGCGGCCGTAGTGCATCGTCTTGCAGAGCGTCAAAAAAGTTTCCAGTTTCTGATCCATAAAAACTCCTTTGTAAAATTCTTCATAACAAAATGGAATGAATGCATTCTTGGTTATGCGTTTATTTTATCATAGAAGCATATTAAAATAAACGGGCAAAGAGAGAAAAAAGGAAAAAGAAAGCTGGAGGAAACGTATTGTGAAAAACGTAAAGAAACTGATTCCCGGAGCGGCGATTGCACTGGTGATTGCCGCTGCGGCGAAATTCCTGGAAAGCCTGGAGGAGAGTGCCGGACTGCACTTTATCGGGGCGTCGGTCATCGCCATGTTTATCGGTATGATTGTGAATGCCTTTTACAAGCCGAACAGCGTGACAGCGCCGGGAATTAAATTTACATCGAAGAAGATCCTGAAATTTGCGATTATTCTGCTCGGGGCGAGCCTGAATATCCGCACGGTGCTGACGGTCGGAAGATTTTCCCTGACGGTTATGGTATTTACCCTGGCAACGTGCTTTGGCCTCGGCGCACTGATCGGAAAAGCACTTGGACTGAACTGGAAGACGAGCAGCCTCATCAACGCCGGCACGGGTATCTGCGGCGGTTCCGCGATCGCGGCAATCGCGCCGGTCATCGAGGCGACCGATATGGACATTGCCTATGGCCTCTCCGCAACGTTTTTATTTGATACGGTCATGATTGTCGTATTCCCGATTCTCGGTCACTGGATGGGCCTTTCAGATGCCGCGTTTGGCCTCTGGGCCGGAACTGCGGTCAACGATACCTCAAGCGTCGTTGCCACCGGTTACGCATTCAGCGAGGCTGCCGGTGATTTCGCAACCATGGTAAAACTGACACGGACCCTCGCCATCATTCCGGCTGTTCTGGCATTCGCCGCCATCAACGTACATCTGAAACGGAAGGCGCAGGCAGCAGAAGGAACCGCCGTAAAGGTAAGCATCAAATCCATTTTTCCATGGTTTATCTTAGGCTTTCTCGCCATGTCAGCACTGACCTCCTTAGGTCTTATCCCGGCAGGCACAGCAGCCGCATTAAAAACCATCAGCAAATTTCTGATGGTAGCCGCCCTTGCGGCCATCGGCCTGAACACCGATTTCAAATCCCTCTGCCGCTCCGGCGCAAAGCCGATGCTGCACGGATTCATCATTTCGCTGCTGGTAGTCCTGGTAGCGATTGCAGTCGAATTTGCGATCGGCATTGCGCCGCATGGGGTACTGTAAAGAAACAGAGAATTAAAAATCCAGGCATCCGTATAGGATGCCTGGATTTTTTGAATCAAAACGGGTTTGTCGTTTCCTTCAAAAACGTTTTCAGAACCTGCAGCACCCCGTTCTCCCAGTACGGCGGGCAGGTGTGTTTTGCCGAGGCGATGACTTCCGCTCGGGCGTTGGAGACGGCGTAGCTTTCGCCGGCGTTCTGAAGCATCTCGATGTCATTCAGGTTGTCGCCGAAGCAGCAGACTTCGTCTGAGGTAAGGCCGAAGTAGTTCATCAGAAATGAGAGACCGGTCCATTTGCTGACGCCGCGGGCGTTGCAGTCCAACCATTCCTTACCGGCGACAGCGAGTTTTGCCTGATGATTCCACGCCGGGATGAAATTTGGGGAGCAAAGCTCTTCACAGGAGGTTGGATGGTAGATCGTGAATTTGATAATGTCCTCGTTTTCTACCTTCGACAGATCCGGTACTTCGCGGACATCGAAGCCGTAGGAGTCGCGGAGCCAGTGAAACATGCGGCTTCCGGCATCTTCGGCGAGGCAGTAGTCCGGGGTAGCGGCGAAGCAGTCGCAGGACGGAAGTTTGTCGTGTACCATGCGGCACATGGATTTCCAGAGTGCCGTTTCCATCGGATATGTTTTCAAAATCTTTTCCGGTGTGCGCACGACAGTTCCGCCATCGGAGATGTAGAGCAGGCGGTCCTTGATCGGAGCGAAAAGCTTCTGTTCACTGGAAAACTGGCGGCCGGAACAGACAACAAAATAGATGCCCTGGTCGACAAGCCTGGAAACAACAGTCATATATTCCGGGTCGATCAGAAGTGTGCCGTCTTTGACGAGCGTTCCATCGACATCGGTTGCGATCAACTTTATCATAATAGAAAATCTCCTTATCTTGTCACAGAAAAAATTCAAACTATAGCAAGACCAGAAAATAACGCAAAAAAGGCAGTGCTGCAGGGCGCGAATTACAAGGAACGGATTTGAAGGCGTACCGGGGTACGACGAAAATCCGTGACGCAGTAATTCACGTTCTGCAGTGCTGAATTTTTTGCATTATTTTCTGGGATTGCTATAAACATGATTATATCGTGAATTGCTTCGGGGTGCAAGCCGGAACCGGAGGAACGCAAAACTCCACGTTGACGAAACGCAGAAATAAGGCGTAAAATAAAGAAAAATATATATCCACAGGGGGATTTTTATTATGGCATTTATTCAGGTAAGCTTCATGTCAAAAACTTTAATGCGCACCGTACCGCTGCAGGTTATTCTGCCGGTCGACAAATTTACCTTTGGGCAGCCGGAGCGCGAGGAAAAACCGTTTAAAACGCTGTATTTGCTGCATGGCATTTTTGGAAATGAGACAGACTGGGTTCATGGAACCAGAATCCAAAGATGGGCAGAGGAGAAAAACCTTGCCGTTGTCATGCCGGCCGGCGAGAATGCGTTTTATGTGGATCAGCCGTCCATCGGTGCCATGCACGGACAGTTTATCGGAGAAGAACTGGTTGAGATTACAAGAAAAATGTTTCCGCTGTCCAGAAAAAGAGAAGACACCTTTATCGGAGGCCTTTCCATGGGTGGTTTTGGCGCACTCAGAAATGGCTTGAAATATCACGATACCTTCGGGGCTGTGATCTGCCTGTCCGGTGCACTTCATGTGCTGGAAAATCCGGAAGAGAGCAGAGCGGACAGCTTTGCACATGAAGAAGGTTATTTCGGAAATCTGGTCGAAGCAGCAAAGAGTGACAAAAACCCGGCTGTTCTTATCGAGCAGTTAAAGGAAGCACGGAAAAAAGATCCGTCTGTCAATGTGCCGACGGTATTCCAGGCGTGCGGAACAGAGGACGGACTTCTGGAAGTAAACCGTCTCTACCATAAACGGATGGAAGAGAGCGGCATGGACATTGTCTACTATGAGAGCAAGGGTGGCCATGAATGGGATTTCTGGGATGAGTGGATCAAAAAGGCACTGGACTGGCTGCCACTTGAGGAAAAGACGGAAGGCCTGAACAGCGGAAACGTAAATGTTTAAAGGAAAAAGGGAGACAGGCAATGCCAGAAACGAGAAATGACGAATTGTACCGTGCGTTAAAACACAACGGTTACCCGGACGACTTCTGCCGGGAAATTGCATACCGCCAGATGAACACGGACTTTACCGCCACGCGGATGCTCGGCTATCTCTACCGCGTCACAAGCCCGCGCGCCGAGGACGTTGTCGATGAGATGCTGGCTATTTTGAGTGACCGCAAAGCATGGATTGAGAAAAAACAGTCCGAGGAAGCTCAGGCGGCAATCAGCAGAATGTACCGGGAAGGCCTGTAACCTGTGGGGAGTGTCAAGCAGAAAAAGCAGAAGGAACGGGCTTGCATTCTTTTCCGGTTTCTGCTACAATCAGTGCAGTGAAAAAGCGACGAAAAGAAACAGTAGCGACAGAGCGCATTCAGAGAGAAAGCGGCAGGTGAAAGCTTTTTGCAGAATCTATCGTGAACCGGTCTTGGAGCTGTGCACCGAAGAGAAGAAAATCCATCAGGGAAAATTTATTTCGTAGGCTGCACCGGGATCTCCCGTTACAGAGAAGGTACAGAGAGCAGAGATCACGCGTATTACAAAATACAAAAATCGTGGGGTACAAATGCTCTGTGTCAGAGTGCAGGAGTTTTCCTGAATTTAGGTGGTACCGCGGATAAAAAAATTCGCCCTAAACTGCAGCTTGCGGTTTAGGGCTTTTTTGTTTGAAAACGAAGCATCGCATTCTCGTTACTTCAGTGATGAGTTAGGTGCGTAAAATGTTGTATAAAAGCTTAAAATCGGACAGGCTGGAATGTTCTCGCGTCTGGAAGATTTCAGATGTTGAAAATCCAAAAAACAAGGAGGAAATCAGAAAATGAAACTTGAAAAATTAGTAGGAGAGCGCTTCAAAGAAAGACCTGCTGACTGTGTCATCGACAGCCATGCTATTATGGTAAAAGGCGGATACATCAAATATATGGCAAACGGAATCTATTCTTCCTATCTGCCGCTGCGCCGCATTGTGCGCAAAATCGAGCAGATCCTGCGCGAGGAGATGGACAAAATCGACGGCCAGGAAGTGCAGTTCCCGGTTGTCATGCCGGCTTCTCTGTGGGATGAGTCTGGCCGTTACGATAGCATCGGCGATGAGCTGCTGCGTTTCACCGATCGCAACAATGCCAAAATGGTACTCGGCATGACCCACGAGGAGGCAGCCGTACATCTCGTTCGCGAGTATGCACAGAGCTACACCAAATATCCGTTTATGATCTATCAGATCCAGACAAAATTCCGTGATGAGGCCCGTCCGAGAGCCGGCCTGATCCGTGTGCGTGAGTTTACGATGAAGGATGCTTACTCCTTCCATACCAGCCAGGAAGATCTGGAGCAGTATTACGAGAAATGCCACGCAGCATACGAGCGTATCTTCGAGCGTGTCGGCGTGCCGGAGGTGGTATCTGTCAAATCCGATTCCGGTATGATGGGCGGCAACATCTCCCATGAGTTCATGCTTCTGACTCCGGTCGGAGAGGATTCCATCGTTCTGTGTGATTCCTGCGATTACAGAGCCAACATGGAGGCAGCTGAGAATATTTCCGACATCGCAAGAGACGCAGAATCCGCTGCACTCGAAAAGGTTTATACACCGAACGTCCACACCATTGAAGACGTCTGCAATTTCTTCGGAGACGAGACAAAGAACTCCTGCAAAGCCGTTGTTTATCAGCAGAATGTTGATGATAAATACGTTGTCCTTTTCATCCGCGGTGATCTCGAAGTCAACGAGACGAAGCTGGTCAACTTCCTCGGCGAGCAGGTTCACGCAGCTGTGATTACCGAAGAATGCGGCCTGAACGCAGGCTACATCGGACCGGTGAACCTGAAGGTGAACGGAGATGCCGTTGTTCTCTATGATAAATCCCTCGAGGGAAGAAACAACCTTTCCTGCGGAGCCAACGAGGCAGAGCATCATTACAAAGGACTCGATATGGAGCGCGACGTTCCGAATGCCGAGTATCACGATTTTGCAAAAATCCAGGAGGGCGGCATCTGCCCGAAATGCGGCAAAAAGACCGTGAAGATCTCCAGAGGTATCGAGGTCGGAAATATCTTCCAGCTTGGAACCAAATATACAAAATCCATGAATATGACCTATGTCGATGCAAATGGCGAGAGCAAGACCCCGATCATGGGATGCTACGGTATCGGTGTCGGCCGTCTGGCAGCATCGGTCTGCGAGGCACATCACGATGAGTACGGCCCGATCTGGCCGAAAGCTATCGCTCCGTGGCAGGTACACCTCTGTGCAGTCCGCGTCGATGACGAGGAAGTCAGAGCATATGCGGACAAGCTGTACGAGGATCTGCAGAATGCAGGCATCGAAGTGATTTACGACGACAGAAGCGTCAGAGCCGGCGTAATGTTTGCCGATGCCGACCTGCTCGGCATTCCGTTGCGCATCATCGTAAGCCCGAAAAACATGAAACAGGGCGTTGTCGAGGTTGCATCCCGCGATAAGACTCTGAAAACACAGATTCCGCTGGAAAATGTGATGGAAGAGATTAAACAGTATCTGTAATGATTTATAACCATGCGAAAGGGAAGAAAAATCGAGATGGGGCTCGGAAGAAGTTCGACAGGAGAAAACACGATATGGAACTCTGGGATATCTATGATGAAAACAAACAGCCGACCGGCCGCACGATGAAACGGAATGACTGGCATATGAAGCCGGGCGAGTTTCACCTGACGGTGCTCGGCGTAATCGCAAGACCGGACGGAACCTTTCTTATCACAAAACGTGTCATGACGAAAGCCTGGGCACCGGGCTGGTGGGAGGTTTCCGGCGGCGCGGCACAGGCAGGAGAGAGCTCCTGGGAGGCCGTGCGCCGTGAGGTCAGAGAGGAAACCGGACTCGATGTGAGCAAGGCTGACGGCGGTTATCTCTTTACCTACCGGCGCATCAACCCGGATGAGGGAGACAATTACTTTGTCGATGTCTATCGCTTCGTGATGGATGTCAAAGACGAAGATCTCCATCTTCAGGAGGAAGAAACAGACGGCTACCGTTTTGCTACGTTGGACGAAATCAAAGGGTACGCCGCAGAAGGTAAATTCCTGCATTACGACAGCATCCGCCAGGCATTTGAACTGTAACAGAAAAATAAGATAAGAAAAACGCGTTCCCGCCGGAAACCACAGGGGTTTCCGATGGGAACGCGTTTTCTTAGCCTTAGAGCGTGTCTGAAAAAGGCTTTTCGCAAGCAGTTTATTGCAGTTAATTGCGATTGAATACTTCGCGGTTGAGCGCCTTTTCCTGATGGCTGACAATCGTTGTGCAGACAGCATCGCCTGTGATGTTGACTGCGGTACGCAGCATATCGAGAATACGGTCGATACCCATGATAAGAGCGATACCCTCCGTTGGCAGTCCGACGGAATTCAGCACCATAGCCAGGGTAACAAGGCCGACGCTTGGGATACCGGCGGTACCGATGGAAGCCAGTGTTGCGGTAACAACAACCGTTGCGAGGTTTGCCGGGGTCAGATGAATACCGTACGCCTCTGCGATGAAGATGACAGCGACACCCTGCATAATGGAGGTACCATCCATGTTGATGGTTGCGCCGAGCGGAATGGTGAACGAAGAGATCTGTTTCGAGACACCCATCTTTTTGTTCAGCGTATCAATCGACATCGGGATTGTCGCGTTGGAGGTTGCGGTGGAAAATGCAAATCCCATAACTGGAAGGAATTTCTTCACGAATTTAATCGGATTCAGCCGTGTGAATACGAACAGAAGAACCTGATAAATGACGAAGCACTGCAGTGCCAGCGCCAGTGTTACATTTCCCATGTATTTCAGCATCGGTGCGAACGCAGAAAAGCCGACCGTTGCAAAGGTACGTGCAATCAGACAGAAAACGCCGACCGGGGCCACCTTCATGACCGTCATGGTCATTTCCATCATGACATCGTTAAACTGACTGATAAAGTTGGAAACGACCGAAGCGCGGTTTCCGAGCTTTGCCAGCATTACGCCGACAAACAGGGCGAATACGATGATGGGAAGCATATCGCCGTTTGCCATGGAACCAATCGGGTTCTTCGGGATGATGTTGAGCAGTGTATCCACCAGGCTGACGCTGGAATCTGCTGCTGTCGAGGACAGGTCGGCTTTCTGAACCGCACTCATGTTAAGTCCGAGCCCCGGGTGAATGAGCAGGGCGGTTCCAAGTGCGATGCAGACGGCAAGTGCTGTGGTAACAAGGTAAAAGCCGATCGTTTTTACGCCGACCTTTCCGAGGGTTTTGCTGTCTCCGATGGACATACTTCCGCAGACGAGGGAGCAGAAGACAAGCGGTACGACAAGCATCTGCATCAGGCGGATAAAGCCCTGTCCGATGACATACAGCACACCTTCTACGATGACGGTGTCCTTGATATAGCTGGACGGGATCCAATAGTGAATCACTACGCCGAGCAGCGCACCGGCCAGCAGGGCAATAAAAATCTGGGTGGAAAGCCCGAGCTTCTTTTTTGACTTTTCCGTTGTTTCTTTTCTGTTTCGGACCATTATTCGATTCCTCCGGTTTCTTCGAGATATTCTTTCAGTGCCGTTTTCCAGTCGAGCGGCTCAGGAATACCGGTCAGGCGGAGCATCATGTTGTCCAGAACAGAATAGGTCGGGCGGACATCATCGCGTGCGACAACCGGGTAGAGATCAAGGTCACCGGTTTTTCCGGTATACTCGAGGATGGTTCTTGCAAACTCATAGCGGCTGCAGCTTCCGGGGCAGACAACGTGGTACAGACCATACTCCTCGCTGTCGATAAAGTGGCAGATCACGCGTGCAAGCTCAAAAGCACTGGTCGGAGCCGCATACTGGTTGTTTGGAACCTCCATCGTGCCGCCTTTTGCCGCATTGCGGAGTACTTCATCCACAAAATCGCGGCCGATCCCGTAAATCCAGGAGCTTCGGATGATGACAAAGCGGTTCAAAAGCTGTGTCAGGATTTTCTCTCCGGCCTCTTTTGATTTTCCGTAGATCGTACGCGGATGCACGGTATCAAACTCGTTGTACGGGATGCGGGATTCCTTGTCGAAGACGTCATCCGTTGAGATCTGAATAACCTTTGCGTCGATATCATTGGCGGCAAGCGCTACGTTGCGCACACCGATGGCATTGACACGATAGGCTTCGTCGATGTTTTTTTCACACTCGGCAACGTCGGTCATACCGGCGCAGTTGATGATAACGTCGGGACGGTTGACATAAACGAACTGTGTGACTTCATCGATTTTGGTAATATCAACCTCGTGAATATCCGTTGGAAGAAGCTGATATTCCACACCCTCCAGCAGTTCCAGAAGGGCAGTACCGATGTGGCCTTCGGCACCTGTAATCCATATTTTTTTCATAGGTTCTCTCCTGTCCTTGATTTATATACAGAAAAACTGTAATTGTATTTATTTTACCTGTGGACTTTACAGAAGTCAATAAATTATGGAAAGTCTCTGTGCAGAACCGGAAAAAAGTGGTATCATTTCTGTATATGTCTGCGGTGTAAGACTGCATATCTGCTACAAAAGAAGGAGGAGTATTTTTGAAAAAGAACAAATATGAAATCGACATGTGCAACGGCACGATTATGGACAAGCTGATTTCCTTTTCGCTGCCGCTGATGGTGTCCGGCATTCTGCAGCTGATGTTCAACGCGGTGGATATCATCGTCGTCGGACGGTTCAGCGGAAGCCAGGCGCTTGCGGCTGTCGGATCGACAACGGCACTCATCAACGTGTTCATCAACCTGTTTATGGGAATCTCGCTCGGTGCGAATGTGCTTGCGGCGCGGTATTATGCAGCGGGGCGCGACCGGGAGATGTCGGAAACGGTACATACATCGATCATGCTGGCGCTGATCAGCGGCGTTGTGATGGCGTTTGTGGGCGTATTTTTTGCAAAAGGCGCGCTGGAGCTGATGGATACACCGGCGGATGTCATTGATCAGTCGGCATTGTATATGAGAATTTACTTTATGGGAATGCCGTTTTTCATGCTGTACAACTACGGTGCGGCGATTCTGCGTGCCGTCGGCGACACGAAGCGGCCGCTGTATTTCCTGATTGTATCGGGTGTGATCAACGCTGGTCTGAATATGTTCCTCGTGATCGTGTTCAGTCTCGACGTGGCAGGTGTGGCGATTGCAACGGTGGTTTCGCAGGCGATCTCCTGCGTGCTGGTTCTGCGGTGCCTCTATAAGAGCGAGGGAAGTTATCAGCTCCGGTTTTCGAAGCTGTGCCTGAAAAAGGATTACATCATCCCGATTTTCCAGGTCGGCATCCCGGCGGGTATTCAGAGTACCGTCATCAACTTCTCGAACGTGCTGCTGCAGTCATCCGTCAATTCCTTCGGTTCGATTGCAATGGCAGGCTACACGGCGGCCAACAATGTGCTGGGATTTTTATACACCTCAGTCAACTCCGTCACCCAGGCGTGCATGAGCTTCACAAGCCAGAACTACGGTGTCGGAAAATACAAACGAATGGATAAGGTGCTGATCGACTGCCTGATTCTCTCCAGCGGCATGGCACTGGTGATGGGTGGCGGCGCGTATCTGTTCGGTACGGAAATCCTGCAGATTTACACCGGGGACCCGGAGGTTATCCGCTGCGGTATGGAAATTCTGTCGATCACGACGGTTCCGTATTTCCTCTGCGGCATCATGGACCTCTTCCCGGGAGCCCTGCGCGGTATGGGATGCTCGGCGGTGCCGATGATTCTGTCCGTCATCGGAACGGTCGGAACGCGAATCGTGTGGATCTTCGGCATTTTCCCGCAGCACCGCTCGCTGTATGTGCTGTTCATTTCGTATCCGGGATCGTGGATCATCACGATTATCATGCAGGTGATCTGCTATCTGATTGTGCGGAAGAAAGTCCACAGCCGGACAGCAGCCGTATAAAAAAGAAAAAAAAGACCAAAAGCCAGAAAAACCGCGGATAAATCCATTTTTAAGTGGAATTATCCGCGGTTGTGTGATAAGATGGCTGTATGCGAAGAGGCAGGTAGAAGATACAGGGACACCTGCCTCTTACTCTGTGAAAAAGGAGAGAAGAGAGAACATATGAAAAAGTTTTATGCATGGTATCAGAAGCATATTACAGGTGCGATCTTTACCGGACTGATTCTCGGTATCTTAACCGGACTTCTTCTGGCGGACCGCTTTACGCCGATTCTGACCGTAACCGGCGTCATCGGCGGCATCTACATGAACGCCTTGAATATGATGATTTTCCCGATGGTATTCTGCTCAATTGTCATGGGTATCTGCAGCATCGGAAATGCAAAAACGACAGGTAAGATCACCGGCTACTCGATGATTTTCTTCCTGTGCACCACCGCGATTGCAAGTGCAGTCGGCATTATCATTCCAAGACTGATCCGCCTCGGAAAGGGAGTCCATTTTGAGATGGCAACTTCCGATATCCAGGCGACCGAGATGACCAGCATCCTCGACACGATCAAAAACCTGATCCCGTCCAACCCGGTGAAGGCGTTTGCGGAGGGCAACATGCTCCAGGTACTCGTGTTCGCTGTCGTTGTCGGCTTTACGCTGATTGCGGTCGGAGAGAAGGGACAGCCGCTCTTAAACGTGATCAACTCCCTGAATGAGGTCTGTTTAAAAGTCATCAGCACCGTTATGTACTTCACCCCGATCGGTGTCTTCTGTACGATCGTGCCGGTTGTCGAGGCAAACGGAACCAAAACCATCGTTTCCTTGGCAACCCAGCTCATCATTCTGTATGTGGCATTCTATGGATTTGCGATCGTCGTCTACGGCGGCGCTGTAAAACTCATCGGAAAGACGAGTCCGGTCAAGTTCTTTAAGGCGATCATGCCGGCAGCCCTGAATGCATTCGGAACATGTTCCAGTTCCGCGACGATCCCAATCAGCAAGCGCTGTGTCGAGAAAGAACTCGGCGTTTCGAACCAGATCAGCAGTATCGCAATCCCGCTCGGTGCCACCGTCAATATGGATGCGGTATCGATCCTGATGTCGTTTATGATCATGTTCTTCGCAAATGCCTGCGGCATCAACGTCAGCATTTCGATGATGGTGATCATTCTGCTTGCCAACGTCCTGCTTTCTGTCGGAACACCGGGTATCCCGGGCGGCGCGATCGCATCATTCGCAGCACTCGCCACGATGGCAGGTCTTCCGGCCGGCGTCATGGGCGTTTACATCAGCATCAACACACTGTGTGACATGGGTGCCACATGCGTCAACGTCATCGGCGATATGGCAGGCTGCGTTGTGCTGCAGGAGAAAATCAAACTGGAAGAAAACTAAAAAATGTTACATAGAAAAAGAGGGATTCCTTTCACGGGAGTCCCTCTTTTGCAATGCGTAAAATAAATTAAATATAGTCCGAAACATATGGAATATGGTGGAAGAGCAGGTCATCCAGGCATTCCACAGTCTGCGGCGTCGTTTCGATGCGCGCCATCTCATACAGCTTGGAAGCCGTCTTGTAGCCGAGCAGCAGTGTCGTGAGCGATGCGATCGTCATTTTCATCACATGGTCCGGCTCGCGGTCGGTCGGCACACAGTGTCCTTTTTCAAAGAAGAATGTGAAGCTGTCATTGTTCCACGGAAGCAGCTCATCCTCGATCTCAAAACGGATACACACATCCGGCTCGTCCGGGTCGCAGGCGTAATGTTCCATAAACTGCACGACATCGATGATACGCCCCATCGAGTACGGGCGAATCGTTTCTTTGATATCGCTGTCCTCAAGCTCGAACGCGATGGGTTCACTGTAGTAGTTATTTCCTTTGACCTCATCGATCATGGAATCGTGCGCATGAATATACTCCCAGAGTCCCAGCTGCGCTTCGCGGTTCAGATAGATCATCTCTTTGATATGCATGATATCGGAGCTGATCAGATAGACCATGTAGCCGTACGGCACATCATCAGCGGAATAGTAGATCGCAACGACGGTATCATCCTCATCCCAGCGGAAATATTCTTCCCACGCCAGATTGTTGCGGTAGAGGCAGCCGTGCGTCTTCGAAGCAAATTTGGTATGTAGTTCCTTGAAATCCTTGTCATCCCATGCCACGCGGCGCACATAGCCAGGGGCTTTGAGTTTCCGCGGCACCTGCGTGTCCTTGATGGTGTACGTCATCTTATTGGAAATGATTTCCCATCCGAGATTCCGGTAGAGCGGAATAGAGTAGGGATAGAGAAGCGCAAAGGAACGGTGGTTTTCCCGCATGCGCGTGAGACTCCGGATCATCAGCTTTTTCATGATGCCCTGGCCGGTGTATTCCGGGTAGGTGCAGACGCTGGTGACAAAACCGACGGGATAGCGGACACCGTAGATATTCATGTCCAGCGGATAAACCGCGAACTGTGATACCAGATCCTCCTCGCAGAAACAGCCGAGCACATCGGCACGGACGAGAACCGGGAATTTGGACTGCTTGATTTCATCGTCTTTCCATCCGCTTTCGGAAAGCTCCTGCTCTGTAACCTGAAAGGCGTAGCGCAGAAGTGCATTGTACTGCTCTGCGTCGTCGATGGTCAGCGGGCGGAAGGTTAAGTTCGAATCTTTCGTTTGAATCATGGATTACTCCCTCATTTTATTGTGAATCAAAGTATAGTGAATCAGATACTTTATTTTTTCGTAAATATTCTATCATAAGAAATGGAATTTGTGCAGTTAAAAATAAAGCCCATTCCGCAAATTTGGTAAAAAGATCAAAATAGTGTTAGAAATCGGATAAAAACTTCAAGAAACAGACAAAAAAATCTAATAAAATGAAAAACATACAGGGACAGTCTGCGCGAAAAAGCAGACATACGATTTCCAGGGTGACTGCGTTGAGATCGACGTGTTCAATCCGGAGACAAGAAAATATGTCTGGGACGTATGCAAGAAGAACTACTACGATTACGGCATCAATGCTTTCTGGCTGGATAACTCCGAGCCGGATTACGGTGTTTACGATTTCGATCATTACCGCTATATTGAAGGACCGGCGCTCTCCTGCAGCAACATCTATCCGCAATTATACAGCCGTGTCTTCTATGATAATATGAAAGATTTAGGCGACGTTCCGAGTACCTTTGAAGCTTTCTACGATCAGTTACAGGCAGGTCTTAACATGGGTCTTGCCGGAATTCCGTGGTGGACAACCGATATCGGCGGTTTCATGACAGACGATGTCAACGATCCGGACTTCCAGCAGCTTCTGATCCGCTGGTATGAGTTTGCAGTATATTCCGCTGTCCTCCGTATGCATGGCGACCGCGGCCCATACAACATTCCGATGCTCGACGACCGTGATTTCGGCGGCGGCTGCCTGCACACTGGCCAGCCGAACGAGCTCTGGAGCTACGGCGAAGAGAACTATAAGATCATGAAGAAATACTATGATATCCGGATCGAGATGCATGATTACATCAAAAAAACTGTACGACGAGGCATCCGAGAACGTACAAGGGACGGAAAAGTCTATGAAGGCGGCCAGACGATCCACGCCGATGCACCGATCGATTCGATCCCGGTATTTAAACGAAAATAGTTAAGTAAGAAGAAAAAACCGACCGCGTAAAACCGGTCGGTTTTTTTGGAATAAATTTCCATTACAGGACGGTTTTTGTACACTTTTTTCTTGACGAAACGGGAAACAATCGTTACACTATTATGTATAACTGTAATTAAAATGGGAAAATGTAGCAAAACGCGGAAGCACACAAAGGGGTAATGAAGTTTTGTGTGTACCGGGGAGAAGAGAGGGAAACAGATGAATCAGACCGAATTGCCGGAATGTGAAAAAATAAATAAGAAAGAGCCTTCTAAGGATGTTCAGATGACACAGGAACAGGCAGACCGTCTGGTGGAACATCTGAAGAATGTTTTCATGTATGTGCGGGTTCTCCGTCCGGATGAGATCGGAGATTTTATTATCGATGAAGAGAATGGCAAGCTGTGTGAATGCTACACAGTATGGAACAAAGCGATGCCGTGCCTTAACTGTATTTCCGAAAAAGCCCTGCGGGAGAAATCGCAGAAATCAAAACTGGAATGCATTGCGTCGAATGTGTATCAGGTCATTGCAAGATACGTGGAGATCGAAGGAGAACCATGCGTGATCGAGATGATCAACCGTCTCGACGATGAAACACTGATGGACTCCGAAGGACGCCAGAATCTGGTAAGCAAGCTGAACAGCTACAGCGAAGAGCTGTATCGTGACGCGCTGACCGGAGTATTCAACCGCCGCTACTTCGAAGACCAGATCCGGGACGCCAGCTTTTGCTGCGGCGTAGCCATGATCGATCTCGATGATTTCAAATTATACAACGATACATACGGCCACAATGCCGGAGATATGGCGCTTGACACCATTGTAAAGACCGTCAACCGCTGCACCCGACGTACCGACCGTCTGATCCGCTTAGGAGGAGACGAATTTCTGCTGGTTCTGCCGGAGATGGATGAGGAAAACTTTGTACAGAAATTAAAACAGATTCAGTCACAGATCCATGAGGCACAGGTGCCGGGCTACTCGAAGATGCGTCTTTCCGTCAGCGTAGGAGGTGTTCTGACAAGAGATGAGACGATCGGCGAAGCTGCGATGCGTGCCGACCAGCTGATGTATCTTGCGAAACAACGGAAAAACATGGTTGTCACCGAGAAAGACCAGATCCTGGGTTGTCAGGACGATGTTGTCCGTCAGGAAAACCGCAGAGAAAAACAGCGCATCCTGATCGTGGATGATTCCGAGATGAACCGTATCATCCTCTCGGAGATTCTGCAGGATGAATACGATATCATCGAGGCTTCCACCGGCGAAGAGTGCCTGCGTCTGCTGGAAGAATACGGAACAGGCCTTGCGCTGATCCTTCTGGATATCGTCATGCCGGGCATGGACGGTTTCGGAGTGCTTGACTACATGAACCGCAACCACTGGATCGAAGAGGTTCCGGTCATCATGATATCGAGCGAGGATTCCACCGCATTTGTGCGCCGTGCGTATGAGCAGGGCGTATCCGATTATATCAGTCGTCCGTTTGATGCAAAAGTTGTTTACCAGCGTGTCTTCAATACGATCAAATTATATGCAAAACAGCGCCGTCTCGTGACGCTCGTCACCGAGCAGATTTACGAAAAAGAGAAAAACAATCAGATGATGATCAGTATCCTGAGCCATATCATGGAATTCCGGAATGGCGAGAGCGGACTTCATGTCCACCACATCAACGTTCTGACCAGTATGCTCCTCGAGCGTCTGGTACAGAAGACAGACCGCTACCACTTAAGCTGGTCCGATCAGCTGATGATCACAACGGCATCCGCGCTGCACGATATCGGAAAGATGGGCATTGACGAGAACATTTTAAATAAGCCGGGAAGGCTGACGAAAGAAGAGTTCGAGGAGATGAAGAAACATACCCTGATCGGAGCGTCCATGCTGAAGAGCCTGGAACTGTATCAGGACGAGAAGCTGGTACAGATTGCGTACCAGATCTGTCGCTGGCATCATGAGCGGTACGACGGAAAGGGTTACCCGGACGGCTTAAAAGGTGAGGAGATCCCGATTGCAGCCCAGGTTGTATCGATTGCCGATGTTTACGATGCGCTGACAAGCGAGCGTGTCTACAAATCGGCATACACGCACGAGAAAGCCATCGAGATGATCCTGAACGGCGAGTGCGGTACCTTCAGCCCGCTGATGCTCGAGTGTCTGCTCGATATCAAAGATGCCATCTGCGAGGAGCTGAACACCATATCCGAAGAAAAACAGACTTCGATTCAGATTGAAAAGCTGAAAAAGAATCTGAAATCGGGGGGGGGGGGGCAGAGCTGAGTTTTCTGAACTCTGATGAAAAGTTATCCACAGAAGATGCCCGGGAGAACAGGTATCATGCGGATTCGAAAGACGATCTTAAATAAAAATATACCAAAACCCATGGATTTCTGAAAAGATTCCATGGGCTTTTCGCACTTTTGTGCAAATTTTTGTTGTGATTCCGGAGGACAACTGCTATAATAACAGAAAATGTCAAAAAATACGACAAAAATACCGGAAGAGGGCTGTGCGAACAAGTACACACAAGTCTGGAAAGGATAAATATCATGAATCAGTTGGAAGTATTACGAGAGAGCCTTGGACAGTGCGATGAGATTATTCTGGATGCACTGCTGATGAGAAACCGTATTGTCGAGGACATTATGGTATATAAAGAAGCAAATAACGTGCCGATTCTCCAGCCGGAGCAGGAAGCAAAACAGAAGGAATGGCTGGAACGCCGGATGCAGGAAAAACGCCATAAAAACGAAGTGGCGGATGTTTTCGAGAGCATCACAAGAAACAGTAAAAAGATTCAGGCAAGAAAGCTGTTCAATTATAATATTGTACTGATTGGCTTCATGGGAGCCGGAAAGAGCACCATTTCCGATTATCTCAAAACCGTGTTTGCCATGGATATCATCGAGATGGATCAGATCATCGCAGAGCGTGCCGGTATGAGCATCTCCGATATTTTCGAGACTTACGGCGAACAGTATTTCCGTGACTGCGAGACGAATCTTCTGATCGAAATGCAGTCGAGAACAAACGTTGTCATTTCGTGCGGCGGCGGAACTCCGATGCGTGAGTGCAACGTTGTAGAGATGAAAAAGAACGGCCGCGTTGTTCTTCTGACTGCAAAGCCGGAGACGATTTTAGACCGTGTCAAAGACAGCCACGACAGACCGCTGATTGAGAACAACAAAACCGTTCCGTTTATCGCAGATCTGATGAGCAAGCGCCGTGAAAAATACGAGGCCGCAGCCGACATTATCATCGAGACGGACGGAAAGAGCGAGCTGGAGATCTGTGAGGAGCTGATCCACAGCCTGCGGCAAATGGATGCAAAAGCGGAATAAAAGAGAAAAGCAAGGGAAAAAGGAAAAGAGACTGCTGTATGTAACGGCGGTCTCTTTCTTTTTTGCGTAACCGTGACACAAAAAACAGAAAACGCAAAATTTACGGGAAAAGGATTGACAAAACAGATATTTCCCGATATTCTGATAAAAGTTGGGCTAAAATCGCATGAAAAAAGTGAAAAAACAAGGTATTATTTTGTGTTATTGTCCGAACAAGAGAAAAAATTCAGGATAATTATATGAAATACAATAGCCCGTGTGCAGACACAGCCGGATCTGCCGGGGAAGGTCTGCGGAAAAAAGGAGGAACATCAATGAGAAAAAGAAACAAAGTCGTTTCTCTGCTTCTGGCAGGATGCATGGCAGCCGGTCTTCTGGCCGGATGCGGAAGCAGCGGAGGGACACAGGTAGCAACTGCTGACAATGCCACGGCGGCATCAACCAGTACTGGAGCAGCAGATTCAGCAGCACCGGAGACTGCAGGCGAAGTGGACGGACAGATCAATCTTCGTGCAGTAGCCTTTGGAAACAATTTCGATGTGCAGGATATGGGATGGCGCTGGATGATGGGAGAGTGCTACGAAGGACTGATGCGTGACGTAGCAGATGAAAACGGAGACCGTTTCGAGTATGCCGGTGCAGAATCCATGGACGTATCCGATGACGGACTGGTTTACACTTTCCATCTGAGAAAGGATGCCAAATGGTCCGACGGACAGCCGGTTACCGCAGCAGATTATGAGTACGGCTGGAAACGTCTGTTAAATCCGGAATACGGCTATTCCTATTCTTTCTACCTGTTCAACGTAGTAGGAGCAGAGGAGTATTATAACGGACAGGGCTCTGCCGATGAGATCGGAATCAAGGCAGTGGACGATTACACCTTCGAGGTTACCTTAAAGATAGCGGATCCGACCTTCCAGTCCAAGCTGGTAGCAACTCCGCTTTACCCGACCCGTCAGGATGTCGCAGAGGCAGCCGGAGACCAGTGGGGAAAAGACTGGACAAAATGTGTCTACAACGGACCGTTTGCCATGACCAACCTGGTAGAAGATAACTCCATGACATGGGTGAAAAATGACCAGTACTGGGATAAGGACAACGTAAAACTGAATCAGGTAAACTGGTACTGTGTAGCAGAGAACGCAACAGCAGCAACCATGTTCGATAACGGACAGCTGGACGTTTTCGATGCAGCAGGCGATTACATTGCAAAATATGACAAAGAAGTAGAAGCAGGCAATATGCAGACCATGACCACCGAGTACCCGGGAACTATGGTTCTGTGCTACGAGCAGTCTGAGGGCGGAAAATCCGGTCTGATGAAAAACGTAAACATCCGCAAGGCAATTTCCTACTCCATCAACCGTGAGGAGATGGTATCAGCTGTTTACGGAAGATACACCGCAGCTTACGGCTTCGTTTCCCCGGCGATCACGCTCGACGGAACTTCCTACCGCAAGCAGGCGTCGGAGACCATGAAAGAGGAATATGAGCAGTATGCAGGAGATGCAGACAAGTTAAAAGCACTGTTCCAGAAAGGCCTTGATGAGCTTGGTATCACCGACAAACCGGAAGACATCACCATTACATTGCTGTCCCAGGGTTCTGCTACCGAGAATCAGCTCGAGAGAGAGTACCTGCAGCAGTCCATTTCCCAGAATCTGGGCGTAAAGGTAGAGCTGAACACCGTTGGCGATTACCAGATGTTTGCAAACGAGCGCGATAACAAGAACTACGATATCTTTGTAGGCGGATGGTTCAGCGATTACAACGATCCGCTGGATTTCCTGAACGTCATGAAGACAGGCGTTTATGATTCCTACGGCCTCTATAGCAACAGCGAGTACGACAGCCTGATCGATTCTCTGACCGGAGAGAACGACAACGCAAAACGCCTTGAGATTTACCAGAAGCTGGAAGATCTGCTGGTTGCACAGGATTGTGGTGTTGCACCGCTGTACTACTCTGATAAACATTACTATTATCAGAACTGGGTAAAAGATTTCTACACATCCTCCTTCGGCGCAAGCCAGGAGCTTTACAGAGCAACTGTAGAGAAATAAAAAAAGCAGCAAAACAGAAGAAATGAGGGAAGAAGGGCTTATGAAACAATAGGCTCTTCTTTCGCTATCATAATAAAATTCCGGTCGGAAAAGACCGGACAGGGAGAGGATTTTTATGCCAAAATATTTACTGCGCCGTTTTGCAGAAATGCTGATCACACTGTTTCTGATTGCAACGGCCACGTTTTTCCTTCTGGAAGCGGTTCCGGGAGATCCGCTGACGGAGCGTGCGAGCAAGCTCTCGCCGACCGTAAAGGAAAACCTCTATAAGCGCTACGGCCTCGACAAGCCGATGATGGAGCGCTATGTGATCACAATGAAGGGAATCTGCAAGGGAGAGTTCGGAGAATCTGTTGTCTATGCGGGACAGACGGTACAGAAGCTGATTCATGACCGTCTTCCGGTATCCGCCCGCCTTGGTATCCAGCAGGTGCTGGTCGGTATCACGATCGGTCTGCTGCTTGGAATTCTTGCGGCAATGAGGAGGGGAAGCTTCTGGGACTATATGGTGATCGCCCTGTCGGTCCTCTTGATTTCCATTCCGAACCTGATCTTTGGTCTGATGCTTCAGAAAATTTTCGCAGGCAACCTGAAGGTTCTGCCGACGATCGGCTGGCCTGCGGGAAAGGATCTGTGGTTCGGAGGATGGGAATACACGATTCTTCCGACCCTGACAGGATGCTTTTCTTATATCGCAACGTATGCGCGTCTGCTGAAAACCTCGATGCTCGATGTGATCAATCAGGATTACGTGCTGACTGCTGAATCGAAGGGCTTAAGCCGCGGACAGATTATCCGCCGCCATATCCTTCGGAACTCGTTTATCCCGGTTATCACACAGCTTCCGATGTCGGTTGCCATGTGTATCACAGGCTCCTTCTTCATCGAGAGCATCTTTTCCATCCCGGGAATCGGACAGTATTATGTGACGGCGGTCAATAACCAGGATCTTTCCATTATCATGGGAGAGACGGTTATTATCGCAGCACTTTACATCGGTGTTCTCTTTATCACGGACCTGCTGTACGTGGTCGTTGACCCGAGAATCAGTCTGACAGGAAAGAGCAGATAAGGAGGATATTATGGCAGCATTAACACCGGAAAAATTTAAAGTAATAGGATACACCGAGGAAGATGCGAACCGGATTGACCGCCCGACCATTTCCTACTGGCAGGACGCCTGGAGACGGCTCCGCAAAAATCCGATCGCAATGGGATCTCTTGTTGTGCTCGGCATTCTGCTTGTCATGGTCATCATCGGACCGCATATCAAAGGATATGATTATGTATCCATGAATATCGCCGAGAAAAACCAGGGCGTATCGTCAAAATACTGGTTTGGAACCGACAACCTGGGACGTGACCTCTTCTCAAGAGTCTGGGTCGGCGCGCGGGCATCACTGATCATCGCGATCGTTGCAACGGCAATCAAACTCATCATCGGAACGGTATATGGCGCGCTGATGGCACATTTCGGCGGCTGGGTCGATGAGGTTCTGATGCGGATCATCGAGGTTATCAACTCGATTCCGTCTCTGCTTCTTACGATTCTGATCATGATGATTCTTGGAAATAACCTGTTTGCACTTCTGGTCGCGCTTAGTGTCACCGCATGGTGTAACACGGCACGTCAGGTGCGCGGTATGATCAAACAGCTCCGTGAGACGGAATACGTTTACGCGGCGGAGGTGCTCGGTGCAAAACCGCTCCGCATCATCTTAAAACACTATGTACCGAATATGCTGGGTATCCTGATTCTGGATACGGCGACGGCAATCCCGATGTTTATTTTTACGGAGGCAGGTCTTAGCTTCCTCGGCATCGGCCTCAAGGCACCATCGATCAGCCTTGGTGTCCTGATTTCAATGGGACAGCAGAACATGGATTTCTATCCGTCACAGCTTCTGTTCCCATGTCTCGTGCTCTGTATCATCGTTATGGCATTCAACCTTCTGGGAGACGGCCTTCGCGATGCCCTTGATCCGAGACTTCGCCAGTAATAAGT
This sequence comes from Blautia sp. AM42-2, assembly GCF_003480245.1. NCBI lineage: Bacteria > Bacillati > Bacillota > Clostridia > Lachnospirales > Lachnospiraceae > Blautia > Blautia sp. AM42-2. The sequence goes on from NZ_QUIM01000006.1 coordinate 174,797, forward strand.
GGGAGATAACGATATGAACGAACAAAACAATCCGATTCTGGAAGTAAAAAACTTAAGAGTCTCTTATCACACCTATGCCGGTGAAGTAAAGGCAGTCCGCGGTGTACAGTTTTCTCTCGAGAAAGGTCAGGCGCTCGCAATTGTGGGAGAATCCGGCTGCGGAAAATCTGTAACGGCGAAATCCATCATGGGCCTCATCAAGGCCCCGCAGGGTGAGATTAAAGAGAACAGTGAAATTCTCTATCATGGAGAGAATATTCTGAAATACAACAAAAAACAGTGGCAGCATTACAAAGGCGGCGAGTGTGCAATCATTTTCCAGGATGCGCTGGCTTCCTTAAATCCGACGATGCGTGTCGGAAAACAGATTATGGAAAATCTGATGGGCCACAAAAACATGACAAAACAGGAAGCGGCAAAGGAGGCTGTCGAGATGCTGCGCATGGTCGGCATCCCGGAGCCGGAAAAACGTGTCAGACAGTATCCGCACGAATTTTCCGGCGGTATGCGTCAGCGTGTTATGATCGCGATTGCATTTGCCTGTGATCCGAAAATTCTGATCTGTGACGAGCCGACGACCGCGCTCGATGTGACAATTCAGGGACAGATTCTCGATATTATCAAGAATCTGCAGAAGAAAAATCAGACATCCGTCATCATGATCACACATGATCTCGGTGTTGTGGCAAATATCGCACAGAAGATTGCTGTCATGTATTCCGGCATCATCGTGGAGAGCGGAACGTGTGAGGACATTTTCTATCGTCCGCGTCACCCGTATACCTGGGCGCTGATCCGTTCCGTACCGCGTCTGGATCTGAAAAACAAGCAGGAACTCGCGACAATTCCGGGAACTCCGCCGGATCTTTTAAACCCGCCGGTCGGATGTCCGTTCTGCACGCGGTGCAGCTACTGTATGCCGATCTGTAAGGAAGAGATGCCGGAGGTAACGGAATTCGGCGGCGAGCATAAGGCTGCCTGCTGGCTCCATCACCCGATGGCACCAAAAGTAGAAATGCCAAATCTGGAAGGAGGAGAACTGTAATGGAAAATAACGAAAAAGAAGTGCTTTTTTCCGTTTCCCATCTGAAAAAATATTTTCAGGTCGGAAACCATGCGACCTTAAAGGCCGTGGATGATGTCTCCTTCGATATCTACAAAGGTGAGACACTTGGAATGGTTGGCGAGTCCGGATGTGGAAAGACGACGTGCGGCCGTACCTGCATCGGCCTGTATGACAAGACCGACGGACAGGTGCTCTACAAGGGAACCGATGTCCATGCATTAAACGGAAAAGAGCGGTTTGCCTTCAAAAAACAGGTGCAGATGGTCTTCCAGGATCCGTATGGATCGCTCGACCCACGTATGACCGTTGCCGACATCATCGGCGAGGGCATCGACATTCACCATCTGGCAAAGAATAAGAAAGAGCGCCAGGAGATGATCTACAAATATCTGGAGCTGGTCGGACTGAACCGCGAGCATGCGAACCGTTTCGTGCACGAGTTTTCCGGCGGACAGCGCCAGCGAATCGGTATCGCGCGTGCGCTTGCCGTGCAGCCGGAGTTCATCGTTCTCGATGAGCCGATCTCCGCACTCGACGTTTCGATTCAGGCGCAGATCGTCAACCTGCTTGTGGACTTACAGAAGAAGATGGGTCTGACCTATCTTTTCGTTGCGCATGATCTGTCGATGGTCAAACATATTTCCGACCGTGTGGCGGTTCTGTATCTGGGAACGCTCGTCGAGCTGACGACATCCGAGGAGCTGTACGCCAACCCGCGCCACCCGTACACACAGGCACTGCTCTCCGCGATTCCGATTCCGGACCCGAAAGTAGAGGCAGAGCGCGACCGCAAAAAAATCCGCCTCGAAGGCGAGGTGCCGAGCCCGATCAACACGAAGCCGGGCTGCAAATTCCAGGGAAGATGCAAGTACGCAAAAGACATCTGCCGACAGCAGATGCCGGAATTAAAAGACGTGGGCAACAATCACTTTGTGGCATGTCATTTCTGTGATGCATTAGAAGAAAATAAGGAATTATAAAACATGGAAAAGATAAAGAACATCTGCCGTGATCTCGGCAAAGCATTTACAATCGGCCTGCTCTCTGGCGGCGCTGCGGCAGCTGTGCTGCTGCTGGGAGGATTCCTCTTTGGGGGATTCACGTTCCGCGCTGCCCTTGAGGCGGCGAAAGACGGCCTGCTGCTGATCGCGGCCCTCGGCATGTTCGTGATCGCCGGAATGCTGATGGTAAAAGGCAAAAACCCGGAGAAATTCACGCAGAAGGAAAAATGGCGCGTCCACTTTGCCGTGCTCGGATATAAGAGTGTGTTCGCAGTTCTCTGCGTTTCCTGGGTGCTGTGGGCGGCAGCGGCGGATTATCTTTTGTATCGGATGTGAAAATAGTTTCTATAAATAAAAAGAGAATTTTGCAGACTGTAAAAATGAGGTCCGGCAAAATTCTCTTTTTTCGTTTAGTCGTTATTCGTCTTCGAGACGGGAGATAACCATCTCCATGGATTTCTGATATTCTTCATCCGAAGAATTGTAGAACAGCATCAGATCGAGGCAGTTGCTCATTTTCTTCAGTGCTTCCGGGATGGAGTAGTCGATCGTTTTCACATATTCATCCCAGTGCTCCAGCTTCCACGTATCGCGCACGGAGTTGCGGTCGATCATGCGCTGGTGGCAGATCTCCGGTTTTGTGACAACCCAGATCACAACAAGCTTTGCCCCATGGTCAGCGAGCTTTTTGGAGAAGTCTTTCAGGAACTTCTCATCATGCACTTCGCGTGTGAATGGTGCGTTGATCAGCACAATATCGTCATACTCGAGTGCTTCCAGTCCGAAATTGACCGTTACTTCATATTCATAATCGCGGATATTCTCCTCGAAGAAATCAGAACTGCGGTTGATTTCCTGTCCGCCCGCTTTGAAAACGCGGTTCGACAGCGGAATGACCGTATCCTTGTCGAGATAAACAACGTGTTTCAGCTCCTTGGCGAGCTGTTTTGAAATGTATGTCTTTCCGCACGCCGGCGGCGAGGTTACGAGGATCATCTTTTTCATCGTTTGTATGTCTTCCTTTCCAGTTGAATAAAAAAAATCACTCCTAGCATTATAGAAAATTTGGAAAAAAATTGCAAGAGAAAAGACGGTTGTGCCGGAGAAAAAATTGTCTTATAATAAAATAAGATTTTTATGCCATCACGGAGAAAATAAATGGAGGAAAGAAAATGAGCAGAGCAAATACACGAGTTGTGAAAATCGGCGACCGGGTCATCGGAGGCGGAAATCCGATTCTGATCCAGTCCATGACGAATACCAAAACAGAAGATGTGGAGGCAACCGTAAAGCAGATCCAGGCGCTCACGGAAGCCGGATGTGACATTATCCGATGCGCCGTCCCGACCATGGAGGCAGCCAAGGCGCTGTCCGAGATCAAAAAACAGATCTCGATTCCGCTTGTAGCAGATATTCATTTTGACTATCGATTGGCGATCGCCGCGATCGAAAACGGAGCCGATAAAATCCGCATCAACCCGGGCAACATCGGCAGCCGCGACCGGATCCAGGCGGTTGTAGATGCAGCAAAAGAACGCCAGATTCCGATCCGCGTCGGCGTCAACAGCGGTTCACTCGAAAAAGAGCTGGTGGAAAAATACAACGGCGTAACGGCAGAGGGCCTGGTGGAGAGCGCGCTCGACAAAGTGCGGATCATCGAGGAGATGGGCTATGACAATCTCGTCATCAGCATCAAATCGTCTGATGTGATGATGTGTGCAAAAGCGCATGAGCTGATCACGAACCAGACGGATCATCCGCTTCATGTCGGCATTACGGAGGCAGGAACGCTGTATTCCGGCAACATCAAATCGGCAGTGGGGCTCGGTATTATTTTATATCAGGGCATCGGAGATACGATCCGCGTTTCCCTGACCGGCGATCCGCTCGAGGAAATCAAATCCGCAAAACGGATCTTAAAGACCCTGGGACTTCGAAAAGGCGGCATTGAGGTCGTATCGTGTCCGACCTGCGGACGGACCCAGATTGACCTGATCGGACTGGCAAACCAGGTGGAAACACTGGTGCAGAGCTACGATCTTGATATCAAGGTTGCCGTCATGGGCTGCGTGGTCAACGGACCGGGCGAGGCAAAAGAGGCGGATCTTGGTGTTGCAGGCGGAAAAGGCGTCGGCATTTTAATTAAAAAAGGTGAAATCGTGAAAAAAGTACCGGAGAGCGAGCTGCTGTCCGTCTTAAAGGACGAGCTGGATCACTGGGGCAAGTAGAAAAGAAAGCAGGAATAGGAATGGAAAAACAGTTTCAGGAAGTATTTCCGGATTTGAGAATCGAAGGGGGCATGGCAGAGCTTCTCGATACCGTGGAGGTTTCGCGGGTATCGATCAATAAGAAAAAAGATCTGCTGCGGATCTATGTGGTCAGCCATCAGTGGATTCACAAAAAATATATTTATCAGCTGGAGCGCCAGATCGAGGAGCAGCTCTTTTCCAACGTGCCGCTGCGCGTGAAGATTATTGAGCGGTTCTATCTGTCGCGCCAGTATACGCCGGAAAACTTTCTGGAGGTGTACCGTCCGAGTATCCTGCTCGAGCTGAAAAACCACAGTGTCTTTCTGAATCATCTGTTTTCGACTGCCGAGATTACCTTCCCGGAGACGAACAAAATGCACCTGGTGCTCGTGGATTCCGTTGTGGCAAAGGAGCGCGAGGAGGAGCTGGTCCACATTCTCGAGAAAATCTTCTGTGAGCGGTGCGGCTTCGACCTGATCGTGGAAACCGAGATGAGAAAGCCGGAGGGCGAGAGCCGCGCCATGAGAAATTCCGAGCTCCGCATCCGGGAGGAAGTGCGCCACGTTCTGGCGCATACCCATTACGGTGAGATGCTCGGCGAAAAAGAGCAGAACCGGATGGAAGAGCAGGCGGAAGCAGCAGGCGAACAGCCAAAAGCAGCCGCAGCAGCCAAGGGCGGCGAGGCGAAAAAAGAAAAAGCAGCAGACGGCGGAAGGGGAAAAGGTTTTTCCGGCGGCGGACGCGGTTCCTTCAAGAAAGGCAAGGGCAGTTTCAGCCGGAATGCGGACAATCAGCCGCGCAAATCCTCCAATCCGGATGTGCTGTACGGAAGAGATTTCGAGGATGAGAGCGTGGAGATTCTGAAAATCGGCGATGAGATCGGTGATGTTGTCATCCGAGGAAGAGTCCAGAGTGTGGATATGCGCGAGATCCGGAATGAGCGTACGATTTTCATGTTCACGATCACCGACTTTACGGATACCATCGGCGTCAAGATTTTCGTCCAGAACGCGGAAGTGCCGGAATTAAAGGATGCGATCAAAAAAGGCGCGTTCATTAAAGTAAAAGGAAAAACGACGGTTGATGCATTTGACCACGATCTGACGGTTATGTCTGTCTGGGGCATCAAGAAGATCACCGATTTCCGTACCGGCCGTCAGGATACGAGTCCGGTGAAGCGTGTGGAGCTGCACTGTCATACAAAGATGAGCGATATGGACGGTGTCACCGATGCTGCCCGTCTGGTACAGCGTGCCTACGAGTGGGGCCATCCGGCGATCGCGATCACTGACCACGGCGTGGTGCAGTCCTTCCCGGAGGCAAACCATGCGATCGAGGCGATCGACGGCGCTTACCGGAAAAAATACCAGGCAGAGCACCCGGATGCGACAAAAGATGAGCTGAAAAAAGTTTCGGCTCCGTTCAAGGTCATCTACGGCATGGAGGCTTATCTCGTCGACGACTTGAAAGATATCGTTGTCAACAGCAAAGGACAGGACATCCACGGAAGCTACGTTGTGTTTGATATCGAGACGACGGGATTTTCCCCGGTTGTCAACAAAATCATTGAGATCGGTGCCGTCCGTGTGGAAAACGGAGCGATTGTCGATAAGTTTTCCACCTTCGTCAACCCGAAAGTCCCGATCCCGTTCCGGATTGAGAACCTGACCGGCATCAACGACAACATGGTTCTTGACGCGCCGGACATCGAAACGGTGCTGCCGAAATTCCTGGAGTTCAGTGAGGGAGCCGTTATGGTTGCCCACAATGCTTCGTTCGATATGAGCTTTATCGAGCACAACTGCGTCCTGCAGGGGATCGAGCGGGAATTTACAACGGCGGACACCGTCGCCATGGCGCGTTTCCTGCTGCCGGGCCTCAACCGTTTCAAGCTGGATACCGTTGCGAAGGCGGTCGGCGTATCGTTGGAAAACCATCACCGTGCGGTGGACGATGCCGGCTGTACGGCGGAAATTTTCGTGAAATTCGTAAAAATGCTGGAGGAGCGCAATATTCTGACTCTGGATGACCTGAATGCGCAGGGAAAAGTATCGGAGGAGGCTGTGCGCAAGCTTCCATCGTACCATGCGATCATTCTGGCAAAGAACGAGACGGGACGTGTCAATCTGTACCGCCTCGTGTCAGAATCCCACCTGAAATACTACAACCGCCGGCCGAAGCTGCCAAAGAGCGTCTACCTGAAATACCAGGACGGTCTGATGATCGGATCTGCCTGCGAGGCGGGCGAACTCTACCAGGCAATCCTGCGCGGTGAACCGGATGCGGCGATTGCGCGTCTTGTGGACTTCTACGATTATCTGGAAATCCAGCCGATCGGCAACAACGCGTTCATGATCAAAAAAGAGGACGTTTCTGCCGTAGAGAGCGAGGAGGATTTAAAGGAGATCAACAGGCGCATTGTTAAACTCGGCGAGCAGTTCCATAAGCCTGTTGTGGCAACGTGCGACGTCCACTTCATGGATCCGCAGGACGAGATCTACCGCCGCATCATCATGACCGGAAAAGGTTTTGACGACGCGGATGAGCAGGCACCGCTGTTCCTGCGCACCACCGAGGAGATGCTTGAAGAGTTTTCATATCTCGGAAGTGAGAAAGCGGAGGAGGTCGTCATCACCAATCCGCGCAAAATCTCCGACCTTGTCGAGAAAATCTCCCCGATCCGTGCCGGAAAATTCCCGCCGGTCATCGAAGATTCCGACAAGACACTGCGTAGAATCTGCTACGACCGCGCGCATGAAATCTACGGCGAGGAGCTGCCGGAGATCGTTTCCGCGCGCCTCGAGCGAGAGCTGAACTCCATTATTTCCAACGGATACGCCGTTATGTACATCATCGCACAGAAACTGGTGTGGAAGTCGAACGAGGACGGATACCTTGTAGGATCGCGTGGTTCCGTCGGTTCCTCGTTCGTTGCGACGATGGCGGGAATCACGGAGGTAAACCCGTTGAGCCCGCATTACTACTGCGAGTCGTGTCATTACAGCGAGTTCGATTCGCCGCGCGTCAAAGAGTACGTCGGCCGCGCCGGATGCGATATGCCGGACGCCGTCTGCCCGAACTGCGGCAAGCCGCTGAAAAAAGCGGGATTTGATATCCCGTTCGAGACGTTCCTTGGATTCAAGGGAAATAAAGAGCCGGATATCGACCTGAACTTCTCCGGTGATTACCAGAGTAAGGCGCACAAATACACAGAGGTTATTTTCGGCGCCGGTCAGACGTTCCGTGCGGGAACCATCGGTACGCTGGCGGATAAAACAGCGTTCGGTTACGTGAAGAACTATTACGAAGAGCGCGGCCAGCACAAACGGAACTGCGAGATCGACCGGATCGTGGAAGGATGCACCGGCATCCGCCGTACCACCGGCCAGCACCCGGGCGGTATCATCGTTCTGCCGTTCGGTGAGGATATCAACTCCTTCACCCCGGTGCAGCATCCGGCGAACGATATGACAACCGACATCATTACGACCCATTTCGATTACCACTCCATTGATGCCAACCTCTTAAAGCTCGACATTCTCGGACACGATGATCCGACCATGATCCGTATGCTCGAGGATATCACGCACCTTGATGCGCAGACGATTCCGCTCGATAACCCGGAGGTCATGTCGCTGTTCAAGAGCACCGAGGCGCTCGGCATCAAGCCGGAGGACATCGGCGGCTGCCCGCTTGGATGTCTTGGCGTGCCGGAGTTCGGTACCGATTTCGTTATCCAGATGCTTCTGGACACGAAGCCGCAGTCGTTCTCTGACCTGATCCGTATCTCTGGTCTGTCGCACGGAACCGACGTATGGCTCGGCAATGCGCAGACATTGATCGAGGAGGGCAAGGCGACGATTTCCACCGCCATCTGTACCCGAGACGATATCATGATCTACCTGATCGACAAGGGACTCGAAAGTGAGCTTTCCTTTACGATCATGGAGAGTGTGCGAAAAGGAAAGGGCTTAAAACCGGAGTGGGAAGAGGAGATGAAGGCACATGACGTGCCGGACTGGTACATCTGGTCATGTAAAAAGATCAAGTACATGTTCCCGAAAGCCCACGCGGCGGCGTACGTCATGATGGCGTACCGCATCGCTTACTATAAAATTTTCTATCCGCTGGCGTACTATGCGGCGTACTTCTCCATTCGTGCGTCCGCATTTTCCTACGAGCTCATGTGCATGGGACGCGACCGGCTGGAATATTATATGAAAGATTACGAAAAACGGAAAGACACGCTGACTCAGAAGGAGCAGGCAACCGTCAAGGATATGAAGATTGTCCAGGAAATGTACGCCCGCGGCTTCGATTTCGTGCCGGTGGACCTCTATAAGGCACAGGCGCACCGCTTCCAGGTCTACGATGACAAACATCTGATGCCGGCGCTCGACTCGATCGAGGGTCTGGGCGACAAGGCGGCCGACGCCGTTGTCCTTGCGGCACGAAACGGAAAATTCCTCTCGAAAGATGATTTCCGCGACCGCACCAAGGTCAGCAAGACGATTATCGACTTTATGGCGGACCTCGGTGTCTTCGGAGATCTGCCCGAAAGCAACCAGTTTTCGCTGTTCGACTATTAAAAGGAGCGTCCCCTTTCCGTTGCAATCCCGTGCGTCTTGGGGTATAATCAGACGTTGTGGAAAAGAACGAAAACGATTTAGATAAAATAAGGTGAAAAACATTGAGAAGAAGATTGGAACAACTGCTGAACGGCAGATTTGAATATGAGGTTCCCCATCTGCTGCTGTCCGAGACGGAGGTGGCCCTGACGCTGGACGAGGGGCAGAATTTCCGCGGAGAGCTGAATATCGGAGCGGAAGACGGGAGAAGAGTAAAAGGAATTGTGACCACAGATCATCAGAGAATCGTTCTGGCGAAAAATCAGTTCCAGGGAACGGCGAGTACGATTGAGTACGGCGTGGATACCAGCGGATTAAAAGCAGGCGATGAAATCTGTGGAAACATCACCGTCAGCAGCAATCTGGAGGAACGCTGCGTGCGGGTACACGTCTCGATTGCAGGAAAGACAATGAACATTTCCGGACAGGAGATTCATTCCCTGGCAGATTTTGTGCATCTGGCAAGCCATGATTTCGGCGCAGCGTACCGCTTCTTTGTAAAAAAAGAGTTTGCACGTCTTCTTCAGAAAGAGGCACCGGAGCAGATGGCACTTTATCAGGGACTGTCCCACAAGCCGGTGACATTTCAGCATCTGGAGGAATTTCTGGTTGCCCTCGGTCAGAAAGAGCCGGTGATGCTTTCGGCGGAACAGCCGGAGAAAACTGTGCTTACCGTGGACCAGCCGCGCAAGGAAACACTGTATCTGTATAAAAATACCTGGGGCTACGTCCGCATGGAAATCGAGGCGCAGGGAGACTTTCTGGAAGTGGAAAAGAAAGTCGTCACTTCAGAAGATTTCATCGGAAGCGTCTACGGTGTGGAATACATTATCCATCAGGAGAAAATCGGAAACGGCCGCCATTACGGCAGAATTACGGTGCGTCAGGGAAAACAGGAGCTTCGCTTTGAACTGGAAGTGACAAACAGCGAAAAGCATGTGACCAGCAGGAAAAATACGGAGCGCGACCGTCAGATAACTGCCATCGCGCGCGGCTATCTCGATCTGGCAGTCCATAAACGCGACTACCGTACCTGGTATCAGGATACCTGGGAGGCCATCGAGCAGTTCGAAAAAGCCGGCGGAGACATGGCGTGGGTGACGCTGGGAAAAGCATGGCTGTACGAGAGCCATGAGGAAACCGGAAAAGCAAGAGAAACGCTTTCTTACGTAAAAGAGCATCAGGAACTGCTGGACACCGCGGAGAAAAAAGGAGCGTACCTGTATCTGGCATGGAAGCTGAAAATGGAAGTGGGCCATACCGATCTGGTATCACGCCTTGGAACACTGATGCGGCAGGAGAGTGCAAGCTATTTTCTGCTAAAGCTTGCCATTGATGCCGACGATTCCTGGCAGCAGTCGCTGACCCGTCAGCTCTACGCGATGGAACTTTGCTATGAGTGCGGGTGCAAGAGCCCGCTTTTGTATCTGGATGCGGCACAGCTCTATCTCCGCCAGGAGGGACAGCTCCGCCGGATTTCGCCGTTCACCGTTCAGGTGCTGAAATTTGCGCAGAAAGAAGGCATTTTAAGCGGGGAACTGTTAAAACGGGCCGCTTATCTTACAGAGACGATGAAAACGTTCGATGAGAATGTCTATCAGATTCTGACTGCGGGCTATGAGCGTTTTCCATCCGATGAAGTGCTCGAAGCCATCTGCAAACTGGTGATGAAGGGCCGCCCGGTGCGGAAGGAATATTTCCCGTGGTATGCAAAAGCCGTGGAGCGGAACATCCGCATCACGCGCCTGTACGAGTACTATATCGAAACGATGGATGCGTCGTTCGACGAGGTCCTTCCGCAGGTCATCCGGATGTATTTCTCCTACAGCAACACACTGGCAGGCCAGAAGAAAGCGCTGATCTACGCCAACGTGATCAAAAACCGCGAAAAAGACCGCCATACATTCCAGAGCTACCGCCCGGCGATGGAGGTTTTCACGGCAAGACAGATCCAGAAAGGCCGCATGAACCGCGAATACGCCGCACTGTACCGGACTTTTCTGAAAAAACCGGAAGATCCCGACAGCGCAAAAGCGATCGCAAATGTGCTGTTTACCCATCATGTAACGTGTGAAAATCCGAAAATCACGCGTGTGATCGTCTGCCATCCGGCGATGGCGGGCGAAACGTCTTATCCGATGACGGAACAGGGTGCTTATATCCGTCTGTACGGCAAAAAAGCGCGGATTCTTCTCGAAGATGAGCAGCGCAGAAGATATGCGGTGACAGAAACCTGCCGCGTAGAGCCATTGTTTACGGATGAAGAGCTTGCCCGTGCCTGCGGCGGTTTTGCCATTGAAAATCCGGGTCTGCTGCTACACCTGTGCGGGGAGCAGGAAGAGGAGATGCAGCTTACTGCAGAAAATCTTGCCTGGTATCAGCAGGCAGCGCGCACGAGCGCATTTTCCAGTGCTTACCGGAAAACAGTGCGTCAGAAACTGCTGGAATACTATCTTGCCCATCCGGATGAGCGTGAGACCGAGGCGGCTGTTGCAGAGCTGGAGGACAGCGCTTACGCAAAGGTGGACCGTATTTCTACGATCGAGCTTCTGGTACGCTACGGCTGTTACAGCCGCGCCTTTGCCCTGACGGATCGGTACGGCTACGAAAAGATCCCGGTGTCGTGTCTCTTCCGTCTGGCGCATGCGATGATTCTGGAAAAAGAGTTTACAGAGGACGAGGAGCTTCTCTATCTGGCATCCTACGTGGTAAAACAGGGCATTTACGATGAAATTGTATTGTGCTATCTGAGAGATTATTTCACCGGTTCTATTGAGGATATGTGCAGTTTATGGGATAAAATCCGCGGCTTTCAGATGGAGAGCGACAAGCTGGAGGAGCGCATTCTGACCTGGTCCGTCTTTGTGCGCAGCCACCCGAAGTGGGAGCAGGAAATGCTGGAGAGCTACATCCGCCAGAGCGGAAAAGAGCATGTCATTCTGGCATACCTGACGTATCTTGCGATCGGCTATTTTATGGACGGAAAACCGCTTTCGGATCAGATGTTTGACTACTTGGACCGCGCCTGGAAACAGGGCTGGGAGCTGGACGAGATCTGCCGTTTTGCGATGCTGAAACATCTTTCCACGAAGCCGCAGCTTTCTGAGGAGGAAGAAAAAGAGGCGCATACCCTGCTTCTGGCGTTTACGAAACAGGGACTCCGCTTTGCCTTCTACAAGGATCTGCCGGAGCACCTGACCGAAGGCTTCCAGATCGGCGACCGCATGTTCATCGAGGAGCGCCAGAGAGCGGAGGCAAAGGTGACGATTCATTACCGGACAAACGCCGAAGAAACATGGAAGAGCGAACCGATGCGCAATATGTATCAGGGCATTTTTGTGAAAGAGTTTCTGCTGTTCTACGGCGAGAAAATGGAGTATTACCTGACCTTTACGAACCGTCAGGGTGAGGGAAAAACAGAGGTGAAAACCGTCTCCATGACCGGCGAACCAAAAGCAGGAAAGACGCGGTACCAGCTTCTGAATCAGATGAAAGCAGCGCGCGCGGCAGGAGATTTGAAAAAAGCAGAAGAAGCATTCCAAAAGTATCTGCAGCAGGAGGCTCTGGTTCGGAACTGTTTTGCACTTGTGGATGAAAAGAAGCAGCAGGAGGATACGACATGGAACAGAAAAATTTGATTTTAGGATTTGATTTTGGAGAGAAATATTCCCAGTTCTGCTGCTATGACAGGGGAACCCATACGGCCGTCTCCATCCCGGTAAAAGAAGGAGAAGAGGCGGTGGAATTTCCGACCGCCATTGCCAAAAAACGGAATGAGGAAACGTGGAAAACAGGACCGGATGCAGAAAAATCTGCTCACGCGGAAAACGGCATCTGGCTGGACAATCTGTACGAGATCTGCATGGGATCCCGCATCTGCCAGATCGAAAACCGGGATTACACGCCGGGAGAAGTCCTTGGCACGTTCCTTCGCGAAGCACTGAAGATGATCGGCATCGAGCGCCCGGACCAGCAGATCCAGGCGATGATGATCACCACGGGCCATCTGACCCGTCCATTTGTGGAAAATGTGCGTGAAGCATACAAGATAATCGGACTTCCGCGTGGCAGAGCCTACCTGCAGGAGCATGACGAGAGCTTTTACTGCCATGTGCTGAACCAGAAGCCGGAGCTCTGGAGCCGTAAAGTCGGTCTGTTTTTCCTGAAAGATGAGGAAGCATCGTTTTCTGAACTTTCCATCAGCCGTAAAACGAAGCCGGCAACTGTGACCGTAAAACGGGGGCCAAAAGCCGCACTTTCGATCGAGCCGATGGAGCGCGACCGCGATTTCTGCCATCTGATGGGAGAAGCGATGGGGAATGAAATTTATTCCAGCGTATTTCTGGTGAGTGAGGAGTTCGACCTTGCCTGGGCAGACAACTCTCTGCGTCAGTTAAAGAAAAACCAGAGAAGAATCTTCGGCGGAACGAACCTGTTTGCACAGGGCGCCTGCTTTTCCGCGCGCGAAAAAGTGGAGGAGCGCCGCTTAAAGGGCTATCTCTTCCTCGGAAATGACCTCGTGCGCTACAACATCGGCATGGAGATGACGATCAATGGTTCTCCGGCATACTATGCGCTGATTGCAGCCGGTGTGAACTGGTATGAAGCAGAAAAAGAATGTGAGCTGATCCTCGACGGAACGGAGGAGCTGGAATTTGTTGTGAGCTCCATGGAAAGCGGAAAACGAAACCGCTATACCATGAAGCTGGACGGGCTGCCCAAACGGCCGCCGAAGACAACACGGATCCGTCTGCGTCTGGAGTATGATTCTCCGGTTACGTGTCAGATCACCGCAGAGGATTTAGGTTTTGGCGATATGTTCCCGGCAAGCCACAAAATCTGGCACGAGACGATGGGGGAGGTGTAAACGATGAGCGGTTATATTTTATGTCAGGTCAAACGGGCGAAAAATCCGTATTATATTTCCAACATCAGCACAAATATTTATTCCATCGAGGAACTGTGCTATTATCTGTACCACAACATCTATCTGCTGGACGAGACCATCATTAACGAGCAGCTGCTGGTGTGGATGAAAGAAGAACTCCACTTAAGAAGACTGTACCAGCGTCTCTACGTCCTTCTGGAGGAGAAAAAGAACATCGGTGAGTTTATCCTGCCGATCTTCAAGGAGATCAATTATCTTTCCCACGATCAGTTCCGTGAGATGAATGAGCGCCTGAAACGGTTCGAGGAGCAGCCGGAGATTGTGCGGAAAAAAATCAAGGGAGACTACCTTGTCGACCACGAAAAATATATCAATGCGATCCAGGTTTACCAGGAAACGCTGAAAGATACCGAGGAAAACGAAACCAACATGGGAAGCCAGTTCACCGGAAGTATTTACAACAACATGGGCTGTGCCTACGCAAGTCTGTTCCAGATGAATGAAGCACTTACGTGTTTTCAGAAAGCAAATGAGGAGCTGCACACGAAAGCAGCGTTAAAGAGCTGGCTGTTTGCGGTCTACATGAGCAAAGGACAGGACGCCTATGAGCAGATGTGCACCGAGCGGAAAGTGGACGCCGAGACGAAACGGGAGATGGACCGCCAGATCACCGAGGCAATGCAGGTCGAGCTCCCGCGCGATCTGGACGAAGCTCTTGCGGCGTGGACACGGGAATATCATAAAAATACCGGACTTTGAACAAAAAGAACAAAAAAATTACTTGACAGCAAAAAAGAATGGGACTATAATACAGCGCATAAGAAAAAAGTAAATACTTCGAAACCGATGAAGTGGAGATAACGTTGGAAGCGCACTCACAGAGAGCCCGGGCAGGTGGAAGCCGGACAGAAAGCGGATCAGCAAATGGACCACGGAGGGTACAGGGAAAAGCGGGAAACCGTCTGAGTATTCTGTAACGTGCAGGCATACGTTAGTTGCCAGGAATATGATCGTATTCTGCAGAGCGTGTGAGCAATCGCAAAACAAGGTGGCACCACGAGTATAAAAATATACCCGCCCTTGGCAAAGAACAAAGTGATTCTTTGCCGGGGGCGGTTTTTTGTATATCAGAAATTAGTTCTGAGGACCAGTGTTGATGACAGCCTTTGCAGACACAAGGAGAGGAGATAACAAGATGAAACAGATGACGTTAGAAGAAATTTCAAAAGCAGCCGCATCGGGAGCTTTTCGGAAAATCCCGGTAAGCAGAGAAATTTATTCGGATATCCGTACACCAGTAGAAACACTGAAAGTCCTGCAGGGCGTCAGCAGCCACTGCTACATGCTCGAAAGCGTGGAGGATAAAAAACAGTGGGGAAGATACACCTTCCTCGGCTACGATCCGTCGCTGGAACTCACCTGTGTCAACGGAAACCTGACAATCACCGCCGATGCGGCAGAGATGAAAAAAGTAGAAGATATTCCGGAAAGCCACGAAGAACAGCTTCCGACCGGACAGATCCGGCTGACCGCAAAGACAGCCCATCCGGGAGCCGTCATCAAAACCCTGATTGAGAAAAATAAAAGTCCGAAGATCGCGACACTGCCGACCTTCACCGGCGGCCTCGTTGGATACTTCTCTTACGATTACATCAAGTACAGCGAGCCGACCTTAAAGCTGGACGCAGAAGATCAGGAACATTTCAAAGATGTCGACCTGATGCTGTTCGATAAGGTCATCGCCTATGATAATTATCGTCAGAAAATCGTACTGATGCTTAATATCGAAACCGAAAATCTCGAAGAAAATTACGAAAAAGCCGTACAGGAACTCGAAAAAATGGAAGAGCTGATCCGCTTCGGAAAACCGGCCGAGACGAAAGCAGGCCACCTGAAATCCGAGTTCCGCCCGCTCTTCGATGAGAAAGCGTACTGTGAGAAAGTTGAGCAGGTCAAACATTATATCCACGAGGGAGACCTCTTCCAGCTCGTTCTCTCCAACCGGCTCGAAGCTGATTTTGAGGGAAGCCTCCTCGATACGTACCGCGTCCTCCGCACAACGAACCCGTCGCCGTACATGTTCTACTTCTCGAGTGATGATGTTGAGATCGCCGGTGCATCCCCGGAAACTCTCGTAAAAGTCGAGGACGGAGAGGTCCGGACCTTCCCGCTTGCCGGAACGCGGCCGAGAGGAAAGAGCTATGAAGAAGACCAGCGGCTGGAAAAAGAACTCCTCGCCGATGAAAAAGAGCGTGCCGAGCACAATATGTTGGTCGATCTGGGAAGAAACGATCTTGGAAAGATCTGTGATTTCGGAACCGTGGAAGTAGAAAAATACATGTCAATCGAACGTTACTCCCACGTCATGCACATCGGTTCCACTGTAAAAGGACAGCTTCGGAAAGACAAGACCGCAGTCGATGCTATCGATTCCGTTCTCCCGGCCGGAACCCTCTCCGGTGCCCCAAAGCTTCGTGCCTGCCAGATCATCAACGAGCTGGAAAACAACAAGCGCGGCATTTACGGCGGTGCGATCGGCTATCTGGATTTCACCGGAAATATGGACACCTGCATCGCAATCCGGCTTGCGTTTAAGAAAAACGGAAAAGTGTTCGTCCGCTCCGGTGCCGGCATTGTAGCCGACAGCGTACCGGAAAAAGAGCATCAGGAATGCATCAACAAAGCAAAGGCCGTGATGGTCGCACTTGCGGAGGCAGAAGGAGGAAGCAACTTATGATACTGCTGGTAGATAATTATGACAGTTTTTCCTATAACCTGTATCAGCTCGCCGGTTCGATCAATCCGGACATGAAGGTCATCCGGAACGACGAGATGACGATCGACGAAATCTGCGCACTGGCACCGGCATCCATCATTTTATCTCCCGGACCGGGCCGTCCGGAGCAGGCAGGCCGATGCATGGAGATTGTAGAAAAATTAGGCGGCGAGATCCCGATCCTCGGTGTCTGCCTCGGCCATCAGGCAATCTGTGCCGCGTACGGCGCGACCGTCACCTATGCGAAACAGCTGATGCACGGCAAACAGTCCGAGACAACGCTGGATCTTACCTCGGAATTATTCCAGGGGCTGCCGGAAACCGTTCCGGTTGCAAGATACCATTCCCTCGCAGCTGATGAAGCGACACTGCCGGAAACCTTAAAGGTAACGGCAAGAACTGCAGACGGCGAGGTCATGGCAGTCGAGGACCGTGAGAAAAAGATCTACGGAGTCCAGTTCCATCCGGAATCCATTCTGACCCCGCAGGGCAGACAGATGGTAGAAAACTTCTTAAAAATTACAAGATAGATCACAGGACAGCAAAGAAAGAGAGGAACGGAATATGATTCGGGAAGCGATTGTAAAACTGGTAAATAAAGAGAACTTAACCTACGAGATGGCAGAGGGCGCCATGGATGAAATCATGGGAGGAAAAGCCGATCCGATCCAGATCAGCGCATTTTTAACTGCCATGACGATGAAAGGCGAGACAATCGAAGAGATCACCGCATGTGCCAACGGCATGAGAAAGTACGGTATTCACATGGAACATGACAAGGATGTTCTGGAAATCGTCGGAACCGGCGGAGATAAATCCAATTCCTTCAACATCTCCACAACAGCATCCCTTGTGATCTCTGCAGGCGGCGTCGCAGTTGCAAAACACGGAAACCGCGCCGCATCGAGCAAATCCGGCGCAGCCGACTGTCTCGAAGCGCTCGGCGTCAAAATCGACCTGGAGCCGGAGAAAAACAAAGAAGTTCTGGAAAAACTTGGAATCTGTTTCCTGTTCGCACAGAAATACCACATGTCCATGAAATACGTGGCACCGGTCCGCAAGATGCTCGGCATCCGGACCATTTTCAACATCCTCGGACCGCTGACCAACCCGGCAGCAGCCACGATGCAGGTGATGGGTGTCTACGAGGAAGCACTTGTCCGCCCGATGGCAGAAGTTCTCTCCAATCTTGGTGTCAAACGCGGCATGGTTGTCTACGGCCAGGACTGCCTCGATGAAATTTCCTTAAGCGCACCGACAAGCATCTGCGAGATCAAGGACGGAACGTTTGAGGAATACGTCATCACACCGGAAGAGTTCGGCATGACCCGCTGCACCAAAGAAGAGCTGGTCGGCGGAACTCCGCAGGAGAATGCTGAAATTACGAAAGAAATTCTTGCAGGAAAGAAAGGCCCGGCAAGAGACGCTGTTGTCCTAAATGCCGCCGCAGCCCTTCATGTAGCAAAAGAAATCCCGATGCAGGATGCTGTAAAACTGGCAGAGGAGCTGATCGACAGCGGAAAAGCACAGAAAAAACTCGAAGAGTTTGTGTCACTCACCAACAAATTGGCAGAAAAGGAATAAACATATGATACTGGAAACGATTGCAGAAGCCACAAGAAAACGTGTCGCTGCAGAAAAAGAGAAGTGTTCTCTTGCAGAAATGAAAGAAAAGGCAACGGCGATGAACCCGGACACCGGATTCCCGTTTGAACAGGCGCTGAAAAAGCCGGGCATGTCCTTTATCTGCGAGGTAAAAAAAGCCTCCCCGTCGAAGGGCATCATCGCAGAAGATTTCCCCTATCTGGAGATCGCAAAGGAATATGAAGCGGCCGGTGCCTCCGCCATTTCCTGCCTGACCGAGCCGGAATACTTCAAAGGCGACAAGCGTTACTTAAAAAAAATTGCAGAAACCGTATCCATCCCGGTTCTGCGGAAAGATTTTACCGTGGATCCCTATATGATCTACGAGGCAAAGGTGCTCGGAGCCACCGCTGTCCTTCTGATCTGTGCGCTGCTGCCGGAGGAAACCTTAAAAGAATATCTGGAAACAGCGCATTCCCTCGGCCTTTCCGCTCTTGTGGAAGCCCACGATAAGGCGGAGGTTGCACAGGCCATGCGCGCCGGAGCAAGGATCATCGGCGTCAACAACCGCAACTTAAAAGATTTCACGGTCGATATCCACAACAGTGAGCGGCTGCGGGAGCTTGTTCCGGAAAACATTGTTTTCGTATCCGAGAGCGGCATCAAAACGCCGGAGGATGTCGGAAGACTGTATCAGAATAAAACCGATGCCGTTCTGATCGGCGAAACGCTGATGCGGAGCAGCAACAAAAAAGCAGAGCTTGAAAAACTCTCTTCAATGTGTTAAAGTGGTAACGTAAGTGCGCGAAACAAAACAGAGCGCACGGGGAGTCAAACGTTATGGAAGAACAGACCAGAATCAAAATCTGCGGGCTCACACGGCTGGAAGACATCGATGCGGTGAATGAGCTGAAGCCCGAATATGTCGGCTTTGTCTTTGCAAAAAGCCGCAGACAGATTACAAAAGAACATGCCGTGACGCTGCGGCGCTATTTGGATCCCGAAATCCAGGCGGTCGGCGTCTTTGTGAACGAGCTTCCGGCGATTGTCGCAGGATACCTCGAAGAGGGCGTTATCGATCTGGCACAGCTCCACGGAAATGAGAGTGAAGAATATATCCATTCGCTCCGGTTCCGCACCGGCGGGGAACTGATCAAGGCATTTTCCATCAAAACCAGGGAGGACGTCGAAAAGGCGAAAAAAAGCAGCGCCGATTACATCCTTCTCGACCACGGAAAAGGCGGTACCGGCGAATTGTTCGACTGGTCACTGATCAGAAACATGGACCGCCCGTATTTCCTTGCGGGAGGCCTGAACGCCGAAAATGTGGAACAGGCGATTTTACAGACACATCCCTTCGCCGTCGACATCAGCAGCGGTGTCGAGACAGACGGCGTAAAGGACCCGAAAAAAATCACAGAATGCATAAGGAGGATAAGACATGTCTGACGGAAGATTTGGTATTCACGGAGGCCAGTACATACCGGAAACTCTGATGAATGAAATTATCAATTTGGAAAAACAGTACAATTATTATAAAAACGATCCGGAGTTCTGCCAGGAGCTCGATGACCTGCTGAAAAATTACGCGGGCCGCCCGTCCCTTCTCTACTACGCAGAGAAAATGACAAAGGATCTCGGCGGAGCAAAAATTTACCTCAAACGAGAGGATCTGAACCACACCGGAGCCCACAAAATCAACAACGTGCTCGGACAGTGCCTCCTCGCAAAAAGAATGGGAAAAACCCGTGTCATCGCAGAGACCGGAGCCGGCCAGCACGGTGTGGCAACCGCAACGGCAGCAGCGCTGATGGGACTTGAGTGTGAGATCTTCATGGGAAAAGAAGACACCGACCGTCAGGCCCTCAATGTATACCGGATGGAGCTTCTCGGTGCAAAAGTAAATGCCGTTACTACCGGAACTATGACCTTAAAAGATGCCGTCAATGAGGCGATGCGCGAGTGGGTATCACGTGTCGATGACACCCACTACGTTCTCGGTTCCGTTATGGGCCCGCATCCGTTCCCGACCATCGTCCGCGATTTCCAGGCTGTCATCAGCAAAGAGGCAAGAGAGCAGATCCTCGAAAAAGAAGGAAAACTCCCGAAAGCCGTCATGGCATGCGTCGGCGGCGGAAGCAATGCGATGGGTATGTTCTATAACTTCATCAATGACAAAAATGTCCGCCTGATCGGATGCGAGGCAGCAGGACGCGGCGTCAACACCGCAGAGACTGCAGCAACCATTGCAACCGGAACACTCGGCGTCTTCCACGGTATGAAATCCTACTTCTGCCAGGATAAATACGGTCAGATCGCACCGGTTTACTCGATTTCCGCAGGCCTTGACTACCCGGGCATTGGACCGGAGCATGCATATCTGCATGACATCGGCCGCGCCGAATACGTTCCGGTAACGGACGATGAGGCAGTAGAAGCTTTTGAATACCTCGCAAGAACCGAGGGTATCATCTGTGCGATCGAGAGTGCCCATGCAGTAGCCCATGCGATGAAGATCGCAAAAGAATTTGATCCGGAAGACTCCATCATCATCTGCCTGTCCGGACGCGGAGACAAAGACGTAGCAGCCATTGCAAGATACAGAGGGAGGGACCTTCATGAGTAAAGTAACAGAAGCATTTTCAAACGGCAAAGCATTCATTCCGTTTCTGACAGCCGGAGACCCGAACATTGAAAAAACAGAGAATTATATTCTGGAGCTCGAAAAAGCAGGCGCAGACCTGATCGAGATCGGCATCCCGTTTTCCGATCCGATCGCCGAGGGCGTTGTCATCCAGGAGGCAGACCTCCGTTCTTTAAAAGCCGGAACCACCACCGATAAAATTTTCGATATGGTAGCCTCCGTGCGCAGAAAAACAGACATTCCGCTGGTGTTTATGACCTACTTAAACCCGGTGTTCCATTACGGATACGAGCCGTTCTTTACAAAATGCGAGGAAGTCGGCATCAATGGCATCATCATCCCGGATATGCCGTATGAGGAAAAAGGCGAATTAAACGATATTGCGCGCAGCCATCAGGTAGATGTCATTTCCCTGATTGCGCCGACGTCTGAACAGCGCGTCCAGAAAATTGCCGCAGACGCCGAAGGTTTTATCTACCTCGTATCGTCTCTGGGCGTTACCGGTGTCAGAAGCGAGATCAAGACAGACCTCGATTCCATGATCGTCGCAATCCGCAAAGTAACCGATATTCCGGTAGCCGTAGGCTTCGGCATCAACACGACCGATCAGGCGGCCAACATTGCAAAAATTGCGGACGGTGTCATCGTCGGAAGCGCTATCGTCAAAATGATTGCGAAGTACGGCACTCATGCGGAGCAGCACATCTATACGTATGTCCGCATGATGAAGGAAGCTGTCATGACAGCAAATAAATAAAACCCGCGTCATTGCGTGTTTGAAAAAACTGTGTTAAGATGAGAGCGTGTCTGAAACAAAACGTTTTGGACACGCTTTTTCAACGTAAAATACCTGACCGGCTTTCGAAAAAGCCGGATAGAATATGGAGGAAAAACGTGTTAGATGTATGTTTACTGGGAACAGGCGGTATGATGCCTCTGCCAGGCAGACGCCTGACCGCCCTGATGACCCGATACAACGGAAGCAGCCTTCTGATCGACTGCGGCGAGGGAACCCAGGTTGCCATCAAGGAAAAAGGCTGGACCTTTAAGCCGATTGATGCCATCTGCTTCACCCATTACCACGCAGACCACATCAGCGGCCTTCCAGGACTTCTCCTGACGATGGGAAACACTGACAGGAGAGAACCGCTGACCATGATCGGCCCAAAAGGCCTGGAGCGCGTCGTCAATTCACTGCGTGTCATCTGCCCGGAGCTGCCGTTCCCGATTGTATTTCACGAGGTGACAGCGCCGGAGGAAGTGATTGAGATGAACGGCTACAAAATCACAGCCTTCCGCGTGCAGCACAATATCACCTGCTACGGCTATTCGCTGGAGATCTCCCGCAAGGGAAAATTCGATGTGGAGCGCGCTAAAGCACAGGAAATTCCGATTAAATGCTGGAATCCGCTGCAGAAAGGCGAGACTGTCACCCTGGATGGAAAGACGTATACGCCGGACATGGTCCTCGGCCCTGCCAGAAAGGGACTGAAGGTGACCTATTGCACCGATACCCGCCCGATTCCGTCGATCTCCGAACATGCGAAAGGCTCCGACCTTTTCATCTGCGAGGGAATGTACGGCGAGCCGGAAAAACAGGCAAAAGCAAAAGAATTTAAGCATATGACCTTCTACGAGGCGGCAAAACTGGCAAAAGATGCCGAGGCTGCCGAAATGTGGCTGACCCACTTTTCCCCGTCGCTCGTCGGCCCGCAGCGGTACATGGATGAGGTACAGAAGATTTTCCCGGCCGCAGAGCTTGGAAAAGACGGAAGATCAGTAGAACTGTTATTTGAAGAGGAAACGAAAAATGAGTGAAAAAGATACCCTGATTCTTGCAATTGAGAGCTCCTGCGATGAAACCGCAGCCTCCGTCGTGAAAAACGGAAGATGTGTGCTGTCTAACATTATTTCATCCCAGATCGCCATCCATACCCTGTATGGCGGCGTTGTGCCGGAAATTGCATCCAGAAAACATATCGAAAAAATCAACCAGGTTGTAGAAGCGGCCTTAAAAGAAGCCGATGTCACTCTGGATGATATCGATGCGATCGGTGTTACGTACGGCCCTGGCCTTGTCGGCGCACTTCTCGTCGGCGTGGCAGAGGCAAAAGCGATCGCCTATGCAAAAAAGAAACCGCTGGTCGGCGTTCACCATATTGAAGGCCACGTCTCGGCGAACTATATCGAACACCCGGATCTGGAGCCGCCGTTCCTGTGTGAAATCATCTCCGGAGGCCATACCCATCTTGTCATTGTAAAAGATTACGGTTCTTTCGAAATCCTCGGAAGAACGAGAGACGACGCAGCCGGAGAAGCCTTCGACAAGGTAGCCCGTGCCATCGGACTCGGCTATCCGGGCGGACCGAAGATCGACAAGCTGGCAAAAGAAGGAAACCCGCACGCCATCGACTTCCCGCGTGCCCACATGGAGGATGCGCCGTATGACTTCAGCTTCAGCGGCGTAAAATCTGCCGTTTTAAACCATCTGAACAAATGCCGGATGACAGGCGAACCAATTGTCGAAGCAGACATCGCTGCGTCCTTCCAGCAGGCCGTTGTGGACGTTCTGGTGGATAATGCCATCCGTGCGGCCAAAGATTACCATATGGACCGTCTGGCGATCGCCGGCGGCGTTGCATCGAACGGGGCACTCCGCGCGGCGATGGAAGCAGCATGTGAAAAAGAGAGCATCCGCTTTTACCGTCCGTCCCCGATCTTCTGTACCGACAATGCGGCCATGATCGGTGTGGCAGCTTACTACGAGTACCAGAAGGGAACCCGCCACGGCTGGGACCTGAATGCCGTACCGAACCTGAAGCTTGGAGAACGATAAGAAAAAGAAACTTCCGCAGCAGAACGGAGAAGAGAGATCTGCTGCGGAGTTTTTGTATTTGTAGAAAACGGAGGAAAAGATGAGCGAGAAGAAAGAAAAATACACTGCGGTTGTCCTGGCAGCCGGAAAGGGAACCCGGATGGGCGGAAGCGTAGCAAAACAGTTTCTGGAAATCGGAGGAAAACCAGTCGTGGTTTACGCGCTGGAGGTTTTTGAACATTCGCCGGAGATTGACCAGATCATTCTTGTGACAGGTGCGGATAAAATAGAATACTGTCAGAAAGAGATTATCGAAAAATATGGAATTAAGAAAACTGTTTCCGTATGCGCAGGCGGAAGGGAACGGTATGAATCTGTCTGGAAAGCATTGCAGACGCTGAAAAGCCTGGAAAGCGAACAGGAGCAGAAGACCGATTACGTTCTGATTCACGATGGCGCCCGCCCGTTTTTAAACCAGGAAATGCTGGAACGTCTCTGCGCATGTGTAAAAGAAGAAAAAGCCTGTGTCCTTGGCATGCCGGTCAAGGATACCATCAAGCTTACCGATGAAAACGGAAAAATCCGGGAAAGCCCGCGAAGGGATCTCGTATGGCAGGCACAGACCCCGCAGGCCTTTGCAGCAGAGCTTCTGTTTCCGGCATTCGAAAAACTGATGCAGCATTCCACAGAAGGAATCACCGACGATGCTATGGTTGTGGAGCAGGAGATGGGAATCGCATCAGTGATGGTAAAAGGCGGCTATGAAAATATAAAAATCACAACACCGGAGGATCTGCTCATTGCAGAGAGCTTTCTGGCAGAAAAATAGAAAAAAAGCAAAATACAGAAAGCAAACCATAAATAGATAAAAACAAATGTGTGAATTGCAAAATGGGGAAAAACAGCGAAAACGAAAAAGAAATTGAAAAAAATGTAAAAAAAATTCAAAAAAGTAGTTGACATTCTGAAACACTGCTGATATAATAACGAATGTCGCTGAGCGAGAGAGATAAAAACGCAAAGCTGACAAGCCAAAAACTGAGATGATTTCGGGAGTTACCGAGATTTGAATTCACACACGGAGAGGTATCGAAGCGGTCATAACGAGGCGGTCTTGAAAACCGTTTGTCCGAAAGGGCGCGTGGGTTCGAATCCCACCCTCTCCGCTCAAAACTCAGTTAATTGAATATCTGATTATGAATCAGGCAAACTATGGAGAAGTACCCAAGCTGGCTGAAGGGGCTCCCCTGGAAAGGGAGTAGGTCGTTAATAGCGGCGCGAGGGTTCAAATCCCTCCTTCTCCGCTCGACTTTGAAAAAAAGTTGAAAAAAGTTCTTGACAAATGCAAATGAGTTTGATAAAATAAACGAGTTGCTGATTGAGAGAACAGCGAAGATCCTTGATAATTAAACAATGAAACACATCCTCGAAAGTTCTGAATAAGTAATTCA
>NZ_QUIM01000007.1:0-158038 GCF_003480245.1 Blautia sp. AM42-2
ACGGATGTAGTAGTGAATTTATCACAATTTAAATGACGACTTGCAAGTCGCACACTATGGGCTCGGCTGACTTCTCACAGTTCGTTGTTACTAGGCTAATGAAACCTCTGTGAGACCTCCACGCTTAAGGTGCACGCTCTTTCCTCTCATATATCCGCCACATTTACTCGGTTCCTACAAACGGCAACTTTACGGCTTTGTCTTATTTAGCAGACTTACCAAGCGGAACCTAGCCTCATATGTGATTTCTGTCCGTCAGACCAAGAGTTTGCTTACAGCTTCCTTCAGATTCTACCTTACGATAGACACCCTTGCTGTTCAGCTATACACTTCCTTGTCGCCTAGGCGTGTTCGGGACTTTCACCCGTTAGAGCGCGCCCATGGCGCGCAAACTAAAATAGCCCCTTGCAGATTTGTCTGCAAAAGGCATCAGCCAGCCGCTTGGACTGCGGTACAGATAGCGATGATCCAGTAAGAGAGCCACTGCCGTCTTCTCCGGGATTCCGATTTCCTTACAGAAATTTCGGATGCAGGTGCAATCCTCCGAATTCACAAAGGTATCGAAGTAGTCTGCTTTAGGCTGTGCTGCATCCAGCTGTTTGCGGATACCCTCAAGCTGCTCCCTCTCGGCTACAAGCTCCTGCGCCAGGGTGTAGATGACCTCCGGATGCTGAATCACCTGATCCAAAATGGAATCGCTCATATACACACCATGCTTGCGGATAGAAGGGAGAACTTCATCAAACACCCAGTGTTCAAACCGTTCTGCCGATGGCAGCTTGCTGTGAACAATCAGTCGGTAAACATCGCCTTCTGTGATAAAAGCGATTTCAACGACCTGCTCTCCAGCATCCCCATACTGGTTCACCTTCTGAACGACCCCCTCGCGTTTCGTTAGGGGGCCTCTGCAATGGCGTTTCACTGCGGCGTAGGGATTCACATACCCCAACGCTTTCGCCACGTCGCTTGCACAGAAGAAGGTCTTGCCTGCCTCCTGTAACAACCGGATCGAACCAAACTCCTGGTTCTCAAACACCTCCATCATCTGCCTCGACTGTCCGCCATGACTGCCCACATCGGTATCATGGGTCTTCTGATTGAAATCCGTCATACCTGTTACCTCCTACTCAAATTTGTCTCGCCGGATTTCAGGCGAAAAAAAATAGAGCCTCGACCCATTCTCGTTTTCAAAGAATGAGCCAAGGCTCTATGTAAATCAGTCAAGTATGTGTTCGTCCGTCGATGGCAAAATTGGACTTCATTTGCTCCTATTGTCCACCAGTAATTTAACCCATAAGAGGTCAAAATGGGCTTGTCCACCAGTAATTTGACCACTATAAACCCATAAATTTCCGTTCAAATTCCATCAAAACCAAACAGTCCAGACAGAATTTTGGGTATAGAAAAAGCCCGGAAAATGGCGTATTTCCAGGCTTTTTTAGCATTATTAAGCTGTAAATTATCGCTTGCTGAACTGAGGTGCGCGACGAGCTGCTTTGAGGCCGTATTTCTTACGCTCTTTCATTCTAGGATCACGAGTCAGGAATCCTGCTTTTTTCAGAACTGGTCTGTAGTCGTTATCTACAGTCAGAAGGGCACGTGCAACACCGTGACGGATTGCTCCTGCCTGTCCTGTGTATCCGCCGCCGTGAACGTTTACGATCACGTCAAATTTATCAGCGGTCTCTGTAGCTGCCAGAGGCTGACGAACGATAACTTTCAGGGTCTCCAGACCAAAATACTCATCGATGTCTCTTTTATTGATGGTAACTTTACCAGTTCCCGGTACAAGATATACTCTTGCGATAGATTTTTTTCTTCTTCCGGTTCCGTAATATTTTGCGCTAGCCAATGTTCTTTACCTCCCTATTAAAATGTTAATACTTCTGGTTTCTGAGCTGCATGAGCGTGCTCTGCACCAGCGTATACGTGAAGTTTTGTGAACATCTGTCTTCCAAGAGGTCCTTTTGGAAGCATGCCTTTCACTGCAAGTTCAACAACCTTCTCCGGTTTCTTAGCCATCATCTCACGAAGAGTAGCTTCTTTCATTCCACCAACATAATCGGAGTGGCTGTAATAGATCTTCTGATCCAGTTTTTTACCGGTTACTGCTACTTTATCAGCGTTGATTACGATTACGTAATCACCAGTATCTACGTGTGGAGTGTACTCCGGTTTGTTTTTTCCACGTAATACTTTTGCTACTTCAGATGCCAGACGTCCTAATGTACATCCTTCTGCATCAACAACATACCATTTTCTTTCAATCTTATCTGGATTTGCCATAAAGGTGTTCATGGATATAACCTCCTGTGAAAAATTCAATTTACTGTTTCATGTATATAGGAAACCGCCTTACCGGGGCTTATGGCATCGGCGTTTTCAAACTACGTCACACATTTAGTAATTATATTATACGGATTTTGGAATGTCAACTGTTTTTTACCCATATTTTGCATTTTTTCGTAAACTGCGAGTCTGTTTTTCGGGAAATACAGACCACTTGTGTCTTTACTCGAAATCCCATTCGGGATACCGGATCTGCACCAGGGTCAGACCCTCCGGCCTTGCCGTTGCTCCCGCCGTTTTTCGATCTTTCGCCGCAAGGATTTCTTTTACTTTCTCTGGCGGATAATCACCCTTTCCAACCTCAAGCAGTGTTCCGGTGATAATCCGCACCATATTGTAGAGAAAACCGTTTCCGGTGATCCGGAAGCGGATCAGATCGTCTTCTTTTTCCAAACTCGTTTCATAGATCGTACGGACCGTGTCGGTCACCTCCGGTTTTGCTGTTGCAAAGCTTTTAAAATCATGCGTGCCAACCAGATACGATGCTGCCTGCCGCATCGCATCCACATCCAGCGGGCCGTACCAGAAATAGGAATTCAGTCTCCGCGTCGGATCTGCAAAAGTGCGGTTCAAAATCCGATATTCATACGTTTTAACTGTTGCGGTAAAACGCGGGTGAAAGTCCGGCGGCACTTCGGATGATCCCTGAATACGGATATCTGCCGGAAGCCGTGTGTTGAGTGCAAATGCGATACGGTCCGCCGGCATTCTCGCATCCGTATCAAATACCGCAACATTGCCGAGAGCATGTACCCCGGCATCGGTCCGGCTTGCGCCGATGCAGGCAATTTTTTTCGCAAAGAGATCGGAAAGAGCCTGATTTAATACTTCCTGTACTGTAATGCCGTTTGGCTGCACCTGCCATCCACAGTAATTTGTGCCGTCATACGCTACAATCAGTTTAATTCTGCGCATTCTTCTCCTCCGTTTTCGTCAAAGTCAGAGTCCGCACACGCGAAGGCCGATACTGCAAACAAGGTATGCCACAAGAACGCCATACGCTGCATAATCGCGCGTCTGATACCGAAGCGGTTTCATCTGTGTTCTTCCCTCTCCTCCATGGTAGCAGCGTGCTTCCATCGCCAGCGCCAGATCATTTGCACGGCGGAATGCTGAAATAAACAGCGGCACCAGAAGCGGCACCATGTTCTTTACTCTCTGGATAATATTTCCGCTCTCAAAATCCGCGCCGCGCGCCATCTGCGCTTTCATAATCTTGTCTGTCTCTTCCAGAAGAATCGGGATAAAACGGAGCGCGATTGACATCATCATGGAAATCTCATGCACCGGCACATGGATTTTTTTCAATGGTCCGAGCAGGCTTTCGAGTGCATCCGTCAGCTGGTTCGGTGTTGTCGTCAGCGTCATCAGCGAAGAGCCGATCATCAGGAAAATCAGACGCACCGACATACGGCATGCCATAGCCACACCCTCACGGGTGATCGTAATTTTCCAGATACGGACGAGCACCTCTCCCGGCGTAAATAAGATGTTAAATACCATCGTAATCGCAAGCAGCACAAAAATTGATTTCAGACCCTTCGTGATAAATTTGAACGGTACCTTCGACAGTTTAATCATCACCGCAAGGAATGCGGTTCCAAGCAGGTAGCCCCAATTGTGGAACAGAAAAAGGGAAATGACATAAACGAGCGTTCCCACAAATTTCACACGCGGGTCAAGCCGGTGCAGAATGGAATCTGCCGGGTAATACTGTCCCAGAGTAATATCTCTTAACATACTTCTGCTCCTTTTTTCCCGTTTTTCTTCTGACTTTCCAGTGCCGCAAGAATCGTATCGCGCGCCTCCTCAACCGTTGTTGCCGTTACATCCACGTCCATGCCATGTTCCTTTAGCGCATGCATAATATACGTCATCTGCGGCGCTGCAAGGCCGATTTTCTCGAGTTCTTTATAGTGGGCAAAGACTTTCTTCGGAGTATCGTCAAACGCCACATGACCGTGGTTCATGACAATAATCCGCTCTACATATTTTGCAATATCCTCCATGCTGTGCGATACGAGCACGACCGAAATGCCGCGCGTCTTATGCAGCAATGCAAGCTGATCGAGGATTTCATCGCGTCCCTTCGGATCAAGGCCTGCAGTCGGCTCGTCAAGCACCAGAAAATCCGGGTTCATTGCAAGCACACCGGCAATCGCAACACGACGTTTCTGACCTCCGGAGAGTTCAAACGGCGATTTTTCATACATTTCCTTTGGAAATCCGACATGATCCAGCGCCTCTTCCGCCCGTTTTCTGCATTCCTCCGGTGAAAGTCCCTGATTTTTCGGTCCGAAGCAGACATCTGTGATCACATCCGTCTCAAAAAGCTGATGCTCCGGGTACTGAAAAACCAGTCCTACATGGCTTCGGAGCTCTTTTAGCGGATATCCTTCTTTCCAGATATCCTCTCCGTTATACAGCACCCGTCCCAATGTCGGGCGGATCAGACCGTTCAAATGCTGCACAAGCGTCGATTTTCCGCTTCCCGTATGGCCGATAATCCCAACAAACTGGCCATTCGGAATTTCAAGATTGATATGCTCCAGGGCGTGCATTTCATATGCCGTTCCCGGGCTGTATGTGTACGTTACATCTTCAAGTTTCAATGACATAATGCATTCACCAGTTCTTCAATGGTCAAAATTCCCTCTGGGAGATCTACACCATTTTTTCTCAATTCATAAGCCAACAGTGTCACTTGGGGTACATCAAGACGGAGTTCTTTTAATTTCTCAACTTCGGAAAAAATCTCCCTTGGTGTCCCCTGCATTACCAGCTTACCGTTGTCCATAACGAACACACGGTCCGCAAAAACAACCTCTTCCATGTAATGCGTAATCAGAATAACCGTAACGCCCTTTTCTTCATTCAGTTTGCGCACAGCACGAAGAACCTCTTTTCGTCCGTTTGGATCCAGCATCGCGGTTGGTTCATCAAGAACAATGCATTCCGGCTGCATAGCCATCACTCCGGCAATTGCAACCCTCTGTTTCTGGCCACCCGAAAGCTTATTCGGAGAGTGGGCCCGGTATGAAATCATCCCGGTCGCCGTAAGACTCTCCTCCACCCGTTTCCAGATTTCATCGGTCGGGACACCCAGATTTTCCGGTCCAAAGCCGACATCCTCTTCCACCACATTTCCGATGATCTGGTTATCCGGGTTCTGGAATACCATACCGGCTTTCTGGCGGATCTTCCAGACATCCTCCTCATCTGTCGTCTTCATATCGTCCACCCACATGGTGCCTTCTGTAGGCACCAGCAGAGCGTTGATATGTTTCGCAAGCGTTGATTTTCCGCTTCCGTTATGCCCGAGCACCGCGATAAACTGACCTTTCTGGATTTCCAGACTGACGTCCTCGATCGCTTTTGTTACTTCCGGCTCCTGTCCTTCCTCCTCGTAACGGAGGTATTCATACCCAAGGCCTGCGGCACGTATCATACCCATGACATTATTCCCCGCTTTCTTCTGCATCCGAGCGGATTTCATCAATCAGATTCCAGATCTCCTCGCGTCCCTGTTTTGTCTCTGCTGAAAACGGAATCACAATCGTATCTTTCTCAACCTCCAGCGTCTCGCGGATCAGCTTGATCTGCTTCTGAAGCTGGCTGCGCTTGATCTTGTCCAGCTTCGTCGCAATGATGATCGGCTGGTAGCCGTTTCGAAGAATCCAGTCGTACATGATGCGATCGTTGTTGGACGGTGCATGACGGATATCAATCAGAAGAAATACTGCGTGCAGCATTTTTGATTGATGCAGATAATCCTCGATCAGCTTGCCCCATTTTGCTTTAACCTCCTCGGAGGCTCTCGCAAAACCGTATCCCGGCAAATCCACCAGATACATTTCCTCATTGATGTGGTAGTAGTTGATCGTCTGTGTTTTTCCCGGCTGCGCACTGGTACGCGCCAGTGATTTCCGATTCATCAGGGCATTGATGAGAGAAGATTTTCCAACATTGGATTTTCCCGCAAATGCCACTTCCACCTGACCGGTATCCGGCAGTTTACTGGTGATTCCGCAGACGTGCTGCAGCTCTACCTGTTTAATTACCATACTTTTCTTCTCCTGTTTTTTGCATCTTCTGGCCTTACTTCTTTTTCACAAGTGCCAGTTTTAATACCTGTTCCATGCTGCCGACAAATTCGATCTGCAGTCCGTCTGTGATCTCCGCATCCAGTTCTCTGACATCCGGCTCATTTTTCTCCGGAACGAGAACCATATGGATACCGGCTTTCTTTGCCGCCAGCAGCTTCTCTTTTAAGCCGCCGATCGGAAGCACACGGCCGCGGAGCGTAATCTCTCCGGTCATCGCAACGTCTGCTTTTACCGGAACCTTTGTGATCGCGGAAACCATCGCCGTCGCCATCGTAATACCGGCAGACGGGCCATCTTTTGGAACGGCTCCCTCCGGAATATGAATGTGGATGTCGTGTTTCTCGAAAAATTCTTTCGGAATCTCATACTGCTCTGCCACGGAACGAATAAAGCTGATGCCCGCCTGCGCAGACTCCTTCATCACATCGCCGAGCTGGCCGGTCAGCAGAAACTCTCCTTTTCCCGGCATCACATTGACCTCGATCTGCAGCGTATCGCCGCCGACTGCCGTCCAGGCAAGACCGCGCACAATACCAATCTCCGGTTTTTCGTTGGCCGGCTGGAACTCATACCTTTCTTTTCCGAGGAACTCTTCCAGGTTTTCTTTCGTCACAACAACCTCTTTTACCTGTTCCTCGAGAATCTTTCTCGCGCTCTTTCTGCAGATTCTGCCGATCTGGCGCTCCAGGGAGCGGACACCGGCCTCTCTGGTGTAGCCGCTGATCACTTCCATCAGCGCCTCATCCTCGATCACAAGCTGTGCTTCTTTCAGACCGTTCGCCTTCTTCTGCTTCGGAACGAGATGTTCTTTTGCGATATGGAACTTCTCGTTTTCCGTATAGCTTGAAATTTCAATCACTTCCATACGGTCCAGCAGCGGACGCGGAATGTTCTGAATATCATTTGCGGTTGCAATAAAGAGCACCTCCGAAAGGTCGATCGGAAGCTCTACGTAATGATCGGCAAATTTATTATTCTGCTCGGAATCGAGGACCTCAAGAAGTGCGGAAGAGGTATCTCCCTTGTAATCTGCACTTACTTTGTCGATCTCGTCGAGCAGCATCAGCGGATTTTTCACCTTCGCCTGATGGAGTCCCGCCGCAATGCGTCCCGGCATCGCACCGATGTAGGTTCTTCTGTGGCCGCGGATCTCCGCCTCATCCCGCACACCGCCGAGACAGATGCGGACGTATTTTTTATTCAGGGCTCGCGCCACGCTTCTCGCAATCGAGGTCTTACCGGTTCCCGGAGGGCCTGCCAGGCAGAGAATCGGGCTCTCGCCTTTCTTCGTCAGGGTGCGTACGGCCAGGAATTCGAGGATTCTCTCTTTTACTTTCGAAAGACCGTAGTGATCTTCCTCCAGAATCTCGCGTGCTCTTGCCAGATCTTGATTGTCACGGGATGCCTTATCCCACGGAAGCCCCAGCAGTGTCTCGATATAGCCACGGATCACGCCTGCCTCGGACGGATTGTTGGCCGAATTTTCCAGACGGTGGATCTCCTCGGAAATCCGCTCTTTTACCTCTTTGGAGGCTTTGAGCTTCTCAAGCTGCTTCTTATAATTTTCAATCTCGGTCCGGGAATTGTCCTCGCCGAGTTCCTCGCGGATGACTTTAAGCTGCTCGCGCAGAATATAATCACGCTGGTTCTTATCGATCCGCTCTTTGATTTTTCCCTGAATCTCCGAACGGATCTCCTGAATCTGAATCTCGTTGGCGATCATGACGCAGAGCGTATCATACCGCTCGGAAAGCTCCACAGCCTCCAGCAGTTTCTGGCGGTTTACGTAGTCGAGGGGCAGATTCATGCAGATCTGGTCCACCAGCTTTCCAACTTCTTCGGTTCCGAGGATCTGGCCTGCCAGTTCCTTGCTGACTTTCTGCGTCTGCTCGCAGTAGACGGCAAACAGCTCTTTTAAGTTGCGCAGCATTGCCTCCTGCTCGATATCGGAAAACTGCATTTCGTCCGAGCCGGTAAACAGCGCCACCTCGGCGCGGAGATACTCGCTCTCCTCTTCCTCGAAGTTCAGCAGTTCTGCGCGTCTTTCTGCTTCTACGAGAATCCGAAGAACATCCTTTGGCATTCTCACAACCTGTTTGATGACCGCAATTGTTCCAATTTTATACACATCAAGCAGACCCGGTACTTCCGTATCCGGGTCTTTCTGTGTAATCAGGAAAATTTTCTGGTCTCCCAGCATCGCCTCCTCGACCGCACGAACCGATTTAGGTCTGCTGATATCAAAATGTACAATCATATCCGGCAAAATCGTTGTTCCACGCAGCGCAATCGCCGGTAATACTTTTGTCACTTCTTCCATTTAAGTTTCCTCCTGCGTTTTTCAGGCGGTTTCCGGTCTTCCGGATCTTCTTCCCATATTCCGCCGTGGAACAGGGGCCGGTTCGCCGTGAATAATCTCCGGCTCCGCCTTCTTTTCTACAGCGTCCTTGGTGATGACGCATTCTTTTGTCGTATTGTCCGACGGGATCTCATACATCAGATCCATCATCGTATCTTCCATGATTGCGCGGAGACCTCTGGCGCCTGTTTTCCGCTCCAGGGATTTCTTTGCAATCGCTTCGAGTGCATCTTCTTTGAAGTCAAGCTGTACGCCGTCCAGCTCAAACAGCTTCTTGTACTGTTTGACCAGAGAATTCTTCGGCTCAACCAGAATCTTCATCAGGGCCGTCTCATCCAGAGAATTTAACGTAACGACAATCGGCACACGTCCGACAAACTCCGGAATCAGGCCGAACTTGGTCAGATCCTGCGGCATGACCTGACGGAGCAGATCTCCGACATTCTCATCTTTTGCATGGCCGATCGGATTGTTGAATCCGATGGATTTCGTATCCTGTCTCGTCTCGATGATCTTCTCGAGTCCTTCGAATGCACCGCCGCAGATAAAGAGGATATTCGTCGTATCAATCTGAATAAACTCCTGATGCGGATGCTTTCTTCCGCCCTGCGGCGGAACGGAAGCTACAGTTCCCTCCAGGATTTTCAGCAGTGCCTGCTGTACACCCTCGCCGGAAACATCTCGTGTGATCGAAGCGTTTTCGGATTTTCTTGTGATTTTATCGATCTCATCGATGTAGATGATGCCGTGCTCAGCGCGCTCGATATCATAGTCTGCTGCCTGAATGAGGCGGAGCAGAATGTTTTCTACGTCCTCGCCGACATAACCTGCCTCGGTGAGCGCCGTTGCGTCTGCAATTGCAAACGGAACGTTGATCAGTTTGGCCAGTGTCTGTGCCAGATACGTTTTTCCGGAACCGGTCGGTCCGAGCATCAGAATGTTGCTCTTCTGCAGTTCGATGTCGGAGGATGCACCGGAAAGCACTCGTTTGTAATGATTGTAAACAGCAACGGAGAGCACTTTTTTCGCCTCATCCTGTCCGATTACGTAGTCATCCAGAAATGCTTTGATTTCCTTTGGTTTGATCAGGTTGATCTCGTCGGTATCCTGCTCGCCGTACAGATCCTCAAATTCTTCCTGAATGATCTCCGAGCAGATTGCCACGCAGTCATCACAGATGTATGCCCCGTCCGGGCCTGCGATCAGCTTGCGTACCTGGTCTTCTGTCTTTCCGCAGAAAGAGCAGCGGATCTTGGTATCATTCCCTTTTATAGCCATCGTTTTCTTCCTTTCAACATATTACAACTAAACCTTATCGCCGGATAAGGCAAAAGGTGCCACAAAAGCCTCATTGCCGGAACTACGCTTTTGGACACCTTTCCTCTCTTATCGGTTCGTAATTACATTATCAATCAGACCGTATGCTTTTGCTTCCTCTGCGGACATATAGTTGTCACGCTCGGTATCGATCTCAATCTGTTCCAGCGGTTTTCCTGTATTTGCCGCCAGAATTTCATTTAATTTCCGTTTGGTTTTCAGAATCTGTTCTGCAACGATTTTGATCTCGGTTGCCTGACCCTGTGCACCGCCGGATGGCTGATGAATCATGATTTCAGAGTTTGGCAGAGCCATTCTCTTTCCTTTGGTACCGCCGGCAAGAAGGAATGCTCCCATGCTGGCAGCCATACCGATACAGATCGTAGATACATCACATTTGATGTACTGCATCGTATCGTAGATAGCAAGTCCTGCGCTTACAGAACCTCCCGGGCTGTTGATATACATGTGGATATCTTTTCCCGGATCTTCAGACTCCAGGAACAGAAGCTGTGCAACGATCAGGTTTGCCGATACGTCAGTGACTTCCTCTCCCAGAAAAATAATACGGTCGTTCAGCAGTCTTGAATAAATATCGTAACTTCTCTCTCCCCTGCTTGTCTGCTCGATGACATAAGGTACAAAACTCATTCAATTGCCTCTCTTTCCGAGGTCTTACGCCTCTTTTGCGCTGTCGGCCATGAGAGTTACTGCTTCCTGAACAGCGAGATCTTTCTTCATCTGCTCTTTCTCATATTCGCCAACGAGCTCTTTGAATTTATCCAGCTCCATTTTGTACATTTCAGCCATTTTAGCCAGCTCTTCGTCCAGCTTCTCATCGCTGATCTGGATGTTCTCTGCTTCTGCAACTTTCTCAAGTACCAGTCTGCTCTCGATTCTCTTAACAGCCTGCGGTTTCATCTGCTCTTTTAAGGAATCAACGGTAGCGCCTGTAAACTGCATGTACTGCTCCATGGACAGACCCTGGGACTGGATTCTTCTTGCGAAATCGTCAACCATGTTCTCTACCTGCGTATCGATCATAGCTTCCGGAATCTCCATTGTTGCGTTCTCTACTGCTTTATCTACGACAGCGTTCTCTTTTTCTGTCTTAGCCTGCTCTTCTTTTTTCTTGGTCAGGTTGTCTTTGATTTCTTTTTTGTACTCATCCAGAGTATCGAACTCGGAAACATCTTTTGCGAAGTCGTCATCAAGTGCCGGAAGCTCTTTTGCTTCGATTTTGTGGATGGTGCATTTGAATACTGCTGCTTTTCCAGCAAGCTCTTCTGCCTGATAATCCTCTGGGAAAGTAACGTTTACTTCCTTCTCCTCTTCCAGAGCTGCGCCAACGAGCTGCTCTTCGAATCCCGGAATGAAGGAATGGGAGCCAAGGGTCAGCGGATAATCTTTTCCAGCGCCGCCGTCGAACGGAACGCCGTCTACAGAACCTTCGAAGTCAAGTGTAACGGTATCTCCGTCTGCTGCCGGACGATCCTCTACATTGATGGTTCTTGCATTTTTCTCCTGCTCTTTTTTCAGCTCAGCTTCTACTTCTTCATCTGTAACGGTTGTGTCAGCTTTTGCTACTTCCAGACCTTTGTACTCGCCAAGGGTAACTTCCGGTTTTACTGCTACAGTTGCGGTAAAGATGAAAGCTTTGCCTTTTTCGATCTGCTCTACGTTGATCTCCGGACGGGATACGATGTCCAGTTTGCTCTCTTCTGCTGCTTTGGAATACTCTTCCGGAACAAGGCTGTTTACAGCATCCTCATAGAATACTGCCGGGCCATACATTTTTTCTACCATAGCTCTCGGAACTTTTCCTTTACGGAAGCCCGGAACGCTGATGTTCTTTTTCTGTTTCTGGTAAGCTTTCTCCAGTGCTTTCTCTAATTCTTCAGCCGGAACCTCAATGGTAAGTTTGGCCATATTCTTTTCTAAATTTTCGACCTGTACACTCATTTTATCAATTTCCTCCTTGATTTATCTGAAAAGCGGCAGAAAACCTGCACACCTCTCCATTCTACAGTCATTTATCGAGTATAGCATACTCTTTTCAAAAACGCCAGTGATTTTTTTATATTTCTGTGGTTTTTAGGCTTTTTTTTAGCAATGAAATACGATTTTTTCCGCCATTTCTTTTGCTTTGTCCTCTCCCTGCAGAACACGGATCAGCTCCAGTGCGAAGTCAGTGGCTGCTCCCATGCCGCGGCCGGTGGTCACATTTTTGTCGGTGACTGCCGGTACATCGAGTACGTTTGCGCCTGCCAGCTTTTCTTCAAATCCCGGGAAGCAGACGGCGTTTTTATCTTTTAAGATGCCCATCACACCAAGGATGCTCGGCGCTGCGCAGATGGCTGCCAGTTTCTTTCCCTGATCGTCATAGGAACGGATCAGCGCTGCGAGCGTCTCGTTTCCGGCCAGATTTAATGTACCCGGCATTCCGCCCGGAAGTACCAGCATGTCTCCGTCATCAAACTCTCCCTCTTCGATGGTTTCATCTGCAAGAATGGTGATTTTGTGGGATCCTGTTACTTCTTTTCTTCCCATAATAGAAACGGTGCATACGTCTTCTCCGGCTCTGCGCAGCAGATCCACCGGGGTCAGTGCCTCAATCTCTTCACATCCGTCTGCCAGAAATACATAAATCTTTGCCATGGTTTTGTCCTCCTGTGTTGTATGATCAGTCTCGTGTGTTTTGTCACGTGATATTCTCTGCTTTTCTTTGTAACAAACCGCCGCTATTATACCACATTTTTCCGCAGAATGCTTGCATTTCATAAAAATTTCAGGACTTTTTTCGCAAAAAGCCGGATTTCGCTTAACATCACGGGAAAAGCATGGTAAACTCTTGAAAAAAGCAGTGATGCAATCACGAGAAGGAGTCTCTTTTATGGAAATCGAACGCAAATACCTTCTGGATCAGCTTCCGGAAAATCTTACAAGCTATCCATGTAAAAAAATCGAGCAGGGCTATCTTTCCACCGAACCGGTTGTCCGCATCCGCCGCTCTGACGACGAATATTATCTGACCTACAAGTCAAAAGGGCTGATGGTGCGTGAAGAGTATAATCTTCCGCTCACAAAGGAATCCTACCTGCATCTGCGGGAAAAGGCAGACGGCGTTCTCATCTCAAAAACACGCTATCTGCTGCCGCTTACCGGAACGGATCTGACGATCGAGCTCGATGTCTTTGATGCGCCGTATGAAGGCCTTTACCTCGCAGAGGTGGAGTTTCCTGACGAAGCATCCGCAAACGCCTTTGTTCCTCCGGTATGGTTTGGAAAGGATGTAACCTATTCTTCCGATTATCACAACAGTACGCTCAGTAAAGGAAAAAAACTATAAATTACCAGAAAAAAATCCCGGTGCCTTTTCCACGGCTGCCGGGATTTTTCCGCTCGTTTGTTTTTTTACTCTTTTTTGTGCTTGCTTTTTGCTTGTTTTGGTTTGTTTTTTTGTGCATACATTCTTTATTTTTGCTGCTTTCACATTAGCGTCATTCTGTCAAAGCGGCGGTGCTGCTCCTTCTAATCCACTCCCTTTGATTTCCGGATGCAGGCTCGTGTTGCATCAATAACAGCACTTCTCAGGTTCTCCCGCTCCAGTACGGCAACCGCTTCGATGGTGGTTCCGCCTGGCGAGCAGACCATGTCTTTTAATTCTCCCGGGTGCATTCCTGTCTCGAGAAGCATTTTGGCGCTTCCAAGGACAGACTGTGCAGCAAATTCATATGCCTGTTTTCTCGGCATTCCTTCGGCTACGGCCGCATCTGCAAGAGCCTCCAGGAAAAGAAATACGTACGCCGGCGAGCTTCCGCTGACACCTGTGACGGTATCCATCAGATACTCCGGAACAACTTCTGCGCGGCCAAAGCTTTTCAGGAGGGTTAAAACGAGCTGCAGCTCTTCCTCCGTCACGAGATCATTGGCACAGACGCCGGTCATTCCTTCTCCGACGAGTGCTGGTGTGTTTGGCATGGTGCGAATTAACTTTGTTGGTTTTCCGATTTCTGTACCCAGCCATTGTAAAGACTTACCGGGAAGAATCGATACGATAATCTTCTCGGGTGAGATGAAGTTTTTGACGAGGTTTATTATATTTTTTATTTGGTTTGGCTTTACTGCCAGGAATACAAGATCGGATCCGGCTACGACCGCTTCGTTCTCCATAGTCGCCTGGACTCCAAACTGGTTGGTCAAGCGTTCCACACTTTTCTCCGTGCGGACCGATACCAGAATGTCATCTGCAGATACAACTCCTTTTTGGATCATTCCGCCAATCATGGCACTCGCCATGTTGCCGCCGCCGATAAAACCTACTTTCATGTCTGTTCGCCTCCGTATGCCTGTGTTGTAAAAAATATATGCGACACCCATAGTATGCAACAAAATTTACTTTTTTGCAATACTTTTTCTCTATTTTTCTGCTTTTCTTTTGCAATTTTCTTTATTTTTTTCGAATTAAATGTCGCTGTTTGTCGACGAATGTCGAAAAGTGTCTTTTTCTGTCTTTTTTCGCTTTTCTATTCCGCCGGAATCAGCCTTTGGCGGCGGCCTCTTCGGCGTATTTTGTTGTCACGAGTGTCTTGTACGGTGTCTTTTTCTCCAGCTCTCCCGCCTGCTCCAGAATCTCCTGCAGAAGATCAAAACTTTCTTCCTCAAAGATCAGATTTTCTTTCCACGTATCCTGCTCATAGTAGCGGCGCACGATCGCGGTGATGGTTTCCAGCTCGGTTTCTGCAAACTGCGGCGCAATCACTTCTGCAATCTCCTCCGGTGTGTGCGTCTGCACGAAGTCCATTCCCTTCTGCAGTGCCTTCGTGAATTTTTCTACGGTTGCGCCGTGCGTTTTCAGATAACTCTGTTTGACGCTGTACGACGTATACGGCACATACCCGGATTCCGTTCCGACCGATGCCACGACATAGCCGTCGCCCTTCTGCTCGAGCAGTGTCGCGGACGGTTCAAATTCAATCGTATAATCCCCCTGCCCGCCGGAGAACGCGGCAGCTGTGGAACCAAAATCGATGCTCTGGTTGATATTTACGTCTTTTTTATCAATCCCTTTCTGCGCCAGAACATACTCAAAGACCATTTCCGGCATACCGCCTTTTCTTCCCCCTAATACCTCTTTGTTTTTCAATTTCTCCCAGGTAAACGAATTGTCTTTCTCTCTTCCCACAACAAAGTTTCCCGCCCGCTGCGTCAGCTGCGCGAAGTTCACAACCGGGTCTGCGGTTCCCTCGAGGTACGCGTAGACGGTTGCCTCCGCCCCCATAAACCCGATATCCGCTTCGCCGGAAATCATCGCCGTCAGCACTTTATCTGCACCAAATCCTGTCATCAGCGTCAGATCAATGCCCTCGTCCGCAAAATACCCCTCCTCAATTGCCACGTACTGCGGGGCGTAAAAAATGGAGTGGGCAACCTCATTTAATGTCACCTGCTCCACTTTTTCTTTTGTCTCATCTTTTGCCCCGCATCCCGCCAGCGTCACTGCCGCCATTGCCAGTACAAGCGCACCTGTCAGCCATTTTCCTTTCATCAACAGATTCTCCTGTTTTTTCATTCTAACCTTAGAATATGATTTCCCGGTAAAAATGCGTGCAAAAAACGAAGGAGAAATGTTCGAATTTCGTTTCTCCTTCGTTTCTTATTTCTTCTCTTGTTTTTCTTTTGCCTTCTGTTCTTCTTTCGTCCGGATTTTGTCTTCGTACATTTTCAGATCTGCCTCGTGCAGCAGATCGGAGATGGAGGCTTCGGGGTAGTCGCCGGAGAAGGCGAAGCCGCAAGCGTAGTTGATCTGGAATTCGCCGCGGACGCCGTTGGCTTCCTTTTCCGAAATTCTCTATTTTGAAAAACAAATTGAGGATCTCCGCAAAATTTGTTATAGTAAGGGTAATTCAAACAGTTACAAAGGAGGCTATTATGAAAATAAAATCAGTTGCTGTTCTGGGCGCCGGAGCGGTTGGGTCTTATGTGATCTGGGGGCTTTCGGAGAAAAAGGACATCCGGCTTGGCGTTATCGCGTCCGGGGAACGGGCGAAGCGTCTGAAAAACAAAGGATGCAAAATTAACGATACGGTTTATCACCCGGAGGTATGGACACCGGAAGAGGCACACGGCGTGGATTTTCTGATCGTCTCGCTCAAATACGGCGCACTGCCGGGGGCTCTTGACAATATTACTGCCGTTACCGGCGAGAATACTGTGATCATGAGTCTGATGAACGGCGTGGACAGTGAGGAGATCATCGCGGAAAAAGTCGGTGCGGAGCATCTGCTTCATGCTGTTATCAAAGTAGCTTCTCATAAAGAGAATGACGGCTACGTTTTCAACCCTGAGGCGACGCTCGGCATCATTTTCGGCGAAGTTTCGGCGCCGTACGACAGTGAGCGTGTGCAGGCTGTTCTGGATCTGTTCTCCGGCACAGGGCTGCATTACCGGGCAACCGATTGTATTTTAGAGGAAATATGGAGCAAATTCCGGCTGAATGTCTGCAATAACCTGCCGCAGGCTATTCTCGGTGCCGGGGTCGGCTGCTACCGCGACAGTGTGCATATGAAGGCGATCAGCGACGGACTCCGCGCAGAACTGATGGCGATTGCGGAGGCAAAGGGAATTGATATCAGCAAGGCGGATGTCTCCTCGGGACGCGGAAGTGCGGTTCCGCCGACGGCGCGCTACTCGACGCTCCAGGATCTCGATGCGGGACGCCATACGGAAATTGATATGTTCTCGGGTGCGCTGATCCGCATGGGAAAAGAGCTTGGAATTCCAACGCCTTACAATGAATTTACGTACCATATGATCAAAGCACTGGAAGAGAAAAACGACGGACGGTTTGACTACAGCGGAAGCGAAGAACCGCTCTGGGCGAAATAGATACGATAGGAGAATCTAACGATGAAAGAAATCAAATGGGCTGTACTCGGATGCGGTGTGATTGCAAATGAAATGGCGGTCGCACTGCAGAAAAACGGAAAGAATATTTACGCGGTCGGCAACCGGACCCATGAGAAGGCGGCTGCTTTTGTGGAGAAATATGGAATTGGAAAAGTTTACGATGATTTCCATGAGATGTTTACCGATCCGGAGGTCGATGTCATTTATATCACGACGCCGCACAACACGCATCTTGGCTTTATGAAAGAGGCGATTGCCAATGGAAAACACATTCTCGTTGAGAAATCGATTACGCTGAACAGTGACGAGCTCGACGAGGCCATAGCGCTTGCGAAAGAAAAAGGTGTCATCATCGGAGAGGCAATGACGATTTACCATATGCCGATCTACAAAGAACTGAAAAAAATTCTCGACTCCGGCCGTCTCGGCAGAGTCAATCTGATCACGATGAACTTCGGCAGTTTCAAAGAGTACAACATGAAGAACCGCTTCTTCAACCGGAATCTCGCAGGCGGCGCGATGCTTGATATCGGCGTATACGCACTCTCCTTCATCCGCTGGTTCTTCGACTCCAAGCCGGATCAGCTCCTTTCCCAGGTAAAGCCCGCTCCGACCGGTGTGGACGAGCAGGCCGGCCTCCTTCTCACCAATCAGGAAGGACAGATGGCAAGTGTGATGCTCTCTCTCCACTCCAAACAGCCGAAACGCGGCATGGTTTCCTGTGAGAACGGATTTATCGAGATCATGGAGTACCCGCGTGCCTGGGAAGCAAAAATCACAGACGCTTCCACCGGCGAATCCGAAATCATCAAAGCCGGTGACAACGCCGATGCACTCGCCTATGAGCTCGCCGACATGGAACGCGCCATCAATGGAGATGCATCTGCCATGCACCTCGACTACACGAAGGACGTCATGGATCTGATGACCTCCTTCCGCAGAACCTGGGGCTATACGTACCCGGAGGAAGAAAAATAAGATTCGCACATCAAAATCCCCTGCCCGGCACACATCAGATGCCGGGCAGGGGCACTTCTTTTCACCTGCAATACTCTGCAATTTTCTTTTTCAGTAATTCCGCATCAATCGGCTTTGCGATATGCACGTCCACGAGGATCAGGTCGAAGGTGTATTCCGGGCTGTCCTGGTAGAGTTCAAGCTTCTTTGTTCTTCCATCGTTTCATCCGTCTTCCACGCATATTTTATACTTCATTTTACGCTGATATTATTTTCTCTTTCAACCCAAATAACATTACATTTCCAATATTTTGCATGTCTTTTTTATTTTTCTGAAATTTTTTAAAATCTTCCGTTTTTCTCTTGCACAATTGTTTTTATGCGTATATAATTGTCTGCAGAAAGCAAAGGGGAGCTCGCGTGCGAAGCGGGCTGAGAGTAGGATGCATCTCCTAGACCCTGAACCTGATTTGGGTAATGCCAACGTAGGGAGATACGATATGCACATTTTCTGCAGATATACCTCCACGTATATCTGCTTTTTTAATCTCTATGAACACATCATCAACAGGTTCTTCCAGTACCGCAAGGGAATTTGCTTCTGCAAAAATACTCACACA
Source organism: Blautia sp. AM42-2 (assembly GCF_003480245.1). NCBI lineage: Bacteria > Bacillati > Bacillota > Clostridia > Lachnospirales > Lachnospiraceae > Blautia > Blautia sp. AM42-2. Next base: position 18,618 of record NZ_QUIM01000007.1, read on the forward strand.
GGAGGAACAAAAAATTATGTTAGGCACTTGTCTTGACAATGTCAGAAAAACAACCCCTCTCGTACACAACATCACAAATTACGTTACAGTAAACGATGTCGCCAATATTCTGCTGGCATGCGGCGCAAGCCCGATCATGTCCGATGAACCGGAGGATGTCGAGGATATCACCTCCATCTGCGGCGGTCTGAACATCAACATCGGAACGCTGCACAGAACGAGCATCGACGGCATGTACCGTGCCGGTGCAAAAGCAGCTTCGCTCGGCCACAAAATCCTGCTCGATCCAGTCGGCGCAGGCGCAAGCCACTTACGTACTTCGACCGCAGTCGGACTGATGGAAAAAATCCCGTTCACCGTCATCCGCGGAAATATTTCCGAAATCAAAACACTGGCACTCGGAAGCGGAACGACAAAGGGTGTTGACGCAGACGTTGCCGATAAAGTAACAGACGAAAACCTCGACAGCGCCGTTGCTTTTGCAAAAAACTTTGCGAAAGACCACAACTGTGTTGTCGCCATCACAGGAGCGATCGACCTCGTTGCCGATGCTGACACCTGCTACGTGATCCGCAACGGACGCGCCGAGATGGGAAGCATCACCGGAACAGGCTGCCAGCTCTCCGGCATGATGACCGCTTACCTCGTTGCCAACCCGGACGAGCCGTTAAAAGCCGCTGCTGCCGCTGTCTGCGCGATGGGACTTGCCGGCGAGATCGGCTGGAGCCATATGAAACCGGAAGACGGCAACTCCACCTACCGGAACCGCATCATCGACGCCATCTACCACATGGACGGCGAGACGCTGGAGAAAGGTGCAAAGTATGAAGTGCGATAAAAAAGGCCTGCTTTTATATGCTGTGACAGACCGCAGCTGGCTGAACGGCGAGACACTGTACAGCCAGGTGGAAAAGGCTCTGCAGGGCGGCGCAACGTTTATCCAGCTCCGCGAAAAAAATCTTGACCAGGATCACTTTATGGAAGAGGCACTGGAACTGAAAAAACTCTGTGCCGCATACCATGTTCCTTTCGTCATCAACGATAACGTGGAAATCGCAGCTAAGATGGATGCGGACGGCGTTCATGTCGGCCAGAGCGATATGGAGGCCGGCGATGTCCGTGCAAAGCTTGGCCCGGACAAGATCATCGGCGTTTCGGCGCAGACCGTGGAACAGGCCATTCTCGCCGAGCAGCGCGGGGCAGATTACCTCGGCGTCGGCGCAGTCTTCCACACCGGTTCCAAGGCGGATGCGGAGGATGTCAGCCACGAAACGCTGACTGCTATCTGCAATGCCGTTAAAATCCCTGTCATCGCCATCGGCGGCATCACACGCGATAACGTGACGGAGCTTTCCGGCAGCGGCATCTGCGGCATCGCCGTCATCAGTGCCATTTTTGCACAGAAAGACATTGTTTCCGCAACGAAGGATCTGAAAGAACAGACTCTGCGCATGCTGGAAAACAAATAATTTTACGTAACCATTCATCCTCACACCAGGCGGCAGACTGGGGGCACCACTTTCTTTGTCGCCTGTCCAAAAAGAAAAGTAATGCAAAGGAGTAATTCTCATGGACGCGAAAAACATGAAAACAGCATTAACAATCGCGGGAAGTGATTCCAGCGGAGGCGCCGGCATTCAGGCAGACATCAAAACCATGATCACAAACGGAGTTTACGCCATGTCGGCAATTACCGCACTCACCGCCCAGAACACCACCGGAGTTTCCGGTATTTTCGATGTAACACCGGAGTTTCTGGCCGCACAGCTTGACGCCGTCTTTACGGACATCTTCCCGGACGCCGTCAAAATCGGTATGGTATCCTCCCCGGCACTGATCGAAGTCATCTCCGAACGGCTTCGCTTCTACCAGGCCAAACACATCGTTGTGGACCCGGTCCTCGTCGCTACAAGCGGCTCCGCGCTCGCTTCGGGCGGCGTGCCTGACCTGATGAAAAAACTGCTCTTTCCTCTGGCCGAAGTCATCACACCGAATATCCCAGAGGGAGAAGTTCTCTCCGGCATCAAAATCCAGTCGGAAAGCGATATGGAACACGCCGCAAAAGAGATCGGGGATTCCTGCGGCTGTGCCGTTCTGTTAAAGGGCGGCCACAGTATCAATGATGCCAACGATCTTTTATATCACAACGGCACATTTACCTGGTTCACAGGAAAACGCATCGACAATCCGAACACACACGGCACCGGCTGTACACTCTCCAGCGCCATCGCATCGGGGCTCGCAAAGGGGCTTTCCCTTCCGGATGCCATTTCCGCCGCAAAAGAGTATATTTCGGGCGCACTCGCGAGCATGATGGATCTCGGCCACGGCTCAGGACCGCTGAACCACGCTTACCGGATCTGATTTTGAAAATAAAGGAGAACAACAGATGGAACGCAATTACGCAACACAGATGGACGCCGCACGCCGCGGCATTGTAACACCGGAGCTGAAAAAAGTCGCAGAAAAAGAGTATATGGCCGTGGAAGACCTGATGCCGCTCGTCGCCAGCGGAAAGGTTGCCATTCCGGCCAATAAGCTGCACACCTGCATCGATCCGGAGGGCATCGGCTCGATGCTGCGCACGAAAATCAATGTAAATCTCGGTGTTTCGAAAGACTGTAAAGATTACGATGTGGAGATGCAGAAGGTACTCTCCGCGGTCAATATGGGCGCAGAAGCCATCATGGACCTGTCGAGCCACGGTAATACGCAGCCGTTCCGGCGGAAACTGACCTCCGAATGTCCGGCTATGATCGGCACCGTGCCGGTATATGACAGTGTGATCCATTACCAGAGAGACCTGGATACGCTGACCGCCAAAGATTTTATTGACGTCATCCGCCTCCATGCCGAGGACGGTGTCGATTTCGTCACCCTGCACTGCGGCATCACCAGAAAAACCATCGATCAGATCCGCAAACACAAACGGAAAATGAATATTGTTTCCCGCGGCGGCTCCCTCGTGTTCGCCTGGATGTGCATGACCGGCGAGGAGAATCCGTTCTACGAGTATTACGATGAGATTCTCGATATCTGCCGTGAATACGATGTGACCATTTCTCTCGGCGACGCCTGCCGTCCTGGCTGCCTTGCCGACGCAACGGATGTCTGCCAGATTGAGGAGCTGGTGCGCCTCGGCGAACTCACCAAACGTGCCTGGGAGAAAGACGTTCAGGTTATGGTTGAGGGACCGGGCCACGTTCCGATGGATCAGATTGCGGCCAATATGAAAGTACAGCAGACCATCTGCATGGGCGCTCCGTTCTATGTTCTCGGACCTCTCGTAACCGATATCGCACCGGGCTATGACCACATCACCGCTGCCATCGGAGGCGCAATTGCCGCTATGAACGGCGCTGCTTTCCTCTGCTACGTAACGCCGGCAGAGCATCTGGCTCTTCCGAACCTCGATGACGTAAAGCAGGGCATCATCGCAAGCAAAATCGCCGCACACGCTGCCGACATTGCCAAAGGCGTGCCGCATGCGCGTGATATTGACGACAAGATGGGAGACGCCCGCCGCGTGCTCGATTGGGAAGCACAGTGGGACTGTGCACTGGACCCGGAGACCGCAAAAGCCATCCGTGCTGACCGCTCGCCGGAACAGGAAGATACCTGCTCGATGTGCGGTAAATTCTGTGCCGTGCGAAGCATGAACAAAGCTTTAAACGGCGAACATATCGACATTCTTTAACATCAGTAGACAAGAAGTCACAGTACGCGAAAAGGAACGGTTTTCATTACGAAACCGTTCCTTTTCTGCATTTCCAAAATCTTTTTCTATTTCGCCCATCCTTCGGCGTAACGGACTGCTTTGTGCCATCCGTTCATCTTCTCATCGCGCTCCTCTTTCGAGAGCTCCGGCTCAAATGTACGGTCAATGGCTCCGTTCTGTTTTACCGTCTCCTGATCCGGCCAGTAGCCGACGGCGAGTCCCGCAAGATAAGCTGCTCCCATCGCGGTCGTCTCGATGCAGCATGGCCGCTCCACCGGCGCCTGGCTGATGTCCGCCTGGCACTGCATCAGGAAGTTGTTGGCGCTTGCTCCGCCGTCCACACGCAGCGCAGAGAGCTTCATACCGGAATCTGCCTCCATGGCTTTTAACACATCATCTACCTGATACGTAATGGATTCGAGCGTTGCGCGGATCACATGGTATTTGTTGACGCCGCGGGTCAGGCCGAGAATGGTTCCTCTCGCATACTGATCCCAGTACGGTGCGCCAAGGCCGGTAAACGCCGGCACGACGTAGCAGCCGTTCGTGTCGTTCACCTTCTGCGCCATGTACTCGGAATCCGCCGAGGACTCGATCAGCTTCATCTCATCGCGCAGCCACTGGATTGCGGCTCCGCCGACGAAAATGGATCCCTCGAGCGCATACGTAATCTTGTCCCCGATGCCCCATGCAATCGTGGTAACAAGACCGTGTGTCGAAGAAACCGGCTTTTCTCCCGTGTTCATCAGCAGGAAGCAGCCTGTTCCGTATGTATTTTTCGCTTCGCCCGGCGTATAGCAGGTCTGGCCGAACAGCGCCGCCTGCTGGTCTCCCGCTGCTCCCGCAATCGGAATCGGGCCGCCGAAATATGTGGATGCCGTCTCCCCGTAGACACAGCTCGACGGGCGGACTTCCGGCAGCATACAGAGCGGAATGTTCAGCTCTTTTAAGATATCCTCATCCCATTTCAGTGTATGGATATTGAACAGCATTGTACGGGACGCGTTGGTGTAATCGGTGACATGTACCTTTCCCTTTGTCATCTTCCAGATCAGCCACGTCTCCACCGTTCCGAAATAGAGATCGCCTCGCTCCGCCCGCTCGCGCACGCCCGGAACTTCATCTAGAATCCATTTCAGCTTCGTGGCTGAAAAATACGCATCAATCACAAGACCTGTTTTCTCCCGGAAACGGTCAACCAGTCCGCGCTCCATCAGGGAATCGCAGTATTCCGATGTTCTGCGGCACTGCCATACAATTGCATTGTAGACCGGCTCTCCCGTCTTTTTGTCCCAGACGATCGTCGTCTCTCTCTGGTTTGTGATGCCGATTGCCGCGATATCCTCGTAGGACGCGCCCGCTTTCTGCATTGCCTCCACGGCTACACCGAGCATCGTGGACCAGATTTCATTGGCATCGTGCTCCACCCAGCCCGGTTTCGGGAAACGCTGGGTAAACTCCTTCTGCGCAAGGCTTACGATCTGTCCTTTCTGATCAAACAGAATACAGCGGTTGCTCGTTGTGCCGGCATCAAGTGCCATGATGTATTTTCCCACGTTTAAAAATCCTCCTGTCTCACATTTCAAGAAGAGAGCCTGACAGAATCCACTGCCACGCTCTCTTCCTTTTCTTTGTATGTATCGTATCACAGAATTCTTTTTCTGTAAATCAAATCGTGTTTTTCTGCAGCAATTTATGCCGTAATGATCTCCAGCAGCGCACCGCGCAGATCGTTTGAAAGTTCCATGCTCTGCAGCTCTGCAGCCAGAATTGCCACCTTTCCGTCTGCTTTGTGAAGAAGATTTGCGATCTGCTCTTTGGTGATGTAGCTGATTTCGGCGTGCAGCAGCAGATCCATCGCACGTGTCATGACATCGTTCTTTGCAATCTCCGTATCTTCCGGCAGACAGATTGTCACGGTATCCTGCGGTTTTACATCTGTTACCGCGATCGTAAGAAGTCCGTCTTTCTCTTTGACTTCTGCATCCGCTTCCACGCCGTTTACAAAGACCTTCGCTTCTTTTGCCGTACTTCCGCCGAATTCTACGCAGTACATTCTGCTTTCCGGAACGAGGCTCTGATTGCCCTCAACCGGTGCAATCGTAAATTTCCGCGCACCCCAATCGAGCGTCATCGATGTTTTTGCACAGTCATCCTTCTCATATGCCATGGTAGTATTGTCATCCTCGTACAGGGCAAATGTATTGTCCGCGCCCGCGTAAACGCGTACCGTCAGCTCATCCGGGTTGGATTCTACATCCAGCGCACTGATCTTCTCTGTCATCGGGATAATCGCACCTGCTTTCGCAAGAACCGGGATCTCCTCGAGCGTACGGTACAGATCCATACTTCTGCCACCCTCGTAAATCATTCCGTTGAAGAAATCAAACCACGTACCTTCCGGCAGCCACACCTTTGTTTTTGCACGCTTCAGCTCCGGAATGCATTTCGTTGTCACCGGTGTTACCATCAGCTCGCTTCCGAAGAAGTACTGATTCGGTGCCTGATTTTTGCCCCAGAAAACCGTCTCCGGGTAATCATAATACATCGGAACAACGATCGGTGTGTCTTCTTTCCATGCACGGTAGTTCATCGTGTACAGATACGGTACGAGTTTATGACGCAGACGAAGGAAATCATCCATTGTGCTGCGCACTTCCATACTGAAGTTCCAAGGCTCTTTTCCACTGAAGGCACTGTTAGAGCTGTGCAGACGGTTGATCGGAGAAAAGACTCCGTACTGATACCATCTTGCTTCAAGCTCATCGTCACGGTAACCGAGCATATGGCCGCCGATATCATGACTCCACCATCCGTAGCCGATGTTGGAGGCTGTGCTGGTAAAGTATGGCTGGAAATCCAGGGATTCCCAGGTGATGTGGGTGTCTCCGGAAAATCCGACCGGATAGCGGTGGGAGCCCGGTCCTGCATAGCGGGAGAAGGTCATCGGACGTTTTCCGTCTCTTCCACTGTCAAGAAAATGATAGTGATTCAGCATCCACAGCGGATCAAGACCCTCGATCTTGGTACTCTGTCCCTGCTGCCAGTCAATCCACCAGAAATCGACGCCCTCTTTTTCCATCGGATGATGGACTTTTTCGAAATATACATCGACAAATTTCGGATCCGCAATGTCAAAATTGACCGGCTCTTCTTTTTTTGCATCCACTCCCATAGCCTCTGCTACTTCCGGATAGCAGTCCTCATACGCACGAATTCCGTCTGCCGGATGGACATTCAGTGTTGTCTTCATGCCGCGTGCATGAAGTTTTCCAAGAAAACGCTCCGGATCCGGGAAGAGTTTTTTATTCCAGCTGTAGCCGGTCCAGCCGCTGCCGTATTTCGGATCCACATCGTCTACACGGTGCCAGTCCATATCGATAACAGCAACCGAGAATGGAACGTTCTCTTTGTCGAAGTCTTCCATCAGTTTCATATAAGATGCTTCACTGTAACGCCAGTAACGGCTCCACCAGTTTCCGAGTGCAAATCTCGGAAGCATCGGAGTTTTGCCGCAAAGGTGGTAAAAATCCTTTAATGCCAGGCGGAAATTCCAGCCATAGCCGAAGAAGTACAGATCCTGCACTCCTTTCTTTCTCGGGGTCACCCAACCGTCCTCTGTCATCAGAAGCGACTTCGAATCATCCAGAACAGCGGAACCAAACCAGGACATGATACCAGGTTCCAGTTCGCATGCTCCGTTGACCTGATCAAGCGTACGGGCCGTTCCTCCAAGATCCTGTGTCGGATCTCCGTAATGCCATGCCGGTACAGAACTGATGCCGACTGCCGTTGTTTTGCAGGAAAGTCCGTTTGCAGAGAATGCCTTTTTGTTGTAATTCAGCTGCAGATACTTTGTGCGCAGCTCCAGCTCATCGCCTGTGTCTTTGACGGAAAATTCCACTGCTGGAAAATCACGGTTTACAACCGTCTGGGATGCCGCATCGATAAATTCACCGTCCTCACTGTATTCCAGCCGAAGAAGATGCTCCGTCAGTACCGTGATACGATATTTATCGCCCTTTACTACATTCTTCGGGTCTGCAAGCGGATGTGTCTCCAATTTCAGATATGGTTTCATGTTTTGTTTTCCCCTTTCTTACTCTTACCGGTTTTTGCCGTATTTTGAGAACGGGAACCTGTGGCAAAAGTCCGTTCTGCCACAGGTTCCTCTGCATTTTTTATTTGGTTTCCAGAACAACTGCCTCATACGCACGCAGTTTTCTTGCCCCCGCTGCTGCGCCGCTCTGTGGATAGTTGCTGATCAGTACATCTGCTCCCGCAAAGGTTTCCGGAACTGTGTACTCCTGCTCCTCTTTTGTAAAATTGCACATCACGAGGAGTTTCTGGTCGCCTAAGGTTCTGGTATATACATACAGAGCCTCATCCTCCGGATCGAGCAGCTCGTACGTTCCGTAAACCATGATATCCTTCTCTTTCCGGAGATGAATCAGTTTCTTGTAATAATTGTATACAGAATCCGGATCCGCCATCTCATTCTTGGCATTGACGGTCTCGTAATCCGGTCCGACCTTGATCCACGGTGTTCCTGTGGTAAATCCTGCCGAAGCGGTATCATCCCACTGCATCGGAGTTCTTGCATTGTCTCTTCCGCGCAGGTTCAGGTAGCGCATCATGTCGTCCGGTGCTACTTTTCCGGCACCGGTCAGCTCGTGGAACGCGTTGATGCTCTCAATATCGCGGAACTCGGACAGATCGTGGAACGGAACATTTTTCATGCCAAGCTCATCGCCCTGGTATACATACGGGGTACCCTGCATCATATGAAGGCAGGTTGCCAGCATTTTGGCACTTACCACACGGTATTCCGGTGAATCATCGCCGAAACGGGACAGGCAGCGCGGCTGGTCGTGGTTTCCAAGGAATAGGCTGTTCCATGCCTTTCCCTCAAGCTCCGTCTGCCATGCTGTCATGACGCGTTTGAAATCTTTGAGCGGTACGCGTTTGTCCGTCCATTTGCCGTATGTTCCGCTTGCCAGATCTACCAGCTCGAACTGGAATACCATGCTGAGCTCTTTGCCGTCTGCGGATGCATATTTTTCTGCCTCCTCGATCGTGACACCGGCACACTCACCAACCGTCATCAGATCGTATTTGGAGAGGACCTCCCTGTTCATCTCCTGCAGATACTCATGAACGTGCGGTCCGTTTACGCAGCCGGAATCACCGTAGAGTCCGCCCTCCGGAATTTTTCCGTCCGGCAGCCCTTCCGGTTTGGAGATCATGCTGATAACGTCCATCCGGAAACCGTCAATGCCTTTTTCACACCACCAGTTCATCATATCGAAAACTTCTTTTCGAACCGCCGGGTTCTCCCAGTTCAGATCAGGCTGTTTTGTTGAGAACAGATGCAGATAATACATCTCTGTCTGCGGATCGTATTTCCATGCGGAACCGGAGAAGCAGCTTCCCCAGTTGTTTGGCTCTTTTCCCTCTTTTGCATCACGCCAGATATAATAATCGCGGTATGGATTGTCTTTCGATTTGCGGCTCTCCACGAACCATTTGTGTTCATCTGAAGTATGATTGACAACAAGGTCCATGACCAGCCTGATGCCTCTTTTATGCATCTCCGAAAGCATGCGGTCAAAATCCTCCATTGTTCCGAACTCCTGCATGATTGCCCGGTAATCGCTGATATCATATCCATTGTCATCGTTTGGTGACTGGTACACCGGAGACAGCCAGATAACATCTACGCCAAGATCCTTCAGATAATCCAGACGGGATGTGATACCATTTAAATCTCCGATACCGTCTCCGTTGCTGTCCATGAAGCTGCGCGGATAAATCTGATACACTACGGCTTCTTTCCACCATTTTTTGTCCATTTTTTTACCTCCTTTATTTCATCCCCAGAACGTGTCTGGTTCTTTGATTCTGTCGTTTGCAAGCACAGTTTACCATACCTCACGGTGATTTTTCAATAGTTTTGCGCAAAACCAGCAGTTTCTACAAGAGTTTTTCTGTAAACTTGGTAACTATTTACTTCGTCAGATCTCTTACCGACTCCCTCTCCACCAGCGTTGTCGGCAATGGCGGAATATCTTTTTGTACCGGCTCATCCTGGATCAAGTGCATCAGGACTTCTACGGCACGGCGTGCTTTTCCATCCACCATCTGATGCACGGTAGTCAGCTTCGGCCGCGCAAGTGTCGCATAAGTAACATCATCAAAGCCCGCAATTGAAATTTCCTCCGGAACCTTTATTCCCCTGTTCTGCAGAAAGTTGGATGCTTCAAGTGCATAGTAATCCGATGAAAAAAAGAGCGCTGTCTGTTTTTTGAAGAACGGAAGCATCTCCTCATATGCCTTCTCCCTCTGCTCTGGATTCCACGGGATCACAATATGGCGACTTTCAATGTCCTCAATTCCCGCCTCCTCCATCGCCTGACGCACACCGAGCCACCGATAGTGGTCAACCCCGAGATCGCAGTCGGATAAAAAGAGAAATTTTTTATGTCCCTTTCCAATCAGGTACTGACTCATCTGGTACGCACCGCCGCAGTCATCCATCGTAATGGAGCGGACTCCAAGTTCCGGCGGGAGATACTGATCAATGGTTACCAGCGGTTTTCCGAGACGTTCCGAGAGCTCTGCAATCTCCTTTTCCTTCAGAGCCATCGCAATCATGCCGTCAAAATTCCAGCCGAGCGCCTGCTGCATAATGTCGTCCTGCTCATGGCGCGCAACCAGCATCATATAATAGCCGTGTTCCCGGATCTGATATTCCAGATTTCCGAGCATTGCCGACACAAAGGGATCCTCAAAGGAAGATGCATTTCCTTTCTTCATGAAACCAAGCGCCACACCAATGAGACCGGAGCTGTTGTTCGCCAGCATGCGCGCGCTGATACTCGGCACGTACTCCATCTCCTTTAAAATCCGGTTGATTTTCTCGACCGTCGCCTTTGAGACGCGCCCTGTCTTTCCGTGTATTACATTCGAAACCGTCGTCGGGCTGACCCCTGCGCGGTCTGCAATATCTTTGATTCTAATCATCGGTTCTCTGCCTTTCCTTTTTCTTCACAATTTTCTGAATTCTGTTATGTTTATTTTACCAAGACGACAAAATGTTTACAACTACTTTGCATCGGCAAACACTACAAAATTATTACATTTTCTTAAACGATATGTAAGAAAATCTCCATCTCTCCTTCATTTACTTTCCGCCGGTTCCGTGGTAAGATAGGATGACAGAAAAAGTCCACCTTTTTTCTGTAAGAAAGGACCTACACATCATATGCGGCTTGCATTTACAAATTTTTCGATAAAATCTCCCACCGGCAGGAAATCCGGCCGGTTTTTTCTTGCCCTTTTTCTGGGCATTTTTCTCTTTCTGACTCACCCCATGCTCTGCCAGGCTGGTTTTGCCTCCAGTACGCCGTTTACCGGTACCTCCTGGGAACTGGTCGGGGAATATCCGATTCTCGGCAGCAACGGCGCGGTGCAGTCCGTCTGTGCGACGGAAGATTATATCATCTGCATCGAAAATTTTAATGATCTGACGACAGAGCCGGACGTAGTCTCTGCCTACTATAAAAATGATACAGACGCAGGCGGAAATCCCGTTACGCAGTATTCCCTCGCGCATCAGGTAAGGGACGCAGACTTTGCTCACGCAAACGGTATGGCATACAATCCCGTCACACATGAAATCCTCGTGAGCGGCTACAGCAGCCCGGATGCTTCCAATTACGGATGTATCTTCCGCCTCGACCCGGATACTCTCGAGCAGAAAGAGCGGATCCAGCTCTCGACAAGCTACAATATTCTCGGTATTGATTATCTTCCCTCCACCGGCGGCTATCTGATCCAGACCGATGCGGACGGCGGCTACGGCTTTAAACTCCTCGATGCCTCACTTCAGGTGGTGGATGACTGGGGCACGTATCCCTTCGATTTTTACATGGAAAACTTTCAGGATCTCTGTGTTTCCGGCGATCTCTTTTTTCTTTTTCCGCTGACGATGCATCTCGGAATCGGAAACTTTATCCAGACATACTCGCTCTCGCAGAAAACACTGCTTGCGGACGACACGGTTGATTTTGGCTTTTCCGACGATATCACCATCAATGAACCAGAGGGCCTCTGCGAGACAAATCCTGGGGAATTTATTGCGATTGTAAACGTAACAAAGGCAGATGGTGGACGGTACGTGCAGTTCTACCGCACCCGGGTGCCGTATCTGTTCACGGTTTCCACTTCCGCGGCGGAGCATGGCTCGGTGTCCGAGGGCGGGGAAGTTTCCCGCGGAGAGGAAAAAACCGTTTCCTACACGGCAGACGAAGGCTTCCGGCTCGCGAAACTCTCGGTGGACGGCTTGTATCTGCCGGTGACGGAATATCCGGACAGCTACACATTTTCCGATATCCAGAAGGATCATACCCTTGCCGTAACGTTTGAACCGGTTCCGACGGCGACACCGACGCCAACTGCCACTGCGACGCCGACCGAAACACCGGCCATAACCAAGACACCGGAACCGGCCATTTCCAAAGCACCGGCATCATCCACGGTTTCCTTCTCATCTGTGGCTTCCCATTTCGCAGCGTTCTGGAAAGGCACTGTGCATGCCGGCTCTGCAGCCGTCCAGAAAACCTGCGCATTTTTTGCAGGAGCAGGACGGACGGTCGGCCGTGCATTTCATTCGCTTGCCGGAAAAGCCGGAGCCGGATTTCACGCTTTCCAGTCGGCTGCCGCTTCCTGGTTCCGCCATCTTGCCTCGGCCGGTGCATCCCTTTTTGCCCGTATCCGGAAGGCAGATCCTGTTTTTCTGGCGATGCCGTTTGTCCTTCTCGTTCTGATTCTGCTCTTTATCCTCCGCCTGCGGTATGTCCGCCGCATCCGGCGGGAGCGGTCGCGGAAAGCGCTGGAACACAGAAGAAGAACGTACGAAGAACTGGTCAGAGAATTTACGGAAGATCCGAAGGACGAAGAGTTTTCCATCGATGAGCTGCTGCTTACAATTGACGAACTGCAGAAGGAAGAACAGAAAAACACTTAAATGAAACGTATTCACCAGATCAGGAATTGATCTTCTCGGCACAAAAAAAGTATCCCGTTCCTTTTGGGGAATCGGGATACTTTTTTATTTACGCGGGCAACGAGCTAGAGCGTGTCTGAAAAAGGCTTTTCGTGAGCTGCGAGTCCCAGTTTGTGGGAGATTTTATCCGAATGAGGGCGGCGTAGCAGGCTACGGCAACCGAATGAGGGTAAAATCTCCCGCAAAGTGAGGCTTGCAGATTGCGGAAATGGTTTTTCAGACACGCTCTAAAGTCCGTATTTGTTTTTACTCTTCGTAATCGAGTGCTGCACGCTCCGTTGTGTACGGACGTACATAGGTGTCTGCTACTTTTACGTGCTCTGGATGTTTTGCATATACAGCTACATCCTCTGCTTTTTCCAGGATTGTGACAAGTGCCATATCATGGGTGGAAGATGCAAGCGGTGCTTCTACAAAGTCAACCGTCAACAGTCCCGGCACTTTGCCGACCAGGCTTTTCAGGTTCTCTGCCATCGCTTTTTTCAGCTCCGGTTTCTTTGCATCCTCTACTTCCGGTTTGAATTTCCACATAACAATATGATGTACCATTGTATTTTTCTCCTTTGCTTTTGTTTTATTGCCAATTCACACAGTTTCTGTGCAAATACCAGCCTTTTGTTACGGCTCTTCGCCTGCAATCCGCAGAATATCTTCAATCTCTTCCACGGACATGTCAAGATACGCGGAAAGCTCTGCCACACTGAAATCCATGTCATCGCCGTCGGAGAGTTCCTCGATGGCGTCTTTTAAGCGGTTTACTTTATTGACTACAGTATTGTCCTTGTGTTTCTGAACTCTGTGTTCTTCCATGAAATCGCTGATCGTCTCACGCACAGCCGCATCAATCGCCTGCTCCGCCGTCTCAGCTTTTACAACGGACTCCAGCGCTACTAAAAGTCCGACATTTCCCTCCTGCACCAGATCCATCAGGAAGAAATCGCGGGTGTGCATTTCTTTTGCGGTCTCAATAACTTTCGGAAGCCAGAGCTGCACGAGCATGCTCTTTGCAAGGGAATCGCCCTCTGCCGCTTTCCGGTAAAGCTCTGCCGTTTCTTCCTCCGACGGTGTTTCTGTCTCCGGCAGTTCGTCAAGATACTGCTGTAAGGCACGCAGCTCCTCCTCGGAAAACTCCGGTTTTTTCTTTTCTTTTTCGGTCTCCTCCGGCACGACGCCCGGCTCATAATCTGCCACATCGACCTGCTCCATCGTCAGATATTCGCAGACAAAGGTGACTTTCTGCTCATCCAGTGCAAAGTCTTCAAAAAAGTCTCTGACTTCTTTCATCGTTACTTTATTTTCATGGTTTCTGGCGTAGGACAGCAATTCGGAGAGCTTCTCCTGGAACTTTTTCTGTTCGTCCTGCATCTTTTTTACCCTCTCTTTCTTCCGTTTCACGATTCCATTTCTTCGTACATTTTTTTCAATTTGTCCATTGCTTTTTCTGCTTTGAAAAGCTACTATAAAAGCAAACGAAAAACCACATTCAAGTGGAAAGGAGAATCCTTATGAAACAATTTTTTCAGGATGTGAAAAACAGTTTCCTGCTTTCAGCCGCTGTCTCTATTATACTAGGTATCGTGCTGATCGTCTACCCCGTAAAAACAAGTTTGCTGATCTGTTATATCGCCGGAGCGTTGCTCCTGTTCGGCGGCGTTGTTGCGCTGATCCGCTACATTGCAAGCCGCGGCGAACCATTTTTCTTCCGCTACGATCTGTTCGTTGCCCTGGTACTGATTCTGTTTGGCTGCTTCGTTATCTTTGAAAGTGACCTTGTAATCGCATTCATCCCGGTTGTCATCGGTATCATCCTTCTGGCAAACGGACTGCTCAGCATTCAAAAGGCGTTCAACCTCAAAAAAACAGGGCTGGAAAAATGGTGGCTTGAGTTCCTGCTGGCTCTTTTAACCAGCGTTCTCGGCATCATCATCTGTACCAATCCGTTTGATGCCGTTGCAACCACAAACATTTTCATCGGTATCTGCCTTGTCTACAGCGGCATTTCCGATCTTGTCACCACCTACTACATGGGCCGCGCAAAACGCCGGATCAAAAACGTCATCCAGACCGAGATCAACCAGCAGAAAATCCTGCACGATGACAATGTGATTGATGTGGATGAGGACGAGCTTCACTAAAAAACAGCTTCTTCCATAAAAATCTTCTTTCATACGAAAAACCGGAACCCGGCACCGCTTTCAAACAGCGGCTCCCGGGTTCCGGTTTTTCTCTGTATTTCTTTTTTTATTTATTCCTCGTGTTTGCTCAGTACTTCCATGCCTTCTCTTAACTTCAGGCGGATCTTTCCAAGCTCCAGACCATTTGCGCCGAAGTACAGCTTCAGGTAATGGTTCGGGCCGAAGAAGAAGCCAAGGTCTCTCGTCTCTTTGATCCACTCACCTTTTGTTCCGCGGATGCTGATCATAGTTTTTACGATATTGTCGATGTACACGGTTACCGGCAGCTGTGCGAGGTCTTCCAGATCGGATTTCATCTCGATTTCGATATCGTACGTTCCCATCTTGTCAGCCAGAATCGTAACACCGCATACTTCACTGTTTCCTTTTTTCGTGTTCCATGCGGATGCGTCGATCACAACATCTCCCGTTGCCGGATCTGCCTCGTATGTTACAAGATCTGCTGCAACGAAATCGTTGTCGCCCATCTGCTCCTGTGCTTCTTTCTCTTCCTCGCTGATGCGGTCCAGGAACCGTAAGATGCTTGGAGTTCCAAGGATGAAATGCAGGACATTCATCGCATTTCTCTGCAAGTCGCCTCTTGTGATCTCGCCGTTTTCCAGTGCCTCTTTCACATCGTCCTGTCCCATATCGGAGCAGTCGGTGCATACCATGAAGACATCGTTTCCGGCAGATACCATCGGTGCATGGGTTGTTTTGGTTGCTTCATATCCCTCACGGTTTGACATTGCCCACCAGTCAGTCATAACGAAGCCGTCGTAGTTCCACTCGCCGCGCAGAATCGTGGTCAGAAGATCGTAATTTCCTGCAGTCCAGATACCGTTGACCGGTCCGTAAGTGCTCATGATGGATCTTGCGCCGCCTTCTTTGACTGCGATTTCATATCCCTTCAGATAGATTTCACGCAGGGCACGCTCGGAAACAACGGCGTCCACATGATGTCGGTTGGACTCCTGGTTATTTGCACAGAAGTGTTTGATGGTTCCGGTTACATCGGATTTTTCCATACCAAGAATCTGTACGGCACTGATCCATCCGGTCAGGTACGGATCCTCGGAGATATACTCAAAGTTACGGCCGTTCAGCGGGTTTCTGTGAATATTCATACCAGGTCCGAGCAGGGCATCGACACGGTTCTGTCTCATCTCGCGTCCTGCCATCTCGTACAGATCTTCTACCAGCGGAAGGTCAAACGTACAGCCAAGCAGGGTTCCGTTCGGCATGGAGAAGGCTCTCGTTCCGCAGTCAAAGCGGAGTCCGGACGGGCCGTCGGTACAGCAGGCTGCCGGAATACCGAATTCCTGCAGTTCCGGTGTCAGACCGCCGAATGCTGCTGCGGTTCCCGGAGTAACCTTCGGGCTGCACATGCCCTCGCCGCGGAAGATGCAGATCAGATCTTCATCGGAAAGCTGTGCCACGAACTCTTCCATCGTTACTTTCTTATCCAGGACATCACCGAGCTTGTAGCCTTTGTCACCGGTATAGGTGATCGGCTCCATGCGGTTTTCTTTCATGCGCTCGATCGGATCTACGGTGCGCAGAGGAGCTGCCTCATATCCCGGTTTTAACGTTCCGTCTTCGCCCGGAACAGCTTTCATGCGCTCAAATGCTTCTACCGGAGCCATGGCCTCGGTCAGGATCTCAACCACTTTGAACGGCTGCTCGTATGCACCGGCAAAGGCTGCGCTTCTGACATCGCTTCCGACGTAGAACTCATAACTGCCCTCTTCGAGTACATAGCAGGATTTGTGGCCGGTTGCACCGCTGTCATCGTAGGATGCAAAGCTCTCTTTGGTCACATCGATCGTCAGCGTCTCTTTTGCGCCTGGTGCAAGAACACCGGTCTTTGCAAAACCGACGAGTGCGCGGGATGGTTTTCCAAGAACACCCTGCGGAGCTTTTACATAAACCTGAACAACCTCTTTACCATCCGTTTTGCCGGTATTTTCAACGGTTGCCGTCACGGTTACATTGTCAACATCTTTCTCTTTGGCCTCTGCGGTCACGGCAAATGTCGTATAGGAAAGACCAAAACCGAACGGATACAATACTTTCTCTTTTGCAAAGGTCTCAAAGTAGCGGTATCCGACGTAGATATCCTCTTTGTACTCATTGCGGGTCAGATCGCCGAAGCAGCTTTGGGACGGATAGTCCTCGATATTCTCTGCAATCGTGTCGGTCAGCTTACCGCACGGATTGACTCTTCCCATCAGTACATCGGCAACACCGTTTCCGCCTTCCTGACCGCCCTGCCATACATAGAGAACAGCTGCCGGATTGCACTCTTTCACCCATTTCATGTCGATGATGTTTCCGACGTTCAGCACAACGATTGTTCTTGCAAATGCTTTGCTGACTTTTTCTACCATCTCTTTTTCAGTATCGGTTAAGAGATAGCTGCCTGCCTCATTTTTGTTGTCCTGATCCTCACCTGCGGTACGGCCTACAACAACGATGGCTGCATCGGCGCCTTTTGCACTCTCCACGATCTCGTCGGTCAGCTCCATCTCTTTCTGGGACCACGGCACCTTGCCCCAGCCCTGTCCTTCGTCGTACGGATTTTTCTCGATCCATTTTTCGTATATTCCAAGAAGATTCTCGTCGAGTGTAATGTCTTTTTCTTCTTTTAAGGCATCCAGAATACCGACAACGTATTTCGTATTGACAAGACCGCCGGAGCCAAGTCCGCTCTTATAATAGTGGAATGCAATTCTTCCGAAAACAGCCACTTTGTCTCCTTTTCGAAGCGGGAGTGCCTCATTTTCGTTTTTCAGAAGTACACAGCCTTCTGCCGCTGCCTGACGGGCCAGTGCTGCATATTTGTTGAAATCCAGTGGTGTAAATTTTCCCATTTTGTTCCCCTTTCTCCTGTATCCTTTCTGATCCGACAAGTGCCGGGACACCTGATACTTCCGGGTCCCGGCACCTGTTCTGGTCTCTTGTCTTTTATTATCTCGTATTCCTGGCTTTTTTTCCAGTTCTTTTCTTATCTTTTTTTCGTCTGATATTGACCTTTTTGTTCCTGTCTTATCCGATCAGTCCCTGGACAATTAATACCAGAAGCAGCAACGGCAGAATATAAGAAAGATAAACCCGTACCCAGTCCGGCACTTTCAGGCCCCCGCCCTTATTTGCCTCTGCCTGGTAGTTTTTGAAGCCCCAGCCCCATTTTGAAGTACAGAACAGAAGGTAAATCAGAGAGCCGACCGGCAGCAGAAGGTTGCTGACGATAAAGTCCTCAAGATCAAGAACGGTGCTTCCTGCGCCGAGCGGCTGGAATCCGGACCACACATTGTAGCCGAGTGCACACGGCAGGGATCCTAAGATCACCAGAATGCAGTTGATGATGGCTGACTGTTTTCTGGAAACGCCGAAAATCTCAGAAAAACAGCACATGATATTCTCAAATACAGCAATGATGGTAGACAGCGCCGCAAAGAACAGGAACAGGAAGAAGAAGCTTCCGAAAATCCGTCCGCCCTTCATCGAGGTGAAAATGTGCGGCAGCGTCATAAAGATCAGCTTCGGGCCGCTGTCCGGCTGTACGTTGTAGGAGAAGCACGCCGGGAAAATGATGAGGCCTGCGGTAATCGCTACAAACGTATCGAGCGCTGCAATGCTGACTGCCTCGCCGAGCAGGGATTTTCCGCCGTTTAAGTAGCTGCCGAAAATCAGCATCGCGCCGATACCAAGGCTCAGCGTAAAAAATGCCTGGCTCATCGCGTTTGTGATAATGTGGAACAGTCCCACCTGTTCGATCTGCTGCATATCCGGCACCAGATAGAATTTCAGTCCCTCTTTGGCACCCGGCATCGTAAAGCTGTAAACCGCAAGGAAAATCATGATGACCATCAGCACGATCATCATCACCTTTGTGACACGCTCCACGCCGTTCTGCAGACCCACCGAACAGATCAGAAAGCCTGCAATTGTAATAATCAGCATGGTAATGACAAGAATCGACGGAGATGAAAGCATCTCGTTGAATTTTCCGGTTACGGCGTCGCCTGTCAGGCCGCTGAATTTTCCGATTAAAAAGCTGTAGAAATAGTACAGCATCCAGCCTGCAACGACGGTGTAGAACATCATCAGCAGATAGTTTCCGATGAGGGCAACGTATCCGTGGATATGCCACTTCTGCCCTTTCTTTTCCAGTTCCCCATACGCGCGCACGGTACTCTTTTTGCTTCCTCTTCCGATGGCAAGCTCCATCGACAGAATCGGAACTCCCATGATGGCAAGGAACAGCAGGTAAAACAGCACGAAAATGCCGCCTCCGTTGTTTCCTACCATGTACGGAAATTTCCATACATTTCCGATGCCGATGGCACATCCTGCCGAAAGCAGAAGAAAGCCAAGGCGCGATTGGAATGTTTCTCGTTCCATTTGTTTTGTTTCCTCCCTTTATTTCTTCGTACAAAACTCAGATTTCAGACGGCACCGTTCTGCCGTTCTTTCCGGTACGACGATGGTGAAATTCCCATATGATGACGGAAAACTTTTCCGGGGCTCATCTCATACGTTTTTCCGTTTTTTTCAAACCATCCGGTTCCGGAAAGTGTATACTGCATCAGCCATCCGGAATATGTTCCCCGCTCTGCATTATGAAACGCATACGGTTCCTTCCATCTTATCTCCACCCCGCCGTCCAGCAGCTGAAACGGAGCTTCCGGCCAGTGATCCCGATCCAGGATTCCATATACTCCGATCAGATCTTCCATCAAAAAATCACCTCTTTTATCCGGTTTGTCTTCTTGTTTTGCACTATGCTCTCTATTATACTTTTCTTATCAGAAAAAAACAAGCAATTGCTGCGGCGAAAAGCTCACTTTAAACGGCAGTTTCTCTGCAGCGCTTGCTCCGCATGCCTGCACCGTATGCCGGTTTGAGACACGGTAACCCTTTTTAACCGATGACCGGCAATGCCCTGCCCGGGCAGAAACCTTTTTTGTTTCCTCCGGGCAGGGCATATTTTTCTATTCTCAATTCCTATCTATTCTCTATTCATACCGCGCAATCTCTTTCCGCAGCCGTTTCATAATCCGTTTTTCCAGCCGCGAGATATACGACTGGGAAATCCCGAGAAGATCCGCGACTTCTTTCTGCGTTTTCTCCCGTCCCTCCGGCATATTGATGCCGAACCGGAGCTTCACAATCACCTGCTCCCGCTCCGAGAGCTTGCTGATTGCACTTCCGAGCACGCGGTGTTCCGCCTCCTGCTCGAGACCCTGGTAGATCACATCCTCCTCCGTTCCGAGGATATCGGACAAGAGCAGTTCATTTCCATCCCAGTCCACATTGAGCGGCTCATCAATCGAAACTTCCATGCGCGTCTTGTTGTTTCTCCGCAGATACATCAGAATCTCGTTCTCGATGCACCGGGACGCGTACGTGGCGAGCTTGATCTTTTTCTCCGGATTGAATGTGTTGATCGCCTTGATGAGGCCGATCGTCCCAATCGAGATCAGATCCTCCACACCGACTCCCGTGTTGTCAAATTTCTGTGCAATGTAGACGACAAGGCGCAGATTGTGTTCGATCAGCTCGCTCCTTGCCGTCTCGTTTTCCGGATCGGAAAGCCCGGCGATCGCGTCCGCCTCCGCCTGACCCTCCAGAGGCGCCGGGAGAACGTCTGCGCCTCCGATATAGAAAATCTCCCCTGTCTGACGAAATACAGCCGGTACGGACCGCGGCAGCATACGAAGCCGGAATCCGTTTGGCAGTGCAGCCTGCAGCATACTTCATTCCTCCTGTCCTTCCATGAGATCTGGATGCAAAATTATTTCATAGCCCCTGGGAGATGAACTATTTTCTCCGCCAAGCGCAATCAGCGGTCCGCTTATGTGCCTGGCTGTATGTTCTGTCACAAGAATCATTTCCGAGATCCGGATCACCGGCAGAAATCCCCCGCCTTCCAGTCCGCGAAACGGTATGTAACGGGGCTGCAGCGCAAGAAGCTGTTCCGGCTCCGGCACCGTCTCGTGCCTTGCAAGCGCCGCAATCCCTGTCCGCATTTCGTCCGGGAACAATTCGAGTATCACAGTGTACGGTACGACCGAGACCGGCTTTTTGGTTGTGGCATCCCGCAAAGTATTGCCCGTGTCGTACAGTCCTTTTACTTTTTTCCATTTCCCATTCTGCACAAGCTGTACCGTAACCTGCCTGGCGTGTTCCAGGAGCATCTCCTTTCGGATCTTCAGCAGGAGGAGCGTTCCCGCATATGCGGCACTCCCGGAAAGAAGAAAAAGAAGAATTCCCCTTCCCGGCATCAGCTCCCGGAACAAGCGGTATGCACTGCCGATCAGAAAACCGGACAGTATATAGCCTTCCATTCCCACCGCAAGATCCCGTACTGTCGTGATTCTGCAGCCAGATTTCACCATCCCTGTTGTAATTCCGATTCCGACCAGGGCGAGCAGCGCACCCGGCAGATACCGTGCAAGCACGGCATACAGCACCGCATAACCGGCGCCGAGCGCGGCTGCCGCAAAACTCCTTCTTCGCGTGGCAGATCGTTTTAGAAGAAAGGAGGAAAGGCGCAGAATAGTATAATTCAGCAGAAGATTCTCTGCAAAGAGAAGATCCAGAAAGATCTCATAGTGCAAAAAAAACACCCCCTGCGCCTTTTGCATGGTCTGAATTTCTAACAGACCCTATTATAGACGGAAGGGGGTGAATTTTTTGTCGTTTTCGGAAGAATGACCTTCTTTTTTGATCAACAAACTTCGACACGCCGCAACATTTTCGGTCTGCGGCGTGTCGAGGCAAATTCGTTATTTGCTTATTATTCTTTGCTTATCTGCGGTTTCTTAAGAAATCCGGGATCTGGATGTCCTTTTTCGGAACATTGCTTGTCACGGTCTGCTGAGCCTGTACCTGCGGCTGCACCTGAACCTGTGGCTGCGGCTGTACCGGAGCGGAAGCTTTCGGAGCAGTGTGTACCGGAGCGGCTGCCTGTGCAGAGAAGCTGCTGCTGGAAAATGCGCTCTTTCTTGCATCTGCCGGCTCTTTGCGGGATACGCTTGCCTGTTTCGCCGTTGCATCGTTGAGGCCTGTTGCGATAACGGTGATCTTCGCTGTATCGGTAACAGAATCATCATACATAGCACCGAAGATGATGTTTGCATCCTCTCCAGCCAGATTCTGTACGTAACTTGCAGCATCGTTTGCATCCATAAGGGAGATATCTCCGGAAATGTTGATGATAACGTGGCTTGCACCCTCGATGGTGGTCTCAAGCAGCGGACTGGAAACAGCCTGCTGTACAGCCTCGAGTGCTTTGTCGTCGCCCTTTGCCTCGCCGATACCGATGTGGGCGATACCCTTGTCGGTCATAACGGTCTGAACATCTGCGAAGTCGAGGTTGATGAGTGCCGGCAGGTTGATCAGGTCTGTGATGCCCTGTACGGCCTGCTGCAGAACCTCGTCTGCTTTCTTTAATGCCTCCGGCATGGTTGTCCGGCGGTCTACGATTTCAAGAAGTTTGTCGTTCGGGATCACGATCAGGGTATCTACGTTTTCCTCGAGTTTTTCGATTCCCATCAGCGCATTGCTCATACGGGTTCTTGCCTCGAATTTGAACGGTTTTGTTACAACGCCGACAGTCAGAATGCCCATTTCTTTTGCAACGCCTGCTACAACCGGTGCTGCACCTGTTCCGGTTCCGCCGCCCATACCGCAGGTGACGAATACCATATCAGCGCCTTCCATGATCTGTTTGAGCTCTTCGATGCTCTCCTCGGCTGCTTTCTCTCCAACCTCAGGTTTTGCTCCTGCGCCCAGTCCCTTAGTCAGCTTCTCGCCGATCTGGAGAATGGTAGGTGCCTTACAGAGGGTCAGCGCCTGTTTATCGGTGTTGATTCCAACGAATTCAACACCGCCGATGGATTCCTCCACCATTCTATTTACAGCATTATTTCCTGCACCACC
This sequence comes from Blautia sp. AM42-2, assembly GCF_003480245.1. Lineage (NCBI taxonomy): Bacteria > Bacillati > Bacillota > Clostridia > Lachnospirales > Lachnospiraceae > Blautia > Blautia sp. AM42-2. The sequence goes on from NZ_QUIM01000007.1 coordinate 41,527, forward strand.
TACACCGATTACGATAATCTTTGCAGATGATTCTGCCTCATTTGTCATGATCTCTAACAATTTCAACTTCCTCCTTTTGATTATGAACTGCTGTCTATCTCAAAATAATCTGATATTCTGATGGTCATACATAAAGATATAATATAATTTCTTCGGAAAATAATCAACTGTTTTTTTCGTATTTCATAAAAAATTCAGGATTATTGCGTTTTTTTTGACGGCTTTCCTTTCCTCTTATACATCTTTCGAGAAGACAAAGCTGCTGTCGCCGTCCTTGTAATCCTCCATATTAAGTTCTCCGGAAAGACCGGAAAGGCTCGGCAGGATTGCTGCTACGCGCGTCATCTTTTCTTCTAACGCCGTATCGGTTCCAAGCAGAATCCGCACGGTATCATAGTAATGCAGAATAATTTCGCTGTTCTCATTAAATTCCACACTGTCCGGCGTGATATTGTATTTCTCCGTCATTCTCGTAAGTGCGAGCATGGTGCGGAAAACTGCCGGTTTTTCAACCGGGAGCTGCTCGTTCACGGTCACATAGTCAAACGTAAGTCCTGTTACAAGCGGAACATCGGAAAGGGTCGGCTGAAAGTCTGTCGTTGTCACACGTGCACTTTTAATCGTATCCGCCGAGAGCGCACCGTCGGATGTACTGCTTTCGGATGCTGTGCCATCGGATGATACGCTTTCGGATGCAAGCGGCTCACTCGTAAGGGATCCATCCGCACTCGTTCCATCGGAGGCGGTTCCGTCGGAAGACTCACCCTCCGCAGGTGTTTCCTGCTCCTCGTCCACGCACTCCAGCACGATGCCGTTCTTGTCAAAATAGACCTTCTGGCCTTCGTACTCGACATAACCGACCACTTTTTTCTCATTTACCTGGATGCAGATGGTGTCATAGCTTACAAACGTAAACTCCACGGAGTTCATAAAAGGAATATCGCTCATATCAACCTTCGAATGAAACGTCGTAAGAAGCACCGTGTTTTTCATCCACTTGTCGTCCGCGACCATCTCTTTGATTTCATCTTTTGTATACCGGGTGTTCCCCGCCACCTGGATATTGCGGATTTTGAACACATTAAAAAACAAGGCACCTGCAAGGCCGACGCCAAGCACCACCCCGGTCAGAATCCGTATTTTTCTGTTTTTCTTCTTTTTTCTGTTTTTTTTCTGTCTCATATTTCTTTTTCTACGATAATCTTGGCTCCGAGTTCCCGGAGCGTTTCTGGAAACCGTTCATACCCCCGCTCAATCAGTTCTGTCTGCCGGATTGTGGAAAATCCTTCTGCGGCAAGCGCCGCCGATACGAGTGCCGCGCCGCCCCGAAGATCCTGGGAAACAACTTCTGCACCGTGCAGACGGCTTTTTTCGGCCGTCAGCCATTTTCCGCAGATCTGCAGCGTACCGCCCATTTTCTGCAGCTCCTCTGCCGTCCGGAGGCGGTCCTCAAATACATTTTCACAGATACAGCTCTTTCCTTCCAGCGTCATCGCTGCCGCCAGATACAGCGACTGCAGATCCGTCGGAAAACCAGGATATTCCTCTGTCTCCACGTACGGAACAGCATGCTGCACGTTTTTGCTGTCTGCTACCAGTGTACCACTCTTCCTTGTATATTGTCCACCTATTTTCTGATAGAGGGACAGAACCGCCCCCATTTCGTCCAGCGGCGCGCCGGAAAGCGTCAGGTGCCCCCGCGTCGCCGCGCCCATCAGAAGATACGTCCCTGCCGCGATCCGGTCACCCGGAACACGATACCGGCAGCCGGACAGCAGTCTCTTTCCCTGCCTTCCGTAAACGGTAATCTGCTCCGTCCCCTCGCCGGTAATCTCCGCTCCCATGGCCTTAAGAAACCGGCAGAGATGAACCACTTCCGGCTCCCGCGCACAGTGCTCCAGCCTTGTTGCACCTTCCGCTCCGACAGCAAAAAGAACCGCATTTTCCGTCGCCCCGACGCTCTTTTTCGGAAAGCAGAGCACGGCTCCTTTCGGATGATCTGCCTTTGCCCGAATGGTGCCGTCCTCCTCGAAGACCTCGGCTCCCAGAAGCTCCATTGCCCTCTGATGCAGGTCCGTCGGCCGCTTTCCGATCCGGCAGCCGCCGGCCCCTGCAAGGTATGCCTCCCCTGTCCTTGCAAGAAGACTTCCCAGAAACAAAAGAGAGGCGCGCAGTCTCTTCGAAAGCGCTCCCTCCACACGGCTTTTTTCGATCTTTTCACAGTTCAGGTGGAGCGCATTCCTCTCCCACCAGACTGTTCCGCCAAGGCTTCTTACAATCTCCGCCATATCCTCCACATCGGAAATCTTCGGGCAGCCTTCCAGCACGATCTCCTCTTTTGTCAGAACCGCCGCCGCGATCATGGGAAGAACGGCATTTTTGGAACCCTGGACTGTTACCGTTCCGCAAAGCCGCCTTCCGCCGAGAATCTGATATACTCCCACCTGTTCTCTCCCATCCGGCCTCTCTTTTTACGGTATGCATTACACTCCCGTTTTGTTCCCGTTCTGCAGCGCTTTTCCGCCTTTTTAATCGGTGTCCCTCGAGACCGACAGGGCAAGCCCCATCTCGCCGAGCAGAAACAGCACGGAGGTGCCGCCGTAACTGATAAAAGGCAGCGTAATGCCGGTATTCGGAATCGTATTTGTCACAACCGCGATGTTCAGGATCACCTGAAGCGCAATATGCCCCATAATTCCGCCCGCAATCAGTGCTCCGCCAAGATCCCGCGCATGGATCGAAATGACCATCAAGCGCCAGATCAGCACCGCAAACACGGCGATCACCAGGCAGGCGCCGAACAGTCCGCCCTCCTCACAGATAATCGAAAAGATCATATCATTCTGCGCTTCCGGCACAAAGCCAAGCTTCTGCAGGCCTTTTCCAAGCCCGCAGCCAAAGATTCTCCCGCTGCCGATCGCATAGAGTCCCTGAATGGTCTGGAACCCCTTCTCGTACGCCTCCGGGTTGCGCCAGATGGCAAGGCGTTCGAGGCGATAGCTCTCCATCATCAGAAAAACGGCAATAAACCCGATGCCGGCGCCTCCGATTCCGAGAAACGGCAGGTAGCCCGGATGTGAAATAAAGATTAGAAACGCACAGATTCCGAGCAAAATAATCGCCGTACTTAAGTTATTGCTTCCGACAAGCGCTGCAATCGGCAGGGTGCACAGCACCGCCTTTGTCATAAACCAGAGACTGTCGGACCGGCCTTTCGTGTGCTCCATCACCCAGGGCAGGAAGAGAATCACCGCCATCTTGGCAAATTCCGAGGGCTGGAACGATAAGGGGCCAATCTTTAACCACCGCTTCGAGCCGTTGTACTCACTTCCGAAAAAGAGCACCGCCGTCGAGAGCGCAAGGGAAGCCGCATAAAACCACGGTGCCAGTGCAAACAGCCGCCGGTAATCTATTTTTGCAACCGCATACATACCGATCACACCGAGCGCACTTGCAAAGAGCTGCTTCTTGAAATAATAAGCCGGGTCATGGAATCTGACCCGGCCGTTATACGCGCTGGCGCTGTACAGAATCACAAGGCCAAGGCCAAGCAGAATCCATACCGTCACCAGCAGCGTCCCATCTATTTTTTTCTCTTTTTCCTTCCGCATCCGCGCCACACCCGCCGTTCGCTCTTTTTCAGCTTATGCGGGATAGTTTCCTGATATGACGTTTTTAGTTACAGTTCTTACGCAGTAAAACAGCAAGTGTTTTACTGCTGAGTGAACAGTAACCATTTTTACAGTGCTCTTACGTACTCCTTAAACAGCTCACCGCGCTGCTCATAGCTCTTAAACTGATCCCAGCTTGCGCAGGCCGGGGAAAGAAGAACCGCATCCCCTGCATTTGCCTTGTCGTGGCAGATCTGTACGGCTTCTTTTAAGTTGTCTGCCATGATAATGTCGTTGAATCCGACGTTTCTTGCCGCTTTTGCGATCTTCTCTTTCGTATCTCCGATCAAAACCAGGAAACGTACCTTTCCATCGAATGCCTGAATCCACTCTTCGTAGGTGGACTGCTTGTCGTAGCCGCCGCCGATCAGCAGAGTCGGGCGGTTCATCGCCTGGATGCCTTTGATGGCCGCATCCGGATTCGTTCCCTTGGAATCGTTGTAATATGCCACGCCGTCCTTCTCGCAGACATACTCGATGCGGTGCTCTACCCCTGCAAACTCCTGAATGACTTTGCGGACAGTTTCCATCGGCACGCCTGCATGAAGTGCCATCGCAGAAGCAACCATGACGTTTTCAAAATTATGTAGGCCGAGCAGTTTTAAGTCGTCGGTTCTGGTCAGAAGCTCCGTCTCGCCGTTCTTTGCAATGCGGATTTCGCCGTCCTGATAATAGATGCCGTCCTTTAACGCACGCAGACTCGAGAAGTACATCACCTGTACTTTCTTCTCTGCCATCAGTTTCTCGCCGAACGGGCGCAGGATTTCGTCCTCATAATTCAGCACACAGAGATCATCCATCGTCTGATTTTCGGTGATACACTCTTTCACGCGGATATACTCTTCCATCGTGTGATGGCGGTTCAGATGATCCTCGGTAATGTTTGTGATCGCACTTGCCGCCGGATGGAACTCTTTGATGGTTTCCAGCTGGAAGCTGCTGATCTCGGCAACCGTTACGGTATCATCTGTCGTGTCGAGTGCTGCGGATGTGTACGGGGTTCCGATGTTTCCGACCACTTTTACTTCCGGCTGATATGCTTTCATGATCTCGCCGAGCAGCGATGTTGTGGTGGTCTTTCCGTTGGTACCGGTAATCGCAAGCACTTTTCCGCGGCTTACCTGATACGCCAGCTCCACTTCACCGATGACCGGGATCTCTTTTTCTTTCATTTTAAGGACAACCGGCAGATCCGTCGGAACGCCCGGGCTTAAAACGACAAGATCAAGGCTGTCAAGCATCTCCTCCGGGAGCTCGCCTAAGACAACTTCCACGCTGTCACGGCTCTCTAATTTTTTTAAGATTTCTTCTTTTTCGAGTTTGTCATTTCCATCGTAAAGAACGACAGAAGCACCTTTCTTGTGCAGCAGATCCTCCGCTGCAATTCCACTCTTTCCGGTTCCGAAAACCAGTACTTTTTTTCCTGCGAAAATCATGTTTGATTACCTCCATATTTTAAAGCCCCATCAATGCGATCAGGCATAATATCGCTGTGATTGTAGCAAACACCGTCACAATCTGTGTCTCCGACCAGCCCATCAGCTCGAAATGGTGATGGATCGGCGTCATCTTGAAGATCCGTTTTCCCTTCGTCAGTTTGAAGAATGACACCTGCAGGATCACAGAGAGAATCTCCACCATATAAATGAATCCCACAAGCGGCAGAAATAAGGGGAGACGTAAGAAACACGCCATTCCCGAGACGAAACCGCCGAGTGCCAGACTTCCGGTATCGCCCATAAAGACGCGGGCAGGAAATACATTGAATACCAGAAACCCAAGCAGACTCCCGATAACCGCAAGCGGGGACGGGGAAACACCGTTTCCGAGGCCGATCGATGCCACGGAAAAGAAAACAGCATTTAAAATCGTCACACTCGCCGCCAGCCCGTCAAGGCCGTCGGTAAAGTTGACACCGTTGACCGTTCCAAGAATCACAAAGGCGAGAAACGGAATCGTAAAAATCCCTGCGTCCAGCTCTTTGCCTGGAAGGAACGGAATGCGCATCCGGAGGGAAATTCCGGAAAAACGCGCCAAATACCACAGAAAGACTGCTGTAATCACTGCCTGCAGTGCCATTTTCTGCTTCGGGTACAGCCCGTCGCTGCGGTGCAGCACGACTTTCAGATAGTCATCGAGAAAGCCGATCAGGCCAAAACCAAGCGTCAGAAACAGCACCGGAACCACTTCCGCTCCCTCTTTCCGGAAAAGGAGGGAAACTGCGGTAAACGCCGCCAGAAACATCACGCCGCCCATCGTCGGGGTTCCCGCTTTTTTCTGGTGGCTCGGCACACCCTCTTCCCGCTCCTTCTGCCCCGCTTTGACTTTTCGCAGAAACGGGATCAGAACCGGCCCCAGCGCCAGGCTGATGCCAAAGGAAAGAAGAACCGGCAGGATCATTTCTCTTTTCATAGACGCACCTCTTCCTTTTTGTACGGATTGTGTACGGAACAGGCATGTCAAAATATTTTCTCCAGCCTATTCAGTATATAGCTTTTTGTTCTGTTTCGCAACCTTCTTTTATAATCCAAGTTACGGTTCGCTCAGCAGTGAAACACTTGCTGTTTCGCTGCGTAAGAAAGTGATTCAGGTGTGAGCAGCCCTCCTTTTGCGAAGCAAAACTTTAAATGAGGGCTGCGAAGGACACAATTCCCAGGTTTCCTAAGAATTGTGTCCAATACCGAGATACGGAAGTACATTGGAAAAGATATCGCGGATCACCGGCGCGCAGATCGTTCCGCCGTAGTAGACGCCCTGCGGATTGCGGATAATGCAAAGCCCCAGCACCGTCGGATGCTCCGCCGGGGTGAAGCCGAGGAATGAGGAAATATAGCGGTTGGCGCTCCGCGGAAGTGTCTGCGAGGTTGCCGTCTTTCCGCCGATGGAATATCCCTCGAGGTACGCATTCTTTCCAGACCCTTCTGAAACGACGCTTTCCAGAATTTCGCGCACCGTCCTGGAAGTTTCTTCCGAAAGAACCCCTTCTTTTTCCGGAAAATTCAGATGCTTTACAACATTTCCTTCTTCATCGAGCACATCCGTTGCGACATGCGGCGTCACCATTTTTCCGCCGTTGACGAGCGCAGAGACCGTCGCCGCCAGGCGAATCGGCGTGATCTGGAAGGACTGGCCGAATGCCATCGTCGCAAGCTCAACCCCTCCGATGTTTTCCTCCTTGTGCATAATCGTCGATGCCTCGCCCGGCAGATCGATCCCCGTCTTTTCCATCAGACCGAAATTCCGGAAGTAATCACAGAACTTTTCCACACCGAGCCGCAGCCCCACTTCAATGAACACCGGGTTGCACGAGTTCTGCGCGCCCTGCACAAAGTTTTCGGCTCCGTGTCCCGTCCGCTTGTGGCAGTGGATCCGGCGGTCCTCCACGATTTTGTAGCCGGGACAGAAAAACGAATCGTTCGGCGACACAACGCCCTCCGAAAGTCCCGCCGACATCGTGATGATCTTAAAGGTAGATCCCGGCTCGTACGTATCGTTGATGCAGGCATTCCGCCACATCTGGTTCAGCAGATCCTGAATTTCTTTTTCCGAAAGTCCCGTTGTATCCTGCTGCAGCGTGAACGGATCGTTGAGGTCGAACTCCGGCACATTGACACAGGCATAGATTTCTCCGTTCTGCGGATTCATAAGAAGAATCGAGACGCTGTCCGCCTGTTTTTCTGCCATCGCCTTTTCCGCTGCCTGCTGGCAGTACGCCTGGATATTGACATCCAGGCTGACCTTTAAGTCCCTTCCCGCCACCGGCTCCTGGCGGCTCTCCCCGATGCCGTTCTGCTCAATCCCGCGCGCATCCGTTGTCGTCAGGATTTTTCCGTTGATTCCTTTTAAAATTTCCTCATATTCCACCTCCAGCCCGATGATGCCCTGATTATCGCCTCCGGTGAAGCCGATAACGCGCGACGCCAGCTTCCCTTTGGGGTAATACCGCTTGAAATCCTCATCCACTTTTACCCCCGCATATCCGTACGACCGGATGGTATCACCCGTCTTCTTGTCCACATTCGTCTTGACACGCTCGATTGAAGACCGCTTCTCCACGCGTTTCCGCGCCGTCTCCTCCGAAATTCCAAGCTCTTTTACCAGCATCGCAATCACCGCCTCCGGCTCCTCGATCTGGCTGTGGATCACGGAAATCGTACAGACCGTGCGGTTTGCCGCGAGAACTTCCCCGTTTGCATCAAGAATCCGGCCGCGCGCCGCCTTGATCCCGCGCTCCCGCTCGTGCAGATCATCCGCCTTCTCGGAATAATAGACGGACCGGAACACACACAGATACACCAGCCGCCCGGCAAGTCCGACCATCATTCCCATGCAGAGTACCCACAGAAGAACCGTCTTTTTCCGGTGATACGTTTTGTTTTTACGCATAGAATACCCCATAGCCGAATCCATTATGATAACACTATATGGAAACTGCTATGGGGTTATGTCTTTTGTTTTTTATGTTTTTTTACTCTTCATTGATGAGATCCAGCTCGGCGTTTGTCAGACCGCCGTTCTCGATATTGCTGTTTTCAGCACTGTTTTCCGTATCGTCTTCCTGTACCGGTGCCGCTACGTTTGGATCATCCGTTCCGGTCTCGGAGCCTTCGCCCGTCACACCGTCCGTATCATCCGGGAATACGTTCAAATACGGCAGCAGTTCTGTGTAGATCTCTTTTACGATCTCCTGTGCCAGCACACTGTTCGCCTGATTTTCTACATCCGGCTCGTCCACAATCGCATAAACAACAGCTTTCGGATTTTCTACCGGTGCAAATCCGATAAAGGAAACGAGATATTTTCCATTGCCTCGCGGATACTTCTGTGCAGTACCTGTTTTTCCTCCCATCGTGTAACCGGCAACCTTTGCACTCTGGCCGCTTCCATCGGTCACGACTCCCTGGAGGAAACTTCTCATTTTATCGCTGATTTCCGCGGAAACCGTCTGACGCACCAGATTCGGCTCATTGCTCTCAACAACGGCTCCTGTGCTGTCCGTGATCGTCTTCATCACATGCGGCTGGTAATAATTGCCTCCGTTGATCAGAGAGGAAAACGCAGCTGCCTGCTGTACCATCGTCACGGTATAGCCCTGTCCGAATGTACTCGTTGCAAGCTCGGTCGGTCCCATAGTATCCTCCGTGTGAACCAGGCCGTACGCCTCACCCGGCAGGTCAATTCCTGTCAGACTGCCGAAACCGAAAATATCCTGATAGCGGAGAAATTCCGCTGCTCCCATCTTCTGTCCGATCTGCATCATACCAGCGTTGCAGGAGTTTTTCAGTACATCGGCCGGTGTCTGTACGCCATGTGTTCCCGGATAAGCTCCGCAGCGGATCATCTGCCCTGCAATCGTCTCAAACCCCTCACAGTCAAACAGGGTATCATCATCGATTACATCGAGGGAATATGCCGCCGCCACGTTCATCGGTTTTGCCGTGGAACCTGGCTCATATGCATCGGAAATACAGTAGTTTTTCCAGATGGCACTCAAAGCCTCCATTGTCTCGTTATCGTTCATCGCATCAATTTCTTCCTGCGAATAGAACTGTGTCAGATCTCTTGGATTGTTCAGGTCATACCAGTCGGAAGAATCCATACCAAGAATCTCTCCATTGTTCGGATCCATCACGACAACGCCGATATTCTTTGCCGCTTTTGTCTGACGGTTCGTCTCAGTGTCCGATTCGTCCGCGCCGTTCTGGACATGAATCCGCTCATTGTAATTCTCGATCGCCGTGCGGATGATCTTCTGAATATTTACATCAATCGTCGTAACCACGTTTTTGCCCGGCTGCGCCTCGATGATCGTCTGTTCCATATCCGCATCTTCGTTGTAATAGCCGAACTGGCGGCCATTCACGCCATTTAAGATACTGGAATAATACCCTTCGATTCCCCAGTCTGCCGTGTCTCCTGAATACGTAAAGCCGATCAGATCGCAGGCAAGTGAATTTAACGGATACGTTCTGTGGTAGGATTCCTCGAACCAGACGCCGCGGATGTTGGCACGGTATGCTTTTTCCGCCTGCTCGTTCTCATCGAGCTCCTTGTTCTTTTTGTCCGCGTACTCGTCCACATAGGCCTCAAACGCTTTTTTCGCGTCCATCGAGACCTCTCTGGCGAGAACCTGGTACTGGCTTTCTTTTGTCGTTTCGCCGGTCAGACGATCCCGGATATCCGTCTCGTCGAGTCCGAAGTATTCAACCAGTGCTGCTACGGTCGGATCGACGTACGGATGGGTATCGTTCTTTTCTTCATCTTTTACCGTCGTATTGGCAAGTTTACAGTCGAGAATAACGTTGTAAACCTTCTCACTCGTTGCCAGAATCGTTCCATTCCGGTCGGTGATACTTCCCCGCTGGAATGGAATTGTCCTGCTGTCGTAGGACTGCTGCGTCTGGCTTAAAACCTGTCTTTCGTATTTTTCTCCCTTTGTGGCATTCACATACGTAATGTCAATCGCTAAAGCAACAAAAACCAGCATCACTCCCAAAAAGAGTGCTACCAGTTTTCTGCTCATACGCCCACTTGTCTTCCGTCTCCGGAATGCCCCGCTTCGTTTTTTATTTTTTTTCTGTTTACTCACGTTTTCACCTATTTCGCATCCGGAACATCCTGATACTGTCTCACATAGCTGTTTTCTGAATCATCGAAATAAATTACCTGGGACTCATCTGCATATTTCATGCCGAGCCGGTTCTGTGCTGCTTCTTTGACTGCCTCAAGATCTTCGGAGGCAACCGTTGTATTGTAATAGGCGTCATTGTCCGCCTTCAGATCGCTCAATTCTTTTTCTTTGCTGGTAATGTCTTCCGCCTGCGTGGTAACCACGGTCTGCAACTTGACATACGCAACACACGCCGCGATACACAGTGTGCAGACAATGGCAAGAAAAACAGCGTAGCCCGCGCTGATCTGTGTCGCCCGTGCCCGGTTTCTTCTTGTCTGGCTGCTCACACCCGATTTCAGAGGCCGTGCTTCTTTTGGTGCTTCCTGCGGCTGTGCTGCAAGACGCCGTACCGCACTTCCGTCCTCAAACGTATCTGGCGTATAACGTTTCGTTCTATCTGTCGAATTTACCCTTCCATCTGCCCGTCTGGCCATAACTTCTCTGTCTCCTTCGTGCCGAGCCGTCACACTTTTCGTTCAAAGACGCGCAGTTTTGCGCTCTTGGAACGGGGATTTGTTTCCATTTCCTCTTCTCCCGGCAAGATCGGTTTCCGAGTTACTACGGTTCCCTTGGACTTCTTTCCGCATACACAGACCGGAAATTCCGGCGGACACGTACATGGATGCTCGTTTTTTCTGAAAATGTTTTTTACGATACGGTCTTCCAGAGAATGAAAGGTGATGACACAAAGTCTTCCACCGTCATTTAAGAGATCAATCATGCCGTCCAGTGACTCCGACAGAACGGTAAGTTCCTGGTTCACTTCGATACGGATTGCCTGAAAGGTTCTCTTGGCCGGATGGCCGCCCGTCGCCCTTATTTTTGCCGGAATCGAGCGCTTGATGATTTCGATTAACTCCCCAGTTGTTCGAATCGGCGCCTGCTGCCGGCTTACGCATATATTGTGTGCAATTTTTCTTGCAAAACGCTCTTCTCCATATTCATGGAGAATACGCGAAAGATTCTCTTCACTGTAATCGTTCACGACTTCGTACGCGGAAAGAGCATTTCTCTGATCCATCCGCATATCCAGCGGAACATCCTCACGGTATGTGAATCCACGCTCTGCATTATCCAGCTGATAGGATGAAACTCCAAGATCCAGCAGGATTCCGTCTACCCCGGTGACTCCGATTTCGGCAAGACGCGGAACCATATCGCAATAATTGCTGCGGATAATCGTGACCTGGTTCTGAAATGGTTCCAGGCGTTTACCCGCAGCAGCTATCGCAGCTTCGTCCTGATCTATGCCTATTAATCTCCCCGTGGCAGATAAGCGCTCACATATATGACTGGAATGTCCAGCGCCTCCCAACGTCCCGTCCACGTAGATTCCGTCCGGTTTTATCTTAAGGTTTTCAATGGTTTCCTTCAGTAATACTGATGTATGCGAAAATTCCATGGTCATCTCCTGTATCCCAACGAAACAGATCAGATCACAATGCCCATCTCTTCCATTGATTCGGCGATGGCATCCATATCATCATAATTGCTGTTTTCGTTCCATTTTTCCTTGCTCCAGATTTCAATCCGGTTGATATTTCCGGTAAGGACTACATCTTTTTCCAGACCAGCAAATTCCCGCAGCGTTGCCGGTACGAGAATCCTCCCCTGCTTGTCCAGTTCACATGACGTAGCACCTGCTACAAAGAAACGGGAAAAAGTTCTGGCGTTTTTGTTTGTAAGTGGTAAGGCTCTCAGCTTCTCTTCAAAGGCAGCCCATTCGTCGTTTGGGTAAATGGAAAGGCATCCGTCCAATCCCTTCGTCAGTACAAACTCTTCTCCCAGCTGTTCTCTGAACTTGGACGGTATGATCAATCTTCCCTTCGCGTCAATCGTATGACTGTACTCTCCCATGAACATAATGAAAACCCTCTTATCACCTGAAATGGCGGTCTCCCCACGCACCACTTCATGTATCGCGCCGCAGCCAGACTGCCACATCCGCTCCACAACGCACCACTTTTCACCACTTTCTACCACTTATATTTTTATTCTATATCAACTCAGGGAAAATAGCAAGGTCTTTTTTCTATTTCATTTTTAAGATTTTCCCCAAAATGCAACATTTTTATGCGCATTTTCCGCCTTTTTTATACCAATTTTGTATCAAAAAAGAGAAAACCTTTTTTGCCGGTTTTCCCCTTTTCTGTATTTTTATTCTGTTTTTTTCACTGGTTTTATCCTTAAGAATGGGCTGTCTCCCCACCGGATGATAATTTTTTTCGTTTCCATACCACCAGGATGGTACATCCCACCACAAGGCACCCCGAAAGGAGCTGGGAAACCGGAAGTCCCACCACCGGAAGCAGAAGCTGGTCGGTGCGGAGTCCCTCGATCCAGATTCTTCCAAGGCCATATCCTATCAGATACATCAGGAACACTTCGCCGTTAAATTTTTTTCTTTTCCGAAACCAGAAAAGAAAAAGCAGGACACCCACATTCCATAAACTTTCATATAAAAAGGTGGGATGCACCTGAATATACTCGACGCCGTTTACCGTCACCACATGATCCCACATTTTCTGTGTGATTTCATTGGCACGGACCGCGGAAACCGGAAGCTGCATCGCAAACAGGTTGTTAGTGTAGTCACCGAATGCCTCACGGTTAAAGAAGTTTCCCCACCGTCCCATAATCTGACCGAACACGATGCTCATGCTCGCGGTATCCATCAGAAGGCTGAAGTTCTGTTTCTTCTTTCTGCTGTAAATCACCACCGCAATGCAGGCACCGATGATGCCGCCGTAGATGGCAAGTCCGCCCTGGCGGATGTTGAAAATACTCAAAAGATCATCCTTATAATAGTCCCAGGCAAATATAACGTAGTAAATCCGTGCCCCGAGAATACCGGCTGCGATGCCGATCATCGCAAGATCGAGGTACTGCTCCGGGTTCTGCCCCGTCCGCTTTGCCTCTCTTTGGGCAATCCAGATCGCAATCATCATACCGGTTACGATCACAATGCCGTAATAGGCAATGGAAAATCCGAAAATACTGATGTTTTTTCCCACATGATCGAGATAAATCCCGAGATTGGGGAAATTAATTTCCATATCCATAGATTTTATTCTCTCTGATTTTCAGTTCATTGTTTCAACTCACAGTCGGTATTTTCACGGAGTCTGACATGTCGAAAATAGTTCGACTGTGACTTGCCTCATGTCAGTGGAGGATACCGATTTCTCTCCGCCCGCCACTGCCGTTATGTTTCTTTTAACAATTCATCCCACTGCTTTAGAAGCGGGGGACTTCTTGTCTACTGGTGTTAAACGTTGAAACGGAACAGGATGACATCGCCGTCGCGGACAATGTAATCTTTTCCTTCCATACGCACAAGGCCTTTCTCTCTTGCTCCTGCGTAGGAACCGCAGTCGAGCAGATCCTGATAATTGACAACCTCGGCTTTGATGAATCCGCGCTCGAAATCGGTGTGGATTTTTCCGGCTGCCTGCGGTGCTTTTGTTCCGACTTTGATGGTCCATGCACGGGTCTCATCCTCTCCTGCTGTAAGGAAGCTCATGAGGCCGAGCAGACGGTAGCTTGCTGCGATCAGTTTTTCCAGACCGGACTCGGTAAGACCAAGATCCTCGAGGAACATTTTTTTCTCATCCTCTTCGAGTTCGGAGATTTCTGCCTCGATCTCGGCGCAGATGACGAATACTTCGCTGTTGTGCTCTTTTGCATATTCGCGGACGGACTGTACATAGGAGTTGTTTGCACCGTCGTCAGCGAGATCATCCTCTGCTACGTTTGCTGCGTAGATGACCGGTTTGCTGGTCAGCAGGTTGTACTCTGCGATCCATTTCTCCTCGTCCTCGTTCTGCAGCTCCATCAGGATGGCATCTTTTCCGTCCTCGAGCAGTTTTTTCAGACGCTCCTGGAATTCGAGCTCTTTTGCTGCCTCTTTGTCCATTCTTGCAGATTTTGCAGTTTTGGAAATACGGCGCTCGAGTACCTCAAGGTCGGCGAAGATCAGCTCAAGGTCGATGGTCTCGATATCACGGAGCGGATCAATGCTGCCGTCTACGTGGATAACGTTCGGATCCTCGAAGCATCTGACAACGTGAACGATAGCGTCTACCTCACGGATATTGGCAAGGAACTGGTTTCCAAGTCCCTCTCCTTTGGATGCACCTTTTACAAGACCTGCGATGTCAACGAACTCGATGACAGCCGGTGTTACTTTCTTGGACTGATAGAAATCTCCGAGCTGCTGCAGACGCTTGTCCGGAACCGGCACGATGCCGACATTCGGGTCAATGGTACAGAACGGATAGTTTGCGCTCTCTGCTCCTGCTTTAGTCAGGGAATTGAAAAGTGTACTTTTTCCGACGTTCGGAAGGCCCACGATACCTAATTTCATAGTAATCTATATCTCCTTTGTTTTTATTTTTCGCTTCTTTTTCTGTTCGGGTTCTTTTTATGCACAAAAAGAGCCCAATGCAACTATAAATTATAGCACACGGGCTCTTTGATTTCAATGGATTTTAATCTCTTGACTGTACCATCAGAAGAATGCCGCCCTCGTACGATACATGCGCGGTCTCCTCGACGATCTCATTGCTCACGCACAGACCACCCGAAGTATTCGGCAGATAGTGATGGTCGAGCGGGTAGGCGAAGCCCTCCAGGGTGATGGATGCGACTTCCTTTTCCAGCGGGAAGAACGAAACGTACTTTCCGAACTGCTCTTCTTTCCGGATTTCAAACGAAGTTTCCACCGGAATCGTAATCAGATTGCGGCTGTCCACAATGTAAGCCGGAATTTTCTTCTCCCATGCCGTTTTCAGGTTCTGCACAATACTTAAGAAATGGTCGAGTCTTCCCCCTGTTGCTCCGAGGATCGTGATTTCACTGCTTCCCAGAACAATCGCCTGCTGAAATGCGATGTCCGTGTCCGTATTGTCCTTCATGGGATTAAATTCCCGGATCGGTGCGACATGGTTCTCCTTGTAATAATTTAAAATCTCCGGAGATAAACTGTCAAAATCTCCCAGAATATACGTCGGCATAATCTGGTAATGGTAGCAGAACTCCAGTCCCCGGTCTGCTGCCAGGATAATATCAAACTGCTGTTTCTGAAGATATGGGAAGGCAAAATCCGGTTCGATCATCCCTCCCGAAATAATACATGTTCTCACGTTTCCCTGCCTCTTTTTTCTGTCTTTTTGTATCTTATTCTGCCTTTTTGCTGTATGAAGAAATTTTTTCCTGCAGCTCGCGCACGTTCTGCTCGATGTTGCTGCCAAATACAGCAGAGCCTGCCACGATGATGTTGGCACCTGCCGCAAGGACTTCATCGATGGTCGCGCGGTTGATGCCGCCATCGACCTGAATGTGCACATGCTCCAGTCCCTTTTCATCCAGCATTCTGCGGAGCGTACGGATCCTCTCCGTCGACTCCGGGATATACTTCTGGCCGCCGAAGCCAGGATAAACGCTCATAATCAGAATCATTTCTACCTGATCCATCACGTCCGTAACCGCAGAAAGCGGCGTATCCGGATTTACGGCAACTCCGGCATCTGCGCCTGTTTCATGAATCTTTTTCACGGTTTCTGCCAGATCGCGGCATGCCTCCGCGTGAACCGTGATCATATCCGCCCCGCAGCTTTGAAATTCTTCTACGTACCGCTCCGGGTCCTTTACCATCATATGAACATCAAAATACAGACTGCTTTCTTTTCGGATCGACTTTACCACCGGCATTCCAAACGAAATGGATGGTACAAACATTCCATCCATAATATCGATATGAAGCCACCGGCACTCTGCTTTCTCTACCCTTTGGATCTGTTCTCCGAGACGGTTGAAGTCTGCGGATAAAATAGAAGGTGCCAACTGATATACTCGGCTCATGCTAGTATCTCCTCTTTTCCTGTTCTTTCAGTTCTTCATAGAACATGGTATAATTTTCAAATCTTTCTTTGCTGATATTTCCCTGTTCCAGTGCCTCTTTAACGGCACAGCCCGGCTCTTTTCCGTGGATGCAGCCGAGGAAACGGCATTTTCCTTCGTACGGATGAAATTCCGGGAAAAAGTTTTTCAGCTCCTCTTTTTCCATATCGGTTGTATAAAGCGAGCTGAACCCCGGCGTATCGCACAGATACGTCTCATGGTCGATCGGGATCATCTGGGAATGGCGCGTCGTGTGTTTTCCTTTTTTCAGCTTTTTGCTGATCTCTCCGGTCTCCATCTGGATTTCTTTCTGCATCCGGTTTGTGATCGAAGATTTTCCGACGCCGGACGGACCGGCTACCACCGTTGTTTTCCCTTTCAGGTATGCTTCCACTTCCTGCATGCCCTGCTCTTTCGCTGCACTCACCGTAAAGACACGGTAACCGCAGTTCTCATAGACGCTTCGCAGATGGTCTGTGTAATCTTCCCCTGCAAGATCTCTTTTATTGAAGCAAACTGCCGTCGGAACGTTCTGCTGTTCCATCATCACAAGAAAACGGTCCAGAAGCGTCAGGTTCGGAGTCGGATTTTCCAGCGCAAAAATCACAAGCGCCTGATCGATATTGGCTACTGCCGGACGGATCAGTTCATTTTTTCGCGGCAGAATCCGGGTCATATTTCCTGTTTTTTCCGCTTCATCCAGAATCTCGATTTCCACAAGGTCTCCGACGAGCGGTTTCTGGCCTTCCTTCCGGAAAATTCCTTTTGCTTTGCACTCATAAATGCCGGATTCTTCCACGTCTACGTAGTAGAATCCGGCAATTCCTTTCATAATCTTTCCTGTCATACTCAACCTTCACTCAACGGAACCGATGGGTACTGTGCAATTGCCTGATAACTTCCGCTCGAATCCATCTCATAGAAGACGATTCTTCCGGTAGAAGAAGCAGACGATGAAGCACTCCAGTTGGTGTTGACAGAATACGGCCAGCTCGTAATGGCCTGTCCGTCCATGATGGTGATGGAGGTCTCGTTTCCGTTCCCATCATCCTGGATCAGCTCAATTTTTGCAATACCACCCTGATACTGATCCGGCGCACTTAAGGTCTGGCTGCAGGACCAGGTAACATCCGTAGCGGTATTTGCGCCCGGCTCTGCCGGTGTCGGGGTCGGTGTATTCTCATCCGGCGTCGTTGGCTGTGCACTCGGGCTATTGACATAAATCGTAACGTCAGAACCTTTCTTTACTTTGGTTCCGATTGCCGGGTCAACCTCCATGACTTCACCCTCGGCCACCTTGCTGCTGGTTCCTGTTTTTACAATAATATTGAAATCGCTCAGGATTGATTTTGCAGTTTCCTCATCCAGACCAATTACATCACGGATTGCAATTTCTTCCGCGTCCTTTGATCCCTTGCTGACAACGAGGGTAACGGTGGATTCCGGTGCAACCTGGCTTCCTTCGGCCGGATCAACGGAAATTACGTATCCTTCGGCAACGGTATCGCTGAAATCCTCTGTGGTAGAAACCTGAAGTCCAAGCTGGGTCAGAGCAGCGCTTGCAGCGTCTTTCTGTGTTCCCACAATGCCGGTCGGAATCGTTACAGTTTCTTTTCCGGAGCTTACATAATACGTAATCGTTGCATTTTTATCGACTTTCGTTCCCGGTTTCAGATCCTGGCGGCAGATCTTTCCTGCTTCAATGACATCCGATGCCTCGGTTCCGCCGTTGACTACACCAAGCTTCAGGCTGTTTGCCAGTGCGGTTGCATCTGCCTCGGTTTTATTGGTCAGATCCGGAACGGTTACTTTTTCCTCTTCTTTGCTGCTGGAAGAAACAACTTCCGTGCTGCTCGAAGATGATGCGGAACTGGAAGAAGCTGCGGTCGGTCCTTTTCCGCCGACAATGCCGGCTGCCTGTGCAATAAAGTAGATCAGCATGCAGATGATGATGGCTGCAATCGCAAAACCGCCGATTGTGATGATCTTTTCGAGTTTGTTTCCGGCTTTGTCATCGTCGTCGTCATCGTCGTAGTAGGAATCGTCGTCATCCTCATCGTAGGAATCGCGGTCATCCTCTTCTTCGTCCTCATCCTCGTCTTCTTCGTCCTCGTAGCTGTAATCTTCGTCCTCTTCCTCATCCTCGATCTTGCTGTAGCGCTTGCGGGCCGGCTCCTCTGCCGTCTGCGCATTTGCCTTTGCTGCTGCGCCGGAACGGATCTGGCTTAACTCCTCTGCGGATACCATAACAGTCTCGGCGTGAGAACTTAACGGAGTTACTTTTACGAAATTGCCCTGCGGCTCCATCAGCGAATGCTTCAAGTCGTCGATCAGCTCCGCCATGTTATTGTAACGGCGGTCCGGGCTCTTCTGGGTACATTTTAAGATGATCTGCTCCAGTGCGAACGGAAGGTTCGGGGTATATTTGGATGGAGATTCAATCTCCTCCTGCAGATGCTTGATTGCGATGGCAACGGTGGTATCGCCGTCAAACGGCACTCTTCCGGTTACCATCTCGTACATGGTGATGCCAAGGGAATAGATATCACTCTTATAGTCCGAATATCCGCCGCGCACCTGCTCCGGAGAGCTGTAATGTACACTTCCCATAACGTTCGAACTGATCGTATTGGAAGAAGTTGCCTTTGCAATACCAAAGTCGGAAAGTTTTACTTTTCCGTCTGTGGAAATGATGATGTTCTGCGGTTTGACATCGCGGTGTACAATATTGCGGTTGTGTGCTGCTTCAAGACCAAGGGAAACCTGAATGGCGATGCTGGTTGCCTCTTTTACGCTCAGTTTCCCTTTGCGGTCAATGTAATCCTTCAGAGTAATTCCCTCGACAAGCTCCATGACGATATAGTAAACGCCGCGGTCCTCCCCGACATCGTACACGTTTACAATATTCGGATGGGACAGTCCTGCTGCGGCCTGTGCCTCCGTGCGGAACTTGCGGATAAAGGTTTTATCCTCCCGGAATTCCGGTTTTAAAACCTTGACGGCCACCATGCGGTTCAGCTTGTGGTCTTTTGCTTTGTAGACATCAGCCATACCGCCGGAACCGATCCGGCTTATGATCTCATATCGTTCTCCTAAAATAACGCCCTCTTTTAACATTCTTTCACCTCGTTTGTAAATGGTTCAACGACAATGACTGCGATATTGTCTCTGCCGCCATTTGCATTTGCTTTATCAATTAAACGTTTCGCCTTGTCCTCACCGTCTTCTCGGCAGATGAGTTCGAAAATCTCCTCATCCGTTACCATGTTGGAAAGGCCGTCCGAGCACATCACCAATTGATTGCCCTCTTCAAGCTGAATGTCAAAGAAATCAATCTTTACGGTATCCTGTGTGCCTACTGCTCTGGTAATAATGTTTTTGTCCGGGTGATTCCGCGCCTGCTCGGGAGTGAGTTCTCCAAGGCGCACCATCTCTGCGATCAGGGAATGGTCCTGCGTCACCTGGTCAAACGTGCCATCTGCTGCCAGATACAGCCTGCTGTCTCCTACGTTTGCAACGTAGGCATAGTTGCCGACAACCGTAGCTACTACCATCGTCGTACCCATGCCTTCCATGGATATATCTCGTTTTGCCTGCTCAAAAATCTGGCTGTTTGCTGCTTCAATTCCATGCCGAATGATCCGCACCGGGTTGAAATTCGTATCCCTTTTTACAGATTCCACCAGTACAGAAACACCGTAACGCGAAGCAAAATCGCCCGCGTTATGGCCTCCCATGCCGTCTGCAACGACAAAGAGGTTCGGAAGGTTTCCGACCGGAGAGGCGGAGGCAAACACAAAATCCTGGTTCATCGTCCGTTTCTGTCCGATATCGGTTGCAGAAAATACCTTCATGCTTTTTTCTCCTGTATTGACAGCCGCTTTTTACGGCTGTTCGTTTGATTTATCGATAAAACTTTTTCTTAACTGTCCACAGGCTCCGTCAATATCGGCGCCCATTTCCCTTCTAATAGTAACATTAATTCCGTATTTTTCAAGTTTATTTTTGAAATTCTCTACGACTTTTTTCGTTGATTTCACGTAATCGCGCTCTTTGATCGGGTTGACCGGGATCAGATTTACATGACAGTTGATATCCGAAATCCGCGCGGAAAGCTCTTTTGCATCGGCTTCGCTGTCATTTTTCCCGCCAACGAGAGAGTACTCAAATGTAATCCGACGGCCTGTTTTTGCAAAGTAATTGCGGCATGCATCGAGAATTTCATCAATGGAATATTTATTGGCAATCGGCATCAGCTCGCGGCGCTTTTCATCGTTCGGCGCATGAAGGGAAAGTGCCAGGGTGATCTGTAGTCCCTCATCTGCCAATTTGTACATATTCGGCACGATTCCGCAGGTGGAAACGGTGATGTTTCTCTGGCTGATGTTGAGTCCTTCCTGGCTCGAAAGCAGCCGTACGAAGCGCACCAGATTGTCGTAATTGTCCATCGGCTCACCCGTTCCCATGACAACCAGATTGGAGACCCGCTCCCCGGTGTCCTCCTGAATCCGGTAAATCTGGTCGAGCATCTCCGACGGAGTCAGGCACCGCACGAGTCCGCCGATTGTGGACGCGCAGAAGCGGCAGCCCATCCGGCAGCCGACCTGGGATGAGATGCAGACGGAATTTCCGTGGTGGTACTTCATCCAGACGCTCTCGATCACGTTGCCGTCGCTAAGGCGGAACAGGTATTTTCTCGTTCCGTCGATTTTGGACTCCTGCACCTGCACTTTTTCGAGACAGGTAAGCGGATACTGTTCCTTTAATTTTTCCCGGAAGGCAAGCGAGAGATTCGTCATCTCATCGTAGCTGCCCGCCAGACGATGATGCATCCAGTCGTATAACTGTTTGGCACGGAATGGCTTTTCTCCCATCTGCTGGCAGGCGTCCTTTAATTCGTCTAAGGTCATTGATTTAATATCCATCTGTTACGCCCGTCCTTCCTCTGTTTTCCGGAATTTTGCAAGGAAAAATCCGTCTGTCTTGTGTACCCCCGGGATCAGCTGCAGCTGTCCTTTGGCCGTTTCTCCGCTTTTCAGCTCATCCGGCAGCAGTTCATCCAGACTGACTGCTTCAAACGGGAACTGTTCCAGAAACCATGCGGCATTCTCGCTGTTTTCTTTTCTGTTGACGGTACATGTGCTGTACAGCAGTGTGCCGCCCGGCTTTACGTACGATGCGGCATTTGCAAGGATTGCCCGCTGAATCCGTACCAGCTCCTCTTCTTTTTCTTTTGAAGCGTAATATTTGATATCCGGCTTTCTGCCGATGACGCCGTATCCGGTGCACGGCAGGTCCGCAATCACAACGTCCGCTTTTCCGATCCATTCTGCATCGAGCTGTTCCGCATCTTTTACCTTCGGCACGACGCAGGAAACACCTGCTCTCTGCACATTTTCCCGGATCAGATCGACCTTGTATTCGGTGAGATCACGCGCTTCCACGCATCCCTGATTTCTCATTTTATCTGCTGCATGGAGGCTCTTTCCGCCCGGTGCCGCGCAGAGATCCAGCACCTGGTCACCCGGCTTTGGATCCGCCAGATGCGCCGCCATCATGGAGCTCACATCCTGAATCTGGAACCGGCCTTTCTGGAAGGCATTCAGTGATGCGATCGTCTCAAAGTTTTTCAGATAGAACGCCTCGCCAAGATACGGCGCTTTTTCCAGCTCTGCCCCCTGGCTTTCCAGGCTTTTCTTCGTCTCCTCGAGCGTATTGTTCCAGTGGTTGATACGGATCGTCACCTGTTTTTCTTTCAGGAAATCCGCCATCATCGTTTCTGCCGTTTCTTTTCCGTACTGGGATACGAACTCCTCAACCAGAAATTCCGGCATGGAGTATTTCACGGAAAGATACTGCGTAGTATTGTTCTCCTTCGGCATCGGCAGATGATCTTTCTCCCGCACGATCGTGCGCAGAACGCCGTTGACAAAGCCCTTTAAATTGTAAAAATGCTTCTTTTCCGCCAGTTTCACCGCCTCATTGACGACTGCCGAATCCGGTACTGCGTCAAGAAAACGGATCTGGTACACCGACATCCGTAAGATCGCACGAATCACCGGCTTGCATTTGTTGATCTTGATTTTGGAATACTGATTAATGATGTAGTCATTCTGGATGCCGTATTCCACGGTTCCCTCGCAGACCCGCTTGATAAACGCACGGTCCTGCCGCGGCAGGAACTGGTATTTATCGAGGGCGTCCCTTACAGCAAGATGGCAGGGCGTTTTCTCCCTGTCCATCTCAAGCAGAATGTTCATAATCAGCTCTCTTGTATTGATTGTATCAGTCATCATTTCTCCTAAATGCTCCGGATAAAATCAGCAGCCGGAGCAGCTGCAGCAGAGAACCGATCACCGCTGCCACGTATGTCATGGCTGCAGCCCAGAGTACTTTCTTGACTCCGTCGTGTTCCGTCTCTGTCACCATACCGCCCTCACTGAGCATTTTTAATGCTCTTCTCGACGCATCGAACTCGACCGGAAGTGTTACCACCTGGAATGCCAGTGCCAGCACAAACAGCCAGATACCGGCTTTCACCAGCATCGGAAGGCTGAAAATCAGTCCGATCAGGAACAGCGGCCAGAAAAGCTGGGATCCAAGATTCGCTGCCGGAACAATGGCGCTTCTTACTTTCAGCGGCACGTAATCCGTATTGTGCTGTACGGCATGGCCGCACTCATGCGCTGCGACGCCGATCGCTGCGACCGAGGTTGAATCGTAAACCGCATCCGATAAATTCACGGTTTTTGTCCGCGGATCATAGTGATCGGTCAGTTTACCGGATACGTGGCGGACGGTCACATCGTAGATGCCGGCCTGATGCAGAATGCGCATCGCCGCCTCGCGTCCCGTCATGCCGCTGTACGAGCGGACGGTCTGATATTTGCTGAAAATCGTGTTCATGCGGGCGGATACCGCCATGGAAATCAGTGCGGCAAGAATCACCAGCAGATACGTACTGTCATAAAAAAGTCCCATATCGTTTTTCTCCTTTTTTCTCAGGCACAGCAGCCATCACACCGCTGTGCAGTTCCCCGCCTTAACTTCAGGTTGCTTTTTCTCTTTTATTCGCCAAGTCTGGTACCCGGCTCGATCGCATAGCCGCGCAGGAAATCGGCGGTTTTCATCCGTTTCTTTCCTTCGAGCTGCAGCTCCTCGATCACCAGAATGCCGTCTCCCGTCTTTACATGGAGACCTGTCTCATCTGCCACCCAGACTTTTCCGGCACTCTTCGTCGGATTCTGTCCCGGAATTTTCGAGAATAGATCGCCGCCGAACATGGCAATGACTTTGGCATCCCAGATTTTCAGGTTCTTTCCGTTTACTTTTGTAAAAGCACTCGGCCACGGGCTCATCGCACGGATCTGACGTTCGATCTCAACGGCACTCTTCGTCCAGTCGATCTTTCCGTCTTCTTTTTTGATCATCCGCGCATACTCTGTAGTGCTTATCTCCGGCTGTTTTTCCGGTGTCACTTCGCCTTTTTCAAGTTTTGGAAGTGTCTCCACCAGAAGTTTTGCTCCGGCTGCGGCGAGCTTGTCAAAGAGACTGCCGCCGGTCTCATCTGCTGCAAGCGGAACTTCCACTTTCGTCAGCATATCGCCTGTGTCGAGGCCTTCATCCATCTTCATAATGGTTACGCCGCTCACTTCATCGCCGTTCATGACAGCCCACTGGATCGGCGCTGCTCCGCGGTAAGCCGGAAGCAGGGATGCATGAACGTTGATGCATCCGTATTTCGGCATGTCCAAAATCTCTTTTGGAATAATCTGGCCGAATGCAACGACAACGATCACATCCGGCTCCATTTTCCGGATCTCCTCGATCGCCTCTGCATCCCGCACGCGGCGCGGCTGATAGACCGGAAGGCCGTGTTTTTCGGCTGCCTCTTTCACCGGTGTCGGCATCATCTGTTTTCCGCGGCCCTTCGGTTTGTCCGGCTGGGTCACAACGCCTGTGATCTCATAACCGGCCTCCACGAGTGCCTCAAGTGTTCCCACGGAGAAATCCGGGGTTCCCATAAATACCACTTTCATCTGAAGTCATCTCCTTTATTTTAAGACTTACTCTTCGTCCTCGTACTCCTCATACTCATCGTACGTGTTGTCCCAGAGTTCGCCTTCTACTTTTTCTGTATACATATGTCCGTCGAGGTGATCGCACTCGTGGCAGATGCAGCGGGCAAGAAGTTCGGTTCCCTCCAGTTCAAACGGCTGCATGTCGCGGTCCAGCGCTCTTACCTTTACGTAATTCGGACGGGTTACTGTACCGGATTTTCCCGGAAGGCTTAAGCAGCCTTCTGCTCCTGTCTGGCTTCCGGAAGTCTCCAGGATTTCCGGATTGATCAGAAGATGTGGGGTTCCATCCACATCCATGACTACGATTCTCTTTAAGATGCCGACCTGCGGTGCGGCAAGGCCGACACCGTTTGCCTCATACATGGTGTCAAACATGTCGTCGATCAGCTCGCTGATTCTTGGTGTCATCTTCTCCACCGGTCTGCATTTTTTTGTTAATACGCGGTCGCCTACGACTCTGATTTCTCTGATTGCCATAATTCTTTTCCTTTCTTTTGCTCTTCTATTATAAATAATCTATGTGTAAATAGTATGAAAAAACTAATACTTTCTGCTGAAGTCAAACTGTAAATAAACGGTACGGAAGCCTTTGTTAATCTCGATATACCGCTCCAGTTTTTCCCGCAGCTCTGCCAGCACCTCTTCCTGCGGCGCGCGTACATACACGGCCATGCGGTACAGGTCATTGATTTTCGACACTGCCTCACTTGCCGGGCCGATGATCTGGACTTCGCGGTTTCCCCGGATGCGGATGAGATATCTGCGAATGTATTCCATCGCCTGCGTCAGATGCGCTTCATCCTCCCCGGCTCCGTGGATCGCCAGAAGCTCCGCCGCCGGGGGATATCCCATCAGACGGCGGTAGTCCATTTCTTTCTCATAAAATGTCCCGTAATCCTGCTCTGCCGCCGTCTGAATGCTGTAATGTTCGGGATGGTACGTCTGAATGACTGCCATTCCCGGCTTTTCGCCTCTTCCGGCGCGGCCGACTGCCTGCGTCAGCAGCTGGAACGTACGCTCCCCGGCACGGTAATCGACTGCATTCAGGGAGAGATCCGCCGCCAGCGCTCCCACCAGCGTGACATTCGGGAAATCGTGGCCTTTTACGATCATCTGGGTTCCAATCAGGATATCAGCCTCCCCCGCCGCAAATGAGGACAGGATTTCTTCATAACTGTTTTTCGTTTTTGTCGTGTCGCCGTCCATCCTAAGAACGCGTGCCTTTGGAAACAGCTTTTTCACGTTCTGCTCGATCTGCTGTGTGCCGGCACGGAAGCCGCCGATGTACGGGGAACCGCACGACGGGCACGCATGTACCTGCGGTGTTTCATAACCGCAGTAATGGCAGACGAGCTTTCCGTTATTGTGTGCTGTCAGTGATACATCGCAGTGCGGGCATTTCATCACATGGCCGCATGCACGGCACGAGACGAAGCCCGCATAGCCTCTGCGGTTCAGAAACAGTACAACCTGTTCCTTTTTTTCAAGCCGTTTTTCGATCTCTTCCCGCAGTTTTCCGGACAGAATCGAACGGTTTCCCATCTGTAATTCTTCCCGCATATCCGCGATCCATACGGACGGAAGTGCTGCATTTCCGTACCGCGCATCCATCCGGAACAGCGCGTACGCTCCCGTCTCGCAGGCGTAAGAAGCATCCACCGACGGCGTTGCCGAACCCATCACCACATGGGCATGCTCCAGCCCGGCGCGGCGCACGGCGGTCTCCCTTGCATGGTAGCGCGGCGTCACTTCACTTTTATAGGAGGTTTCATGCTCCTCATCGATTACGATCAGCCCCAGATCCGGAAACGGTGCAAAGAGTGCGGAACGCGGACCGATCATAATACTGACCTCCCCGCGCCGCGCGCGCTCCATCTGGTCGGCGCGCTCGGACGGTGTCATCCGCGAATTGACCACCGTGACCCTTGTTCCAAACCGTGCGCAGAACCGCTCCACGTTCTGATACGTCAGCGCAATCTCCGGGATCAGCACGATCACCTGTTTTCCTTCCTTCAGCACTCGCTCCATCAGCTCCATATAGACGAGCGTTTTGCCGCTTCCCGTCACACCGCGGATCAGGCAGGGGCGGTTCTGCCCTTCCCATTCCTTTCGAATGCCGTCCACCACGGCCTGCTGCTGTTCGTTTGGTTTTCCCGCAGTTGTTCTTCCTGCCGCATCGGATACCGGATTTCTCCAGGTGCTCGTACGGCGGATTTCCAACACGCCCTGCTCTTCCATCACGTGCAGCGTATCTGCCGTGATTTTCAGTTCCTTGCTCACAACCGGCCCTGGAAGAACCGGCTGGGCCAGCAGCGCGTTTAAGAGACGGATTCTCGCTTTATAATTTTTCTTTCTGTAGTTTTCCAGCAGCTCCTCACACTCTGCGGGATCTGCAAGAAGCGCAATTTCGCGGGTTTCTTTCCCGCGCGCCTTTACTTTGACCGGAAGCACCGTCTTTAACGCCTGGATCATCGTCGATCCGTACGTATGACGCATCCACGCGGCGAGCGCGATGAGCTTCGTCTCTACAGTCGCCGCATCCTTTTGTACCGCAAGGATGGCCTTCATCCGGTCCTGCGGATATTTCGGCTCGTTTCCGACGGAAAGCACATAGCCGGTGATCGTACGGTTTCCGTTTCCAAACGGAATCTGTACCGCCGTTCCCGGACCGATCTCCCCTGTCAGTTCCGGCGGAACCTTGTACTGAAAGGTCCGGTCCAGTTTTTCATTTGTGATATCTACGATTACATCAGCGTAAACGCTGCTCATACATTCCCCTTACTTTCTTCCAGTATTTCCCGGATCAGCACGCGCTCATCCATCTCGTACCGTTTCCCCTTCCGGATCTGATACGTTTCGTGGCCTTTTCCCGCGAGCACCACGAGATCGCCCGGCTGCCGGTTTTCGATCACATACCGGATCGCCTCCTTACGGTCTGCAATCTCAACGAAAGCGCCTTCTGTTTTCCCGATTCCCGTCCGGATATCGTCCAGAATCGCCTGTGGTTCCTCATCCCGCGGATTGTCCGAGGTGATGACGGTCAGATC
Organism: Blautia sp. AM42-2; assembly: GCF_003480245.1. Taxonomy (NCBI): domain Bacteria; kingdom Bacillati; phylum Bacillota; class Clostridia; order Lachnospirales; family Lachnospiraceae; genus Blautia; species Blautia sp. AM42-2. The sequence continues at coordinate 68,900 of NZ_QUIM01000007.1, forward strand.
CGCCAGACGCCCCGACACCTCTCCCATCTGGAATCTCCGGTTCCGCGCGCGGTTTCCGCCGCAGCCGAAGAGACAGATCAGGCGCTTCGGATGGTATTTCCGCAGTGTCTTTAACAGGCTTTCGAGGCTCATCGCATTGTGTGCGTAGTCAATGAGAAGCGTCATTTCCGGATACACCGGAACTGCCTCACACCGCCCACGGACGCGGACTGCGGAAAGTGCCTCCTGCATCGCCTTTTCCGGGATTCCCATCTGCGCGCAGACCGCAATGGCGGCAAGCGAGTTGGAAACGGAAAACAGACCCGGCAGATCTACCCGTACCGGAAAATCCGCTGCGCCCTGCACCCGGTATGAGACACCGAGCACGCCGGGCGCCTGATCGAGTGCTGCATCTGCTGCCATAAAATCAGCTTTTTCCCTGCATCCGAATGTCACCAGACGGCAGGTGCTCTGCCTTATGATCTCCGGAAACCTTTTGTCATCCCGGTTTACAATTCCGGTTCTGCAGGTGCGAAGCAGCTTCTTTTTGCAGGACAGATATTCTGCAAACGATGCATGCTCCCCGGCGCCAATGTGGTCGTTTCCAATGTTGGTGAACACACCGTAATCAAACGTAAATCCATCACACCGGTGCTGTTTTTCCGCCTGCGAGGAAACCTCCATCACAACATGGGTGCAGCCCTCCCGCATCATTTCAGAAAACAGCTTCTGCAGCACAACAGGCTCCGGCGTTGTATTTTCTGACGGAATGCTTTTTTCCCCGATCCTCGTCTCGATCGTTCCGATGAGTCCTGCGCGGATCCCTGCTTTTCGCAGGATTTCGTAAATCATATATGCCGTCGTCGTCTTTCCCTTCGTGCCGGTCACTCCGATTGTCACAAGGTGCTGCGCCGGATCGTCCTCCCAGGCACAGGAAAGCTGTGCGAGTGCTTCTCTGCTGTCCTTTACTACGAGTACGGTTACCTTTTCCGGAATCCCTTCCAGTTCCCGCTCCGCAACCAGGACAGCAGCGCCCCTCTCGACTGCTTCTTCTGCATATACGTGCCCGTCCATCCTGTTTCCGCGGATGCAGACAAACACGTTCTGCGGCTGTACTTTTCTGCTGTCGCATGTGATTCCTGTAACTTCCGCATCCAGACTGCCCTGCTGGAGCTGATATGCGATCCGTTTTTGTAACGTGCGCATGTTTTTCATGCCGGGACCTCCCTTTCACGTTTCAAATCCCTACGACTCAGATACTTTTATAGAATACCATAGTCCGAAAAACATTTCAATGTGCGCAATGTCGGTTTCTTCTTGATTTTTGCCCCCATAAACTTTATAATAGTTTTATATTGATGCCTGGTTTTTTCGTATCAAAATCTATGAACTGCAAAGAGAGGTATCTTCCAATGAAAAGAAAAAAAATAGTTGTTGCACTGGGACACAAAGCTCTTGGAACGACGCTGCCGGAACAGAAAGCAGCCGTAAAACGTTCCGCAAAAGTAATCGCAGATCTCGTTGCTGCCGGCGCTGATGTTGTCATCACCCACAGCAATGCGCCGCAGGTCGGCATGATCCACATGGCGATGAATGAATTCGGCAAAATGCACACCGACTACAGCGCAGCCCCGATGTCTGTCTGCTCCGCTATGAGCGAAGGCTACATCGGCTACGACCTGCAGAACGCCATCCGTGCTGAGCTTCTCCGCAGGGGAATCTTCAAAACCACATCCACGATTCTTACACAGGTTGAAGTAGATCCGTACGACGATGCCTTCAACAATCCGGTCAAACTGATCGGCCGTACGCTTACCAAAGAGGAGGCTGACTCAGAGGAAGAAAAAGGAAACTACGTAACGAAAACCGAGGACGGCTACCGCCGAATCGTTGCTGCTCCGAAGCCGCAGGATATCGTAGAGATCGACTCCATCCGTCTTCTTCTCGATGCCGGACAGGTTGTCATCGCAGCAGGCGGCGGCGGAATCCCGGTTCTCCCGCAGAATGAAGAGTTAAAGGGTGCATCCGCAGTCATCGAAAAAGACCTCACCAGCGGCCTGATGGCAGAAATGCTGAACGCAGACATGCTGATGATCCTGACCAGCGTGGAAAACGTTTCCATCAACTACGGTACCCCGGACGAAAAACCGCTGGAGCACATCACCGTTGCTGACGCGAAGAAATACATCGCAGAAGGCCAGTTCGGAGAAAACTCCATGCTGCCGAAGATGGAAGCAGCTGTTTCTTTCCTCGAGAAAGGCATCGGCCGTACCGCAGTCATCACTTCCATTGATTCCGCACTCGCCGGATTCCAGGGAAAAACAGGTACGATTATTGAGTAATACAAAGTATACAAAAAAGGATTCCCTCGAGTGGGAATCCTTTTTTTCTACTCTTTTTCCGGACTAAAAAGCCAGATTAGAAAGTAAATTTATCTGCAAAGTAAGCATCGAGATCCTCAATTTTAATTCTCTCCTGCTCCATGGTGTCACGGTCACGGACGGTAACAGCACCATCGGTCTCGGAATCGAAGTCGTAGGTGATGCAGTACGGAGTACCGATCTCATCCTGACGGCGATACCGTTTTCCGATATTTCCACGGTCATCAAACTCGCAGTTGTATTTCTTGGACAGCTCTGCAAAGACTTTCTCAGCGCCCTCGTTCAGCTTCTTGGAAAGCGGAAGCACACCGATTTTTACCGGTGCCAGTGCCGGATGGAAATGCATCACGGTACGAACATCATTCTTCTCTGCGTCGAGAACTTCCTCGTCATAAGCGCTGCACAGGAATGCCAGAACGACACGGTCAGCACCAAGAGACGGCTCGATAACATACGGGATGTATTTCTCGTTCTTCTCTGGATCGAAATAGGTCATATCCTGTCCGGATACATTCTGATGCTGAGTCAGGTCGTAATCGGTACGGTCTGCGATTCCCCACAGCTCGCCCCATCCGAACGGGAACAGGAACTCGATATCGGTTGTTCCCTTGCTGTAGAAGCACAGCTCTTCCGGAGAATGGTCTCTTGCACGCATCTCTTCGTCTTTCATGCCGAGGCTCTTCAGCCAGTTGATGCAGAAGCCTCTCCAGTACTGGAACCAGTCAAGATCGGTGCCAGGCTCGCAGAAGAACTCCAGCTCCATCTGCTCGAACTCACGGGTACGGAAGGTGAAGTTACCCGGTGTAATCTCGTTACGGAAAGATTTACCGATCTGACCGATTCCGAACGGAATTTTCTTTCTGGAAGTACGCTGTACGTTTTTGAAGTTTACGAAGATACCCTGTGCAGTCTCCGGACGAAGATATACGGTGTTCTTCGCATCCTCTGTAACACCCTGGAAGGTTTTGAACATCAGGTTGAACTGACGGATATCGGTAAAGTTGTGTTTTCCGCAGGACGGACACGGAATCTGATGCTCTTCAATAAAGTTTTTCATCTCTTCCTGAGACCATGCATCTACGCTGCCGCCTTCGATTTCGATGCCTTTTTCCTCACAGAAATCCTCGATCAGTTTATCTGCACGGAAACGCTCATGGCATTCCTTACAGTCCATCAGAGGATCGGAAAATCCGCCGAGATGACCGGAAGCTACCCATGTCTGCGGGTTCATCAGGATCGCACAGTCAACGCCTACGTTGTGCGGGCTCTCCATGACGAATTTCTGCCACCATGCTTTTTTCACGTTGTTTTTCAGTTCAACACCGAGCGGGCCGTAATCCCAGGTATTTGCCAGGCCGCCGTAAATTTCGGAACCCGGATATACAAAACCTCTGGATTTTGCTACTGCCACAATTTTGTCCATTGTCTTTTCCATAGTTAGTTACTCCTCTATTTTATTTGTTTACTTACCATAAACAACAATAACAGGACTGGCAAGAAGAACGTCCTGCTCATATTCCTGCTCTGTTTCTTCTGTCTTAGTCTGCTCTGATGATGACGCAGAAGCACTCTCTGTGGACTTTGTGGTCCACTCGCCGGCCGTATCCACCGTGTTTTTTCCTTTGATCACGGCTGTACCGGAAACGCAGAGCACCGGATCTTCCGTTACGATTTCCAGCGGCTCCTCGCAGACAATCACGCGTACATGCTTAACGCCTTTGACCGCATCTTCGACTGAAACCTCATTGCCTTTAGAATCGACAAAGGAAGCGGAAAAATCATATCCCGCTTCTTCTGCCTCATCCAGCGTGCCTGCGAAAAATTCTGCTCCGTGATAATCCGCGTAGGACTGGTAATCTCCGTATTCCATCCGGATCTCCACCTTGTCCTCTTTGATCTGGCATTTTTCCAGCTTCACGGAATCCGCATCGCCGCGCTCCTCTGTGAATTTTTTGATGTCATCCTCCACAAAGACCTTCAGTTCGTCTTCCGTGTAATCATCGTCTTTGCTGTAATCTTCCACAATGGCTTCTGTCACAACACCATTTTTGCTCACATAGACAGATGTCGTTGTCACATCTTTTAACTTCTCACAGCCCGACAGCAGCACGGAAGCCGCTGTCAGAACTGCGAGAAGCTGTCCTGCTTTTTTCATAAAAATCCTCTAAAAACCGCCTGAATTATTTATTGCGGTAAATGATATCGTCTCTTCCCGGTCCGTTGGAGATCATGGTGATCGGGAATCCGATTTCTTTCTCTACAAACTCGATGTAGTTTCTGCAGTTCTCCGGCAGATCCTCGTATTTCTTGATGCCGCGGATATCGCATTTCCATCCCGGAAGGGTTTTCAGAACCGGTTTTGCTTTCTCAAGAATGCTGGTGTTCGGGAAATCGTGGATTTCTTTTCCGTCTACTTCGTATGCTGTGCAGACCGGAATCTCATCCAGATAGCCAAGTACGTCAAGTACGGTGAACGCTACATCGGTGGTACCCTGCATTCTGCAGCCGTAACGGGAAGCAACACAGTCGAACCATCCCATACGTCTCGGGCGGCCTGTGGTTGCACCGAACTCTCCGCCGTCTCCGCCGCGTCTTCTGAGCTCATCTGCCTCATCGCCGAAGATCTCGGAAACGAAAGCACCTGCTCCTACTGCGCTGGAGTAAGCTTTGCATACGGTTACGATTTTCTTGATTTCATATGGCGGAACACCTGCTCCTACTGCGCCGTAGCCGGCCAGTGTGGAAGAAGAAGTTACCATCGGGTAAATTCCGTGATCCGGGTCTTTTAAGGAACCAAGCTGACCCTCAAGCAGGATCTCCTTGCCTTCCTGAATCGCGTTCCACAGGAATGCGGAAGTATCGCATACGTATGGCTCAACCATTTTTTTGTATTCCATCAGCTCTGCATAGATCTCATCCGGATTTAACTGCGGTTTGTGATACAGATGCTCGAGCAGAATGTTCTTGGTTTCGCATACGGATTTCAGTTTCTCTTTCAGGTGCTCATCGTCGAACAGCTCGTTTACCTGGAAACCGATTTTTGCATATTTATCTGAGTAGAACGGAGCGATACCGGATTTGGTGGAACCAAAGGATTTTCCGCCCAGACGCTCTTCCTCATACTGATCGAACAAGATGTGGTACGGCATTACCATCTGTGCACGGTCGGAAATTTTGATTTTCGGTGCCGGCACTCCCTTCGAAACGATCTCATTTAACTCTTTGATCAGAACCGGAATGTTGAGTGCAACACCGTTTCCGATTACGCTTGTTGTGTGGCTGTAAAATACGCCGGATGGAAGGGTATGAAGTGCAAACTTTCCATAGTTGTTTACAATGGTATGGCCTGCATTCGCACCACCCTGGAAACGGACAATAATGTCTGCCTCTTTTGCGAGCATATCGGTAATCTTACCTTTTCCCTCGTCTCCCCAGTTTGCTCCTACTACTGCCTTAATCATGTGACATCCTCCTAATTCAACGTATACTTGCGGCCTCTTTTTTTCGGCCGTTTATGCATAGTATACCATGTTTTCTTCATAAGTAAAACTTATTATTACTTATAAAATTTGTTTTTTTATTATTTCTGTTTATCAAACGCATCAGACGTTGATTTCCGCAGTCATGCCAAGTGCCTCTTTGTTTGCCTCAAGCACCGGATTGACTACGTTCTTCAGGAATGCGTCAACCTGTACGGATGCGCGGCCTGTGTATTTGGACGGATCCATCGTCTTTTCCAGCTCTTCTTTGGTCAGATGGAACATCTCATCCGCTGCGATCAGATCCAGAAGATCATTGTCGCGGCCTTCCTCTTTGACATGTTTTCCGGCGATCATGGACAGCTCGCGGATTCTCTCATGCAGCTCCTGACGGTCGCCGCCTGCTTTTACCGCATCCATCATGATATTCTCAGTTGCCATAAACGGAAGCTCTGCCATCATGTGTTTTAAGATAACCTTTGGATAAACCACAAGTCCGTCTACGACGTTCATGCACAGATCCAGGATACCGTCGATGGCAAGGAAGCCTTCCGGAATGGAAAGTCTCTTGTTTGCAGAGTCATCGAGGGTTCTCTCAAACCACTGTACAGAAGAGGTGATGGCCGGATTTAATGCATCGGTGATCACATAACGGGACAGGGATGCGATACGCTCGCTTCTCATCGGATTTCTCTTGTATGCCATGGCGGAAGATCCGATCTGTCCTTTCTCGAACGGCTCCTCAACTTCTTTTAAGTGCTGCAGAAGACGGATGTCGTTGGAGAATTTTGTTGCGCTTGCCGCAATGCCTGCCAGAACGTTTAATACTCTCGTATCGACTTTTCTGGAATACGTCTGTCCGGAAACAGGATAGCAGTTCTTGAAGCCCATTTTCTCAGCGATCATCGGATCGATCTTGTCGATGGTCTCCTGATCTCCGTCGAACAGCTCTAAAAAGCTTGCCTGTGTGCCTGTTGTTCCTTTGGAGCCGAGCAGCTTTAAGGTGCTCTGTACGTACTCGAGATCTTCAAGGTCCATTAAGAACTCCTGCATCCACAGGGTTGCACGTTTTCCGACGGTGGTCGGCTGTGCCGGCTGGAAGTGGGTGAAGGCAAGGGTCGGCTGGTCTTTGTAGGTATCCGCAAATTTTGCCAGCTCAGCGATAACGTTCACCAGTTTTTTCTTCACCAGCTTTAAGGCTTCGTTCATGACAATGATATCGGTATTGTCGCCTACGTAGCAGCTGGTTGCTCCCAGATGGATAATTCCTTTTGCTTTCGGACACTGTACGCCGTAGGCATACACATGGGACATTACGTCATGACGGCAGACTTTCTCTCTTTCTTTTGCCACATCGTAGTTAATGTTCTCGGCATTTGCTTTCAGTTCTTCGATCTGCTCATCTGTAATAGAAAGTCCCAGTTCTTTTTCTGTCTCAGCCAGCGCAATCCATAACTTTCTCCAGGTACGGAATTTCATATCCGGAGAGAAGATGTACTGCATCTCCTTGCTTGCATAACGTTCGGAAAGAGGGCTTACATATCTGTCAGTTCCGCTCATAGACACGATTCTCCTTTTCTTGTCAAAATGTGTATTCGGTTTCTCTTTTATCCCCGCTCTTTTTCATCCCAAAAACAGAACGGGACGTATAAAGAGCGTGTTTGAAATACGTTTCAACCACGCTCTAGTATAACGCATGTTGTTTTTTTAGGCAAGTGCAACGTCGTTACTTCTCACGAAATTTTCCCAAAAAGCCCTGCATTCTGGCATTTTCGGAATCGAAGACTTCGTCCGGCGTTCCTTCCACGGCGATCACGCCCTGGTCCATAAAGATAACGCGGTTGGAAATCTCCCGGGCAAAATTCATCTCGTGGGTAACGATCACCATGGTCATATTCATCTCCGCAAGGGATTTGATGACCTTCAGCACCTCGCCTGTCAGCTCCGGGTCGAGCGCCGAAGTCGGCTCATCAAAAAAGAGCACCTTCGGGTTCAGCATCAGCGCACGCGCAATCGCAACCCTCTGACACTGACCGCCGGAAAGCTGACACGGATACGCCTTTTCTTTTCCTGTGAGTCCCATTTTCTGCAGCAGCTCTTCTGCCTGTGCTTCCACCTCTGCACGGTTGCGTTTCTGCACATGAATCGGCGCATCGCAGAGGTTTTTCATCACATCATAATGTGGAAACAGGTGGAAGCTCTGGAATACCATTCCAAAGTTTTCCTGAATTTTCCGCAGCACGGCCGGCTTTGCATAAACGGATTTTCCATTTTGCATGGTGACTGCCTGCTCGCCAAGATACGTCAGGTCACCGCCATCCATCGTCTCCAGCATCGCCGCACACCGCAGCAGCGTCGATTTTCCCGATCCCGACGGGCCGATGATCGAGAGCACCTCGCCCTCTTCTACTTTGAGGGAAATATCTTTTAACACTTCGAGATCCCCAAAGCTCTTTCTTACATGGTTCATTTCCAGATAAATCATATCGTTTTCCGCTCTCTTCTATAGTTAATGATAATAAGAAAATTTCTTTTCCAAAAGTTCCATCACCCACGCCACGACAAAATTGAAGATGTAGTAGAAAATACCGGCGGCGACGAACGGAACCATCGTGGTCTTGGCCGCCGCGATCTGTTTTGCGATCGTGAACATTTCCACATAGGAAATGGAAAAGGCCAGCGACGTATCCTTGACCAGCGTAATCACCTCATTGGTGATCGCCGGCAGAATCCGTTTCACAACCTGCGGCAGAATAATGCGGACAAACGTCTGTCCCTTCGAATAACCAAGAAGCTTTGCTGCCTCGTACTGTCCACGATCCATCGAAACGATGCCGGAGCGGTAGATTTCTGCAAAATAGGCGCCGTAGTTTAAGGCAAATCCGGTGATAATCGCCGGAAAGCGCCATTTTCCGATGTTCATACCGAACAGATAGAACGGTCCGAAGTAAACCACCATGAGCTGCAGCATCAGAGGCGTGCCGCGCATCAGGGAGATATAGAGCCGGAAAATTCCGCTCACAATCCGGTTTTTCGACATACGCCCGAAGGCGATCAGCAGACCGAGCGGCAGGGAAAATACGAGCGTCAGGACAAATATCGAGATCGTTCCCGCCATTCCGGTACTAAGCTGTGATAGAATCATGGACAACTTCATGCTGCTTTACTCTCCTTTTTTCTCCAGACACACCATGTCTGCGATTCCGTATTTTTCTGCGAGCTTGTCGAATGTTCCGTCGGCCAGAACCTGCTGCAGGCCTTCGTTTACTTTATCGCAGAGCTCGGTATTTCCTTTTTTGAATCCGATCGCATATTTCTCAGAGTTCAGGTGCTCGTCGAGGATTTTGTATCCTTCTCCGCGGCTTTCCAGCTGATATTTGGCAACGCCGATATCCATGGCAACCGCATCGATGGAACCTGCCTGAAGCTCTACAAACGCATTGTTGTAATCCGGGAACTGCTGCAGAGCGGCGAAAGTATCGGCGAGTTCTTTCTGACCGCCATCTTCCTCACTCTGTAAAAGATCGAGTGCTGCGGATGCTGCCTGCACACCAACCGTCTTTCCTGCCAGATCGGACAGGCTGTTGATGCCGGAATTCTCAGATACGACCATCACCTGGCTGTTGTCCACGTACGGATCGGACCAGGTGTAATCGTCCTCTCTGCCGTTCATGGTAAAGCCGTTCCAGATGCAGTCAATCGCACCAGAATTCAGCTCGGTATCTTTCGCATCCCAGTTGATCGGGGTTTTTACCAGCTTCCAGCCGTAAATCTCGCAGACTGCCTCAGCGAGCTCCAGGTCAAATCCTGTGTAATTGCCGGTCTCATCGTCCATGTAGCCGTACGGCGGGTATTCTGCATCGAAGCCTACGGTAAGGGTTGTCGTTCCGTCTGCGGAAGAGGATGCTGCTCCTGCTGATGAGGCAGATGTTTTTGCTGTGTCTGCAGAGCCGCAGCCAGCCAGCAGGGCAGATGCACAAAAGGCTGCTGTCAAAATGCTAACCATTTTCTTTTTCATAATAATCTTCTCCTTTTCTACGTGATCATGTTATCACTGTACTACGCTAAACTAATTGGTATCCTACCATACTCCGGCACCTCCTGTCAACCCGCACCGGTTAAATAATCCAGAAAACCTGTTCCAACACAAAAAAGTCTCCGAAACGGTCAGCAGATTCTGCTTTTTTCCGTCTTCGGAGACTTTGATTTTTCTATTTTGGATAACTATTTATAAACCCTTGTTACACGGCTGCTGATATCGCAGAGCATCTCGTAATCGAAACGTGCCGCCGGGTTGGCGATCTCTTCGATCGTGATGGTCTCATCCCCGTCGGTTCCGACAAGCGTTACAACGTCCTCCACCTGCACATCCGGGATGTCGGTCACGTCCACCATCATCTGATCCATACAGATTCTTCCGATGATCGGTGCTTTTTTCCCGTGGATCAGCACACAGCCCTGGTTCGAGAGAGCTCTCGGATAGCCGTCTGCATAGCCGGCTGAAACAGTTGCGATCCGTGTCATCGGTTTCTCGGTCACATACGTGGCACCGTAGCTGACGCCGATGCCCGGGCCAACTTCCTTCACATGGATGACATGACTCTTCCAGGAAAGCGCCGGGATCAGATCGAGGCGCTCTTTTTTTACCTCCTCGGATGGGTAAATGCCGTAGGTGATGATACCGGAACGCACCATCTCAAAGCGGTGATCGTCAAATTCCATGATTCCGGCGGAGTTGCAGATATGGCGAAGCGGAATCGTCACGCCGCGCTCTGCTAAAAGTGCCGTCATCTTATCATATTTTTCCATCTGCATCGAACAGTACGTCTTGTCTTCCTGATCGGCGCAGGAGAAATGCGTAAACATACCTTCCAGCTCGATGTGCGGAAGATCCGCGATTTTTGCCGCCTCATCCGCATCGTGCTCCGTCACCTGGAAGCCGATCCGCGTCATGCCGGTATCGACCGCAAGGTGTGCTTTTGCTTTCCGGTTCTGGCGTGCTGCCTCTTTTTCGAGGGCAAGCGCCTGTGCGTAGCTGTCGATCGTCTGAGTGATGTCGTATTCCACAAGATCGCCGTACTGGGACGGGGACACGTAGCCGAGAATCAGGATCGGCGCGGAAATGCCGTTTTCTCTGAGCTCGACAGCCTCCTCGATGGTTGCGGTTGCAAAATAATCAACCTGGTTTTCCAGATAGGATGCTACCGGAACGGCACCGTGGCCGTAGGCGTTCGCTTTTACAACGCCAAGGAGTTTCACGCCCTCCGGTAGTCTTTTTTTCACTTCTCTGATGTTATGCCCGATCGCTTCGAGTGAAATCTCTGCATAACAGCGTAAGTATCTGTTCACTTTTTTCCTTCTTTCTTTCCGTACTTTTTCTGAGACGCCAAAACGTGCCTGAAAACTCTTTCGGATTATTTTCAGACACGCTCTCGTATCAGATTCCGGCTGTGCCGGTTTTTATTTGTCCGGTCTGCGGATGGCGGAATAGATATTTTTTACATTTTTCAGCACTACATGCGTTCTTGTCGCATCGACGCCCGGAAGGCTCATCACCTGGCGGTGGATTTCTTCGAGTTCGTCGGATGAGTGACAGGAAATGCGGATAATCAAATCAAAATCTCCGGTCTGATAATAGCAGGATACGATGTACTCCAGTTTCTGGATCGCATCTGCAAAACTGTCAAAGAACTTCGGATGCTCCAGGCTGACTTCCATCAGCGCGGTCATCTCATTTCCCGTTTTCTTTTCGTCTACAATAATGGTGTATTCTTTAATCACTCCGGTTTCTTCCATTTTACGGATTCTCTCGATGACTGCAGAAACCGATAAATGAATCTCTTTGCTGATATTGGAAGCCGTCTCGCGGGCATTTTTCTGCAATATCTTCAGAATCTTATAATCAATGGCATCCATGTATTTTTCCTCCCATAAGAATTGACAGGGCTCTTCTTTCCAGATCTTAGCATAAAATTTCCCTGTCACTGCCTTTCTATTATATCAAATTTTTCAGATAAGTCCAGTTTTTCCCAAAATATTTTATAGAAAGATTAGAATTTTTCTTTAAATTGCACAGATGCCGGTTTTTCTATTCTTCGAAGGTTTCTGCAATATCCTGCATCAGAATGCCGATCCCGAGGTGCTGCTCCATTCTCCTGCATAGGGAAGTTCCCCCTTTTTCTTTGTTTTCCGTTTTTTTATTATAGTACACTTTCCTTCCCGGAACAAGACTGATATTTACGTACTATTCACCGGACGTTCACTCGCGCCATTTGCCCTGAATTTTCACCTTTTTCAGTATTTTAAAATTTTTTTCAATTTTTTTTAAAAAAGGGGTTGACTTTTCTCCGGCTTTCCTGTAGAATACGTTTTGTCAGTGAGGCACGGCAGTCAACAAGACAGAGAAAAAAATCAGTGCCAATCATCTGCGGGTGTAGTTCAATGGTAGAACACCAGCCTTCCAAGCTGGATACGTGGGTTCGATTCCCATCACCCGCTTCATCCTAAAGGATGAATATGCGCGAGTGGCTCAGGGGTGGAGTACAACCTTGCCAAGGTTGGGGTCGCGGGTTCGAATCCCGTCTCGCGCTCTTTTTATTACCGAAATTTCTTCACAGAAATTTCGGTTTTTTGTTTTTCCAAAAACTTTTTTACCAAAGAAAGGAGTTCTTATGATTCAGGACATTGCTCCGCATAAATATTATGTAGATTACCAGCCTTCTGTTCCGAACGATACGGATCTTGTTTTAATTTACGGTCATCACACAATTCTGTGCAATTTCGAAGATCCCGAGATCCGCTACCCTTCCATTGCGGAAATTACAGCTGTTTTTCCGGAGATTAAAGAAAAGGCAAAATTTCTGTTCCGCATTGATGAGACGGACTATTATGAACTGCGCAGTCCGCAGCTTCCGGAATTTGGCATCTGGAAATACGAAAATACACTAATTCTTCGCAGCGCCGTTCCGGGATGGCTCGGGTTTGCCGGTATCACCGGTTACCAGATCCACACCTGGTATACCGACCACACCTACTGCGGCCGCTGCGGAACGAAGATGCATGCGCCTGGAAATGAACGCGCGATGCAGTGCCCTTCCTGCGGCGCACTCTCCTATCCGGTCATCTGCCCGAGCGTCATCGTTGCCATCACCGACGGTGACCGTCTGCTGCTCACGAAGTACGCACCTTCCCACAGCAGCCACCGCCAGTACGCCCTCGTGGCCGGCTATACTGAGGTCGGTGAGACGCTGGAACAGACGGTGCACCGTGAAGTCATGGAAGAAGTCGGATTAAAGGTCAAAAATCTGAGATACTATAAGAGTCAGCCGTGGTCCTTCAGCGGCTCGCTGCTCGCCGGATTTTACTGCGATGTGGACGGCGATCCGTCCATTACCCTCGACCGCGAGGAACTCTCCGTTGCCGAATGGTTTGACCGTGCTTCCCTCCCGGAGACCCCGAACCTCATCAGCCTGACCGGCGAGATGATCGAATGCTTCCGCCAGGGGAAAGAACCGAAACAGAACTAAGAAATCACTTTGTGACTTAGTCACAGAACTTCCCGTTCTGCTGTGATATTCTACAGTCACAACCAAAAAAAAACAGTTACCGGGAATTACCCGTACAATAAAAAGGAGGACTTCTATTATGTCATTAATTCATGTTACATCCAAAAACTTCGAAAAAGCTCTGCAGGCAGCACCTGGCGTTGCCGTTGTTGATTTCTTTGCTACCTGGTGCGGACCGTGCAAAATGCTCGCCCCGGTCATCGAAGAGGCAGCTGAGGATATGCCGGAGATTCAGTTCTACAAAGTAGACGTTGACGAAGCACCGGAGCTGGCAAGATCCTTTAAAGTCATGAGCGTTCCGACCCTCGCTTTCTTCAAAAACGGCGAGCTCGTAAAGAAAAACGTCGGCGCCGTTTCCTATGAGGAGCTGGAAGAGCTGATTAACTCTGTAAAATAAACAGCGTAATATCGGAAATGCAGAAAAAAACGTATCGGCACAAAAACCGATACGTTTTTTCTTGCATTTCTTTCTGTTCTTTTCTATCATGGAAGAAACGGCTGCTGCCGTAGTTTACAAAAGAACATTCTTCTTCCGAAAGGAGTTTTATTTATGTCATCTTTTCTGGAATCCTGTTTTCAGGAGCATTATCCATTTTATTCAAAGCTTACCGCCGATGAACAGCAGACACTCGTGCTCTCTTCCGTCCTGACGACGTATCAGCGCGGCGATTTTCTCTACAGCTGTGACGATGACTGTCTCGGCGTTCTGCTTGTCCTCTCCGGCAAGCTCCGCATCTTTATCCAGTCCGGCGAGCAGCGGGAAATTACCCTGTTTACCACCGGTCCCGGCGAAGTCTGCACGCTGTCTGCCTCCTGTGCGATGCAGGAAATCAGCTTTGATATTCTGATTGAGGCCGAGGAGGAGACGAAAGTTCTCATCACTCCGGCCAGCACGTTCCGCAGACTGATGAATCAGAATATTTACGTTGAAAACTACATTTACCGGGAAACAACGGAGCATTTTTCCGAAGTCATGTGGGCGATGGGCCAGCTTCTCTTTACGCGGCTTGACCAGCGCCTTGCCGGATATCTCGAGGATGAACGCATCCGCACCGGTTCCCCGGTGCTCTCCACCACGCACGAGCAGATCGCGCGGAACCTCGGCAGTGCCAGAGAGGTCGTTTCCCGCACCTTAAAGTCGTTCGAGAAAGACGGCATCGTCGCACTCTCCCGCGGCACGGTCACGATTCTCGATGTCAAAAAGCTCCGCGGCATCTGCCGGATGCGCCGATAGTTCTTCTACGCGCGCAAACATTTTCCCACAGGCTCTGCCCTGCCGCTCGAGAAAATATTTTTCAAAAGCGTTCTAACGGCACTCCATCTTAATTTCAATCTCATTTCCTTCCACGGCCACCTTCGCATAACTTCCGACGATCAGCGGCATCGCCGGATGAAGGTGTCCGATGTCGAGATCCATCACGATCGGCACGTTGTATTTTCCAAGCAGATCCGTCACGGCGCGGTACTGGTCGAGTTCCCCGAATTTCTGTCCGAACTGCAGCGGGCGGCCAATCAGAAAGCCTTTCACATATTGGAACCAGCCGGCGTGCTCCATCTGCCAGATTGCGCGGCGGATCGCAAAGACGTTCAGATCGCACGCTTCCAGAAACCAGACAAAACCGTCCTCTTTATATTTTTCCACAAAATCAACCGTTCCGTCGTACTTCGTTCCAAGAATATTGACAAGACAGTCGAGACAGCCGCCGATGAGCCGTCCCTCAAATGCACTGTCCGCATCCGGGAAGCGGCGCAGAACGCGCGGTTCTGTAATCTGGTACGGCAGATACGGATTTTCCTCGCTTCTGCCCTTCGCATCGTCTCTTTCCCATCCCTCATAGCCGCGGACGGTACGCACTTCTCCCGTCAGTACGCCAAACGCATCCGCTACGGATTTATGCCACGGCTCCATGCCGAAATCACTCGCACACGGACCGTAAACAGCCGCCGTATCGCAGATGGTCGGCAGAAGATACGTAAAATGCGTATTGTCAGAATAGCCGAGATACCATTTCGCCGGTGCCTTTCTGATCTTTTCAAAATCCACGTAATCGAGATCCTCGCACATCAGCTCTCCGCCGCCGCAGGAAATCAGACAGTCATTCTTCTCACTGACATAATATTCCGTCAGCTCTTTTCCGCACTCCTCCGGTGCCGCGCTGATTCCGATGCCGTGCTCTGCATAGCAGTTTGGCCCAAGATCCAGCTGATATCCCATCTCTTTCCATTTTTTCTGTGCATTTGCAAACGCGGACTTGTATGGCTCTGTTGTGCATCCAAACGATGGTGCCACAAAGCCGATCGTTCCGCCCTTTTTCAGATTTTCCGGAAACCTCATGTCGCATCCTCCTTTATCCTAATTCTTCTGCCTCCAGATTCTTATACTGCGTCAGCGCATCCCCGAAGATCAGCTCTCCGTCGTTCTGCGCAAAGTACAGCTCCTCTTCTTTTTCCAGTTTTGCCTTTCCGTTCGTCCCCTCGGTAATCTCCGCGCAGAGACGGTCCACCTCCGTTTTCGGAACGAGAACGCGGATTTTCACCTGATCGGTGTACTCGGATTCCAGAATCGGAATCCCCCGCTGGCCGAGCAGATACTGGATTTTACCGATGCCGTTGTAATCCGTCTCAATCAACAGCCGCACGCCGCAGATCTCGTCAATCAGAACACTGTTTGCCAGCCCCTCCTGCACCGCCTGCGAGTACGCGCGCACCAGGCCGCCCGTTCCCAGCAGCGTACCGCCGAAATACCGCGTCACCACAACAAGCACATTGCGGAGGCCTGCTCCCTGTACCACATCGAGCATCGGCCGCCCTGCCGTGCCGGAAGGCTCCCCGTCGTCGCTGCAGCGCACCGTCTCCTGATTTTCTCCAATAATATACACAAAACAGTTATGCCGCGCATCCCAATATTTTTTCCGCAGAGCTTCCAGGCAGGAAAGTGCCTCCTCCTCAGATTCCACCAGACGCACCGTCGCAATAAAACGTGATTTCTTCTCCACGATTTCCCCGGTTCCACCCCGGTAAACCGTCCGAAACTGATCGATCATATGTCCTTACTCCTTCATCCAAATATGTACCTATCTTACCATATCATTTCTGAAAAATCAGCATTCTTTTCAGAAATACTTTTATTCCAGCCCTTTGTTTGGTATAATAAAAATAAGTATACCCTGCTTTTTGCAGGGCAGGAACACCATTGATTACTGAACTAAATCAGTTTTGCAGGAACATGACATAAGGAGGATTTTCTATATGCACTTTGGAAAAAGTCATCTGGAAGACAAACGTGAAGATCTGCGGTCCCATTACGGAAAGATTGAAAAGACGGCCGGCGTGACGGCGCTGCGCATCGCGTTCTGTCTTCTTCTTGTCGTTCTCGTCTGCGGTGCCGGGCTTGTGATCGGCGCTGTCCGCGGCGTGATTGACAGTGCCCCTGATATCTCGGAGGCAAATATCATGCCGCTCGGCAACGCGTCGTTTATCTACGATGCTGACGGCAACCAGGTACAGAAGCTGACCGGGGCTCAGGGAAACCGTGTCTCGATTTCGATTGAGGAGATTCCGCTCGATATGCAGCACGCGATCGTCGCGGTTGAGGATGCCCGTTTTTATGAGCACAACGGCATCGATCCGAGCGGTATCATCCGTGCTTTCGTTGTCGGCGTCAGCCATGGCTTTCATTTTACCGAGGGCGCCAGCACGATCACACAGCAGCTCTTAAAAAACAATGTTTTCACTGACTGGATGGAAGAGACGCGGATTCAGAGCTTCAAGCGGAAGATCCAGGAACAGTACCTGGCGCTGAAGCTGGAAAAAACACTGACCGCAGAGGGTGAAAACGCCAAAGACGTTATTCTGGAAAATTATCTGAATACGATCAACTTGGGTTCCGGCTGCTACGGTGTCCAGACGGCAGCGCAGACGTATTTCGGAAAGGATGCAAAAAATCTGACGCTCTCTGAATGCGCCGTTCTTGCCGCAATTCCAAAGGCGCCGACGGCATATAATCCGAAAAACCACCCGGAGAAAAACCAGCAGCGCCGCGACAAGATCCTGAACAACATGAAAGAGCAGGGCTACATCACCGAAGAAGAATACACCATTGCCATGAACGACAATGTTTACGACCGCATCGCCATGCACACGCAGTCCCAGGCGGAGAGCGCGCCGTACTCCTACTTTATCGATGAAGTCATCACCAACCTGATCAACGATCTGATGGTACAGAAAGGCTACACCGAAGTGCAGGCAAAGAACGTTGTCTACAGCGGCGGCCTCAAAATTTATACCACACAGGATTCCTACATGCAGTCAATCCTCGATACGGAATTCCAGAATCCGGAGAACTTCCCGGCGAACACGCAGATCGGTCTCGACTGGGCGCTCACCGTAGAGCAGGCAGACGGCGAGGTACAGAACTACAGCAAAGAGATGCTGCAGCTCTACTTCCGCAACAGCGATCCGAATTTCGATCTGCTCTTTGACTCCCAGGAGGAGGCACAGAGCTATATCGACCAGTACAAAGCCGCTATCATGCAGGAGGGCGATACGATTGTTGCCGAGCGCAGCAGCTTCACCCCGCAGCCGCAGGCGTGCATGACCGTTATGGACCAGCGCACCGGTTACGTGAAAGCCATCGTCGGCGGACGCGGCGAAAAAACAGCAAGTCTTACCTTCAACCGCGCAACCGATAATTATTCCCAGCCGGGTTCCACGTTTAAGATTCTTTCCGCGTACGGACCGGCACTCGACCTTGGAAAGATTACACTCGCTACGGTAATTAAGGATGAGCCGTTCAACTACAGCGACGGCACACCGCTGCAGAACTCGGATCTTACCTACCATGGTGATGTTACCGTCCGCCAGGCGATCATCAATTCCATCAATATCCCGGCCGTCAAAGTACTGACCGAGCTTACGCCGAAGGTCGGCTTTGATTATCTGAAGAAGCTTGGTTTTTCCAAACTCTCCGAGGAATACGATGTGATCCAGCCGCTGGCTCTCGGCGGTATCACCTACGGTGTCAGTGATCTCGAACTGACGGCAGCCTACGCGGCAATCGCAGACGGCGGCCAGTACCGCAAGCCGGTGTTCTACACAAAGGTTACCGACAGCAAGGGAAATGTTTTAATTGACAACACAGAAAACAAGGCAACGCAGGTCTTCAAGGCAAGCACTGCCTCCCTCCTCACCAATGCCATGGAGGATGTTCTGGAAAAAGGTACCGGTGTTGCCGCCCGCCTCGACAATATGCACGCAGCCGGAAAAACCGGTACGACGAACGAGGCCAAGGATCTTGTTTTTGCAGGCTTTACGCCGTATTATACCGCTGCCATCTGGGCAACGTATGATACACACGCGGAGTTTCCGGAGAGCGACCGTGAATTCCACAAACGTCTCTGGGCAAAGGTCATGAATGAAATCCACGAAGGCCTTGCCGATATGGATTTCGAGACTTCCGCAACAGTACAGGAGGCAACGATCTGTACGAAGACCGGCCTGCTCGCCCGCTCAAGCTGCCCGTCCATCACCGAATACTTTGCGGTATCCGATCTGCCGACCGAGCGTTGCAGGGGCCACTACACCGCGCCGGCCTCAACACCGACGCCGACCAGAACCCCTTCCGCAGCATCAACTCCGCAGACAACCCCGACACCGACGGAGGCACCGCAGGAAACTCCGGCTCCGACCGAAACACCTGCCGATCCGCCTTCTAATACACCGGAGACTCCTGACACACCGGAGACCCCTGATGCACCGTCAGAACCGGATACCCCGGCGGAGATATCGGAAGTACAGCCGCAGTCCGAAGAGAGCGGCTCTTCCGAATAACTTTTTCAGTCAGTCTATACACAAAAAACCGGCCCTCTGGCATATGCCAGCAGGACCGGTTTTTCTATACTTCTTTTTTCATCTGAATCAATTAGTCAATCAGCATTTTTGCTGCGCCGTAGATACCAGCATCGTTTCCAAGGGAAGCGAGTACGATCGGGGTATCTTTGCATGCGATGAATGCTGCTTCACGGTAGTATTTAGCTACGCCGTCGATCAGGATCTGGCCTGCTTTGGATACACCGCCGCCGACTACGATAACTTCCGGGTCAACAACGCATGCGAATACTGCAAGTGCTCTTCCGAGGTACTCGGAGAACTCCTGAACGATTGCTTCTGCTGCTGCATCGCCTTCTTTTAATGCATCAAAGACAGCTTTTGCACTGATGGACTCTCCTCTTTCTCTTAAAGAAGACGGAGTATCATGGGATGCCAGATATTTCTTTGCCAGACGAACGATACCGGTTGCAGATGTCATCTGCTCGAGGCATCCGTGGTTTCCGCAGTTGCAGACCGCTTCTTCTTCCGGCTCAACACATGCATGACCAACCTCGCCGCCTGCGCCGTGAGCACCTGCTACGATCTTGCCGTCCACGATGATTCCGCCGCCGACACCGGTTCCAAGGGTAACCATAACCAGGTTCTTGCTTCCCTTTCCGCCGCCTGCCCACATCTCACCGAGAGCTGCTGCGTTTGCGTCGTTTGCTGCTTTTACTGCCATTCCGCCGAGTTCGTCGGAAAGCTCTTTTACGATATTTTTATATCCCCAGTTCAGGTTGACTGCGATGGAAAGCTCACCTTTGTCATTAACCGGGCCAGGTACGTCAATGCCGACACCGGCAACATCATCTGCTGCGATACCCTTCTCAGCCATTTTTGCTTTTACGCTTTTTGCGATATCCGGCAGAATTTCGCTTCCGCCGTTTTCGGTGCGGGTCGGGATTTCCCATTTTTCCAACAGAGTTCCGTCTGTCTGGAACAGTCCGCATTTTACTGAAGTACCCCCAACATCGATTCCAAATACATAGTTTGCCATTTTCTTACTTCTCCTCTCTTTTTTTCACTAAGTTAGCCTGTACACGGCGGTACAGCTCCTGTGCGGCATTGTAGCCCATCTTCTTCTGTCTGTGGTTGACAGCAGCGGTTTCTACGATGATCGCCAGGTTACGGCCCGGACGGATCGGAAGGGAATGGCAGACAACCTTGTTTCCAAGGAACTCAATATACTCTTCTTCCAGGCCCAGACGGTCGTATTCTTTCTCTTTGTCCCACTCTTCAAGCTTGATAACAAGGTCGATAGACTGGGTATCCTTTACGCTCTCGACACCAAACAGCGTCTTGACGTCGATGATACCGATACCGCGCAGCTCGATAAAGTGACGCGTGATATCCGGTGCCGTTCCGACCAGCGTAATGTCGCTGACACGGCTGATTTCAACCACATCATCGCTGACGAGACGATGGCCTCGTTTGATCAGCTCCAGTGCAGCCTCGCTCTTTCCGATTCCGCTCTCGCCCATGATCAGAACGCCCTCGCCGAATACATCGACCAGCACGCCGTGGATGGAGATCATCGGGGCAAGCTGGACATTCAGCCAGCGGATGATTTCAGCCATGAAAACGGAAGTCGATTTGTCTACCGCAAAGGCCGGTACCTGATAACGATTGCACAGCTCCAGAATTTCCGGTCCCGGAATCATCTTCGTGGTGAAAATGACACATGGGATCTTGCGGCTTACAAACTCTTCAAACGCGCGGACGCGCTCGCTCTCTTCAAGATGCTGCAGATACGTGAACTCTACATAACCGATGATCTGCACACGCTCATTGGCAAAATGCTCATAGTAACCGGTCAGCTGCAGTGCAGGACGGTTGATATCCGGTGTGGCAATGACAAGATCTGTCATATCAACCTCTGGTGTCAGGTTGCGGAGATCCATTTCCTCCACCATTTTGGTCATTTCAATTTCTTTCATTTTCCTGTCCTCCGACTTCATTCGACGTCTTTTTAAATCCGTCTCTTCTATGATTTTAGCACAATAAAGCATCACGGGCAACCTAGAAATTTAACTATTTTGACGAATCCTCATTTTCCTCCTGTGCAGGTGCGTGAAAGAATGTGTAAACCTGCTCCGCCGCCTTTTTATTCATGCCCGGAAGTCCGGAAAGTTCTTCCACGGTTGCCGCCTTGATATCATCAATTCCCTGAAAGTGGCGCATCAGTTCTTTCCTTCTTGTCGGCCCGATGCCCGGGATGTCGTCGAGAATCGAGTGGACCTGGCCCTTGCTCCGCAGCAGGCGGTGGTATTCGATTGCAAAGCGGTGTGCCTCGTCCTGCACGCGTGTGATCAGTTTGAAGCCCTCGCTATTCCGGTCGATCGGAATTTCCACGTTTCGGAAATACAGACCCCTCGTGCGGTGCTTGTCGTCCTTTACCATACCGCAGACCGGAATCGCAAGATCCATTTCTTCAAGCACCTCAAGCGCAATGTTGACCTGGCCGCGTCCGCCGTCCATCATGATCAGGTCCGGCAGCCGCTCGAAACCGCTGTCCTCCTGGATGCCGCGCAGAAAACGGCGGCTTAAGACCTCTTTCATACTGGCGTAATCGTTCGGTCCCTCGACGGATTTGATCTTGAATTTTCGGTAATCGGCGCGCTTTGGCTTTCCTTTCTCGTAGACGATCATCGAGCCGACCGACTGGAAACCGCTGATATTGGAGATATCGTACGCCTCGATGCGGTCGATCGACGGCAGGTTCAGCCATCTGGCGATCTCTTTTACGGCACCGACCGTCCGACCCTCTTCCCGCTTGATCCGCTCGCGGTCCTGGTCGAGAACGATCTGTGCGTTCCGCTCTGCCAGTTCCACCATTTTTTCCTTGCTGCCCTTTTTCGGCACGCGGATGCGGACCTTCTGGCCCCGTTTGCTGCTTAAATACTCTTCCATCAGCTCCTGCTCGGCAATCTCCTCGGAAATCATGATTTCCCGCGGGATGAACGGCGTGCCGGAATAGAACTGTTTCATAAACGTGAGCAGCACCTCGCTTTTCTGCTCCTCCTCGCCGATCCGCAGATAATAATGCTCCCGCCCGATCAGCTTTCCGTTCCGGATAAAGAAGACCTGCGCCACCGCATCCTCTTTGTCCATCGCAAGCGCAATGACATCCTTGTCCTCGCCGTCACTGTTCGTAATCTTCTGCCGCTCGCCGATCCTGCGCACGCTGTCGATCAGATCACGGTACTCCGCCGCCTGCTCGAACCGCATCTCCTCAGCCGCCTCCGTCATTTTTCCAGTCAGCTCTTTGATAATGTCATTGTAATTTCCATTCAGAAAACTGATCGCCTTTTTGATCTGCTCGCCGTACTCTTCTTTGGAAATGTATCCCTGGCACGGTGCCTTACACTGGTGGATGTGATAGTAAAGACACGGGCGGTCCTTGCCGATCTCCTTTGGCAGGCTCTTATTGCAGGAACGGATATCGTACAGCTTCCGCAACAGTTCGATCGTATCTTTCACAGCTCCGGCGCTCGTGTACGGGCCGAAATATTTCGCCTTGTCCTTCTTCATCTGATGGGAAAACAGAATGCGTGGAAAATCCTCGTTCACGGTCACCTTAATGTACGGGTACGCCTTGTCATCTTTCAGCATCGTATTGTATTTCGGACGGTGCTCTTTGATAAGGTTGCACTCCAGCACGAGCGCCTCCAGTTCGGAATCCGTCACAATATACTCAAAACGGGCGATATGCGTGACCATCCGCTCAATCTTCGGCCCTTTGTTGCGGCTCGTCTGGAAATACTGGCGGACACGGTTTTTCAGCGAAATCGCCTTTCCTACGTAGATAATTGTATCGTCCGCGTCGTGCATCAGATAGACGCCGGGTTTCCCCGGCAGTTTTTTCAGTTCTTCCTGGATATCAAACGCCATATGACCCTCCTCTTTTTGGGACTGTAATGTTGAAAATGCCCAGCGTGCAGAGATCGTTTTCTCTGCTCCCGCCGGGCCTTTTCGCTTTCTTTTTATACTTCTGGGTTTACGGTAAAATCCGCCTCCGGAAGTGCTGTATTTTCTGTTTCTGTATTTTCTGGATTTTCAACTGCTTCTTCCGCGTTTCCATTCCGTTTTGCAATCACCTGATGAAAAATCTCCATAAATTCTTTTCCGGTGATCGTCTCTTTCTGGATCAGGTAAGCTGCGATTTCATCCATCGCATCGCGGTTAGCTGCCAGAAGTTCTTTTGCCTGCTCATACGACTCTTTCAAGATCTTCATGACCTCGTGGTCGATTTCGGTTGCTGTGGCATCGCCGCAGTTTAAGACCATTCTTCCGTCGAGGTACTGATTCTGCTGGGTCGCAAGACCGATCAGACCGAATTTTTCCGACATACCGTACTGCGTGATCATCGCGCGGACAATCTTCGTCGCTTTCTCGATATCATTCGAAGCTCCCGTTGTCACGTTGCCGAATACGATCTCCTCTGCCGCTCTTCCACCGAGGCACTCGACGATCATCGCCTCGAGTTCGCTCTTCGTGTTGAGGTATTTCTCCTCCTCCGGCACCTGCATGACGTAGCCGAGCGCACCCATCGTACGCGGCACAATCGTGATTTTCTGTACCGGCTCGGAATCCTTCTGCAGTGCAGTAACAAGTGCGTGGCCTACCTCGTGGTAGGAAACGATCTTTCGCTCTTCCTGGCTTAAGATGCGGTCCTTCTTCTCTTTTCCGACGAGGACAACCTCGACTGCCTCGAGAAGATCCTTCTGGGAAACGGCTTTTCTTCCGTTCTTGACCGCAAGAATCGCTGCCTCGTTGATCATATTTGCAAGATCAGAACCAACGGCTCCCGATGTCGCAAGTGCGATGCCGTCGAGATCAACCGTCTCATCGAGCGATACGTTCTTGGCGTGTACTTTCAGGATTTCCACACGGCCTTTCAGGTCCGGTCTTTCTACGATAATCCGGCGGTCAAAACGGCCTGGACGCAGCAGCGCCGGGTCAAGAACCTCCGGGCGGTTTGTGGCCGCAAGGATCAGAATACCCTTGGAGCTGTCGAATCCGTCCATCTCGGCGAGGAGCTGGTTTAACGTCTGCTCCCGCTCGTCGTTGCTGTTGTAGCTGTTGTCACGGCTCTTTCCGATCGCATCGATCTCATCGATAAAGATGATGCACGGTGCGTTTTTCTTTGCTTCCTCAAACAGGTCACGCACACGCGATGCACCGACACCGACGAACATCTCGACAAATTCCGAAGCGGACATCGAGAAAAACGGTACGTGCGCCTCACCGGCTACGGCTTTGGCAAGCAGTGTTTTTCCGGTTCCAGGAGGGCCTACAAGAAGCGCTCCTTTCGGAAGTTTTGCACCGATTGTCGTGTATTTTCCAGGGTTATGCAGGAAATCCACAACCTCCTGGAGCGATTCTTTTGCCTCGTCCTGTCCCGCAACATCGCGGAATGTCACGCCGGTTTCTTTCTGTACGTAGGCCTTTGCTCTGCTCTTTCCTACGCCCATGACTCCGCCGCCTTTGTTCATGCTGCGCATCACCCATACCATGACAGCGACAAGCATCACAACCGGCAGAATGACGGTCAGCAATGTGTAAATGATCGTTCCGGTAGAATCCGGCGGATCTTTGTGGTACGTAATGCCTTTCTCCTGTAACAGATCGACCAGTTCCTGCTCATCTCCCATCATCGTTACCTGATAGGTGATTCCCTCCGATTTCTGGTCTTTCGGCGTTACGGTCAGTGTTCCCGATTTCAAGACAACTTCCTGCACTTCATCGTTGTTTACCATGTCCAGGAATTTGCTATAGTCAAGATCCTCGGAAGTAATTCCCCCAAGGGCATTGTTCAGAAGTCCCATCACCATCAGGCTGACGAGGAGGCAGATCAGGATAATGAGTATCGTCTGTCTGTTTTTCGGTCCTCCCCCGGAGCCTTTTTCTGGTTCCCGGTTCTGATTTTTTCTATCGTCCATGCTTTTCCTCCTTGTATGTCAAACCGCCCCTCTTTTTTTACGGACACTTTAACTCTTACATTATATCGGATTCCCTCTTAATTAGCAAGCCGGACTTTGTGAAAAAAGACTGAATTTATCTATACAAAAACGGCCCGCCGACACTCTTTCAAGTATCGGCGGACCGCCAGATAACACTCACATTACATTAGTCGTTATATCCGTTCGGATTCTTCTGCTGCCAGTTCCAGGAATCGGCACACATCTCCTCGATGCCGTACTCAGCCTCCCAGCCAAGCTCCTCTTTTGCTTTGTCGCATTTGGAGTAGCAGGTTGCGATATCACCGTCACGGCGCGGTTTGATTTCGTATTTCAGCGGATGGCCGCATGCTTTCTCGAATGCGTGGATCACATCGAGTACGCTGTAGCCTTTGCCGGTTCCGAGGTTGTAAATGGAAACGCCCTCGTTGTCAGCCAGTTTCTGGATGGCTTTTACATGGCCGCGTGCCAGGTCAACAACATGGATGTAATCGCGGACACCAGTTCCGTCCGGAGTATCGTAGTCATCACCGAAAACGCCGATGCACTCGAGTTTTCCGATGGCAACCTGTGCGACATACGGAAGCAGGTTGTTCGGGATGCCCTTCGGATCCTCTCCGATAAGGCCGCTCTTATGCGCTCCGATCGGGTTGAAGTAACGAAGCAGGATAACATTCCATTCCGGATCTGCGGTGTGGATGTCGGTCAGAACCTGCTCGAGCATGCTTTTTGTCCAGCCGTATGGGTTGGTCGGGGTTCCCTTCGGGCACTCCTCGGTGATCGGAATCTGTGCCGGATTGCCGTATACGGTTGCAGAAGAACTGAAGATGATGTTCTTTACGCCATGGTTTCTCATCTCATCGCAGAGAATCAGGGTTCCGGTCATGTTGTTGTGATAATATTCAATCGGTTTATGTACGGACTCGCCGACTGCTTTTAAGCCTGCGAAATGGATGACAGCGTCAATTTTCTCGTTGTCGAAAATTTTCTTTACGCCTTCGCGGTCCAGCATATCGGTTTTGTAGAAGGTTACTTTCTTTCCGGTAATCTGTTCTACACGCTCGATGGCTTTCTCGCTTGCATTGTAAAGGTTGTCCATGACAACAACGTCATAGCCTGCGTTCAGCAGTTCCACACAGGTGTGGCTTCCAATATAGCCTGCACCGCCAGTAACTAAGATTTTCATTTTGGTATCCTCCATGTTTTCCTTCGCTGCTGCTTTTTTTGCCGCAGCGGGTTAATTGAAGCATTTAGTTTATTCTACAACGTTTCCATGAATTTTGCAAATGCACTTCTGCCTTCCTCGGTGCACTTGTAAACGCCGGCATCCTCGAGTACACCGACAAAGACTTTTCCGACTTCCTCTTTCAGGATATCCATCACATTTTCGCTGTTCAGCTCCGGATGGCGCGGCAGGAATTCGTCTACCCAATCGGCATGTTTCTCCAGCTCTGCGACAGCGCGGACATCTTTTCCCTCTACAAGGCATTTGGAAAGCTCTTCCAGCTCATCTTTTAAGCGCGCCGGCAGAATCGCAAGTCCCATAACCTCAATAAGGCCGATGTTCTCTTTTTTGATGTGATGATACTGTGCATGCGGATGGTAAACACCGAGCGGGCATTCGTCCGTCGTGATGTTGTTGCGCAGTGCCAGATCGAGTTCGAACGTATCGCCCACTTTTCTTGCGATCGGCGTGATCGTGTTGTGCGGCTCTCCGTCAGTCTCGGCGAATACAAACGCATCCTCATCCGTGTAACCTCTCCAGCAGTTCAGGATATGCTCTGCCAGATCGATCAGCCGTTTCTCATCTTTGTGGCGGATCCGGATGACGGACAGCGGCCATTTGACGATGCCGGTTTCCACATCCTCGTATCCTTTGATGGTAAAATGGCGCTCGATCGGCGCTTTCGCCATTGCGAAGGTATAGTGGCCGCCCTGATAATGATCGTGGCTTAAAATGGAGCCTCCCACGATCGGCAGATCCGCATTAGAACCGATGAAGTAGTGCGGAAACAGCTTGATAAAGTCAAACAGCTTCACAAAGGTCGCGCGCTCGATCTTCATCGGGTTATGCTGGAAATTGAACACGATGCAGTGCTCATTGTAATACACATATGGCGAGTACTGGAATCCCCACTCCGTCTGATTGATCGTCAGCGGAATGATGCGGTGGTTCTGGCGCGCCGGGTGGTTGACGCGTCCCGCATAGCCCACATTCTCCTTGCAGAGCAGGCATTTCGGATAACCGCTCTGTTTTGCCAGTTTTGCAGCCGCGATCGCCTTCGGGTCCTTCTCCGGTTTGGAGAGGTTGATCGAGATATCAATATCGCCGTAGGCACTCGGTACGCTCCAGCGGATATCCTTTGCGATGCGGTATCTGCGGATGTAGTTGGAATCCTGGCTCAGTTTGTAGAAGTAATCGGTTGCCTCCTGCGGGCTCTTCGCATAGAGTTCCTCAAACTTCTTTACCACCTCTCCTGGGCGCGGCATCAGGCAGTCCATCAGTTTCGTATCGAACAGATCGCGGTAAACGACGCTGTTGTGTTCGAGAAGACCGCGCTTAGCTGCATCATCAAGCAGTTCATTTAAAGTCTCTTCCAGATCCGGGGTCTCCGGAATTTGCTCCGGCTCTTCGTAATCGGAAATCTGCATGACTTCCAGAATCCGGTTTGTCGCATAGATTTTATCCAGTCCCGAAACAAGACCGGCATTTTCTCCATATTTTACCAGTTTTGCAATACTCTCGTTAATCACTGTAGCTTCCTCCCTGCTGCCGATCCAGCTTTTTTATTTCTTATTTTAATACGCCTGCGCCGTCTCCGATGTCTACGACATAGAAGTCTGCGGCATAGCCGATTTTTTCTTTGTAAGCTGCGCCTACTTTTGCGATGAAGTTGTCAATATCTTCTGTTTTTACGATGCTGACGGTGCATCCGCCGAAGCCTGCGCCTGTCATACGGGATCCGATGACACCCGGGCAGTTCCATGCTTCTTCCACAAGAGTATCCAGCTCGATGCCGGTTACCTCATAGTCATCACGCAGGGAAACGTGGGATGCGTTCATCAGCTCGCCGAATTTTGCGATGTCGTTTGCCTTTAAAGCTGCAACGGCCTGAACGGTTCTCTGGTTCTCGTAAACAGCATGTTTTGCACGTTTCTGGCGGACCGGATCTTTGATGGCATCTTTCACTGCCTCAAACTCTTCCTCGGTCAGCTCGCCAAGGCTCTTGATGTCTTTGACTTTCTGAATCTCAGCCAGAGCAGTCTCGCACTCGCTGCGGCGCTCGTTGTATTTGGAGTCGCCAAGGCCGCGTTTCTTGTTGCTGCAGGAGATGACAATTCTTGCGCCTTCCAGTTTAACCGGTGCGTACTCATATTTCAGATCGCTGGTGTCAAGAAAGATCGCACAGTCCTTTTTGCCCATGGCGATGGCGAACTGATCCATGATACCGCAGTTGACGCCGTTGTAATTGTTCTCGGAGAACTGGCCGTACAGAGCGATGTCGATCATGGAGATGGTGTCGTAGCCGAACATGTCACGCAGCATTACGCCGGTTACGGTCTCAACGGATGCGGAAGAGGAAAGGCCGGAGCCGTTCGGAATGTTTCCGTAGAGCACGATATCGAAGCCCTGCTCTACCGGGAAGCCCTTCTGGCAAAATGCCCACATCATTCCCTTCGGATATGCGGTCCAGTTGCCTTCTTTTCCCATCAGGAATTCATCGAGAGAAGATTCTACCACGCCGAGTTTTTCAAAGTTCATAGAGTAAAAACGAAGCTTTCTGTCGTCACGTTTTCTTGCTGCCATGTAGGTTCCGATGGTCAGTGCGCATGGAAATACGTGGCCTCCGTTGTAATCGGTGTGCTCACCGATCAGGTTCACACGTCCAGGTGCGAAGTAGGTGCGGATGTCGCCCTCTCCCCCGAACAGTTTTGCAAAACAATCCAGTACCTGCTGTTTCATTTTGTTGTCTCCTTTTCTTTTTGGTGTGTTGTTTTCATGGTTTCGTTTTGTGTGTTGTGTGTGTATTGTGTGTTTGTGTGTTTTTTCTTATCTTCTTAAGTATCATTATAGTGAGCCGTACGCCCATCTGCAACAACAATATTGGGGCAAACGATAATTATATTGAGGTGATCTTCGATTTTTTCTTGTTTTTTTTCCCTTTTTGCCGCATACTTTACTTATCGTATGATTTTTAATGGATTTTATGGATTGGAGGTACGTTTCATGCAGATCCGCATGGATAAAGAAAACCGTGAGCTGAAGGCCCACGGCAGCTATGAATTTCCTGTCAACATCAGTTACGAACAGCTCTCCCGCTACGAGCGCGGCTCCTTTTCCTGGCACTGGCACCCGGAAATTGAGCTGACGTTTGTCCTCTCGGGACAGATCGGATATCAGGTCAACGGCAAATCGTATGTCTTAAAAGAAGGGGACGGCATTTTCTGCAACACGAATGCGCTTCACAGCGGCCACATGATCGACGGGATGGACTGCGTCTATATTTCAACCACGTTCGCCCCGCGCTTTCTCTATGGTTTTTCAAACAGTGTGATCCAGACGCGCTACGTCGAACCGGTGCTGACGGATATGCAGCTCGCCTCCATCGTCTTTTCGCCGGAGATCGACTGGCAGAACCAGGTACTTGCCTGTATGCACCGCATCTACGACCTCTCGCTTTCACAGCCGTCCGCGTTTGAGATGGAAATCCAGGAGCTTCTGCTGTCGATCTGGATTGAGATTTACCGCCACGCATCGTTTTCCGGTGAATCCCAGAACACGGCGGCAGCGCGTGATGTTGAGCGGCTCCGCATTCTGCTCGACTACATCCACCGCCATTATATGGAGCATCTGACGCTCGAGGATCTCGCCGCACAGATCCACATCTGCCGCAGTGAATGCTGCCGTTTTTTCAAGAAATGCATGAACGAATCCCTGTTTGACTATCTTCTCGATTACCGTATTGAAAAAAGCCTGCCGCTCCTTCTCGAGCGCCAGGCCAGTATCACTTCCGTAGCAGAACAGACCGGATTTTCCAGTCCTGCCTATTTTTCTAAAATTTTCCGGCAGCAGATGGGCTGCTCACCGAGCGAATACCGGAACCGTGCGGATCACACGTAACGTTCAGCGCTGCACCGAGATTTCATTTCCTGCTGCCCGGCTTTTGATCCGCTCTCACAATCCACCCTCTCCCAAAACGAATGGATTACCTCCGGGAGGCTGCTGCGCTGCACAATCCGGCAGTCCTCCCACTCTCTTGGGAACAGCTCGCGGTACTCCCTGTTTCGGAACCGCTCGTCGAGCAACAGAATCACACCCGTGTCCTCCGTCGTACGGATCACGCGCCCTGCCGCCTGCAATACTTTATTCATGCCGGGATAGCGGTACGCGTAGTCGAAACCGTTCTCTCCGCTGCGGTCGAAATATTGCTTTAAAAGTTCTCTCTCCGGCCCCACCTGCGGGATTCCGGCTCCCACAACGGCCGCGCCGATCAGCTTTTCCCCGTCCAGATCAATTCCCTCCGAGAAAATGCCTCCCATGATACAGAATCCCACCAGCGTTTTCTCGTTGTCTTTCGCAAACGCTTCCAGAAACGCTTCTCTCTCCTGCTCCCGCATCGCCGACTCCTGGATCAGGCAGGTCACGTTTTCATCTGCATACAGTTCCTCATAGACCGCATAGACATCCTGCATCAGGCGGTATGACGGGAAGAACGCCATATAGTTGCCCTTCCGGCTCTGGATCATCTCGTTCAGATAGGCGGCGATCTTCTCAAACTCTGCGCGGTTTCTCCGCTGATACTTCGTGCTGACCTCGCTTCCGATCGCCAGACACCGCTTCGTGGGATCAAACGGGGACTCCACGTAAATCGCGTAATCGTCCGTATTCGTGCTGAACATCTTCTTATAATACTGCACCGGCAGCAGCGTCGCGGAAAAGAAGACGGCCGACCGCCCCTGGTTGATACACTGCTGCAGATTCTCCGCCGGGTTGACGCAGAACAGGCGCAGTGCAAAATCGCCGTTATCGAGATAACTCGTGTAGATCAGATAATTTTCATCCACTAAATTGTAAATCTCGGAAAAATTTCGCAAGTTAAAGTAAAATTCCAGAACCTGCTTCCGGATTTCGCTTGTCTTATGCGCTTCCAGCCAGCCCGCCAGTTCTTCCAGCAGCTGATTGACCATCATAAGAAACGTCGATACGCTTTCCAGCTCCGTGCAGGAATCGCACTCTCTTTTGTAGACGAGCATCTGGTGATTGCAGCGATTCAGCGCCTTCTCGAGCTTTTTGCCCGGTGCATACGGGCGGAGGAGCTGGCGGACCTTTAAAATCTCCTCTTTGACGAGCGTGGCACTGAACATATCGCGGCCCCGCTCGACCAGGTTATGTGCCTCGTCGATCAGAAAGATGTAGTCACCCTTCGTTCCTTCTGCGAAAAAGCGTTTTAATTTCGAGGTCGGATCAAACGCATAGTTGTAATCGCAGATCACGCCGTCCACCCACGAAGCCACATCAAACTGGAACTCGTGCGGGCAAACGTTCCATTTTTCCGCCTGGCGCAGGACTTCCTCTCTTGTGTAGGAATCGCATTCCGTCAGCATCTCGTACACCGCCGCGTTGATCCGGTCAAAATGACCTTTCGCGCGCGGGCAGTGGATCGGATCGCATTCGGGCTCATCGAGGATGCACATTTTTTCTTTTGCGGTCAGCGTGATTGCTTTGAACTGCAGTCCCTTCTCTTTTAGAATGGAGACCGCCTCCTCTGCCACGGTACGGGTGATGGTTTTCGCAGTCAGATAAAAAAGACGGTCGCCGCAGCCCTCTCCGATCGCGCGGATGGCCGGAAAGACCGTGGACATTGTTTTTCCGATGCCGGTCGGCGCCTGGACGAAGAGTTCTTTTTTCCGCAGAATGGTACGGTAGACGCCGCTCACCAGTTCCCGCTGGCCTTTCCGGTACGGGAAGGGGAATTCGAGGTGCTGCATTGAGGCATCTCGCGCTTTCTGCCACTGGTACTGGAATTCCGCCCAGATAAACCAGGCGTCGAGTAGCTCATCGAACCACTGCTCCAGTTCCGGGAGCTTGTACGTCTGCAGAAAATGGCGGATGCGCCAGTTAGAGTGCTCCGGCTTTACCTCTTCTTTGGTGAGCGGGCGCAGAAGGCCTTCCTCCTCGGAGGAGAGCAGGGTGTACGTCATCAGCACGCCCATCTCCTCTTTGCGGTTCTGAAGGCCGTAGATGTAAGCGTAGCACTTCGCCTGTGCCAGATGTACCGGAACCGGCTCTTCCATCGTTTCGAGGTCACGGTACGTTCCCTTGATCTCCTCGATCACGGTCGTGGTTCCGTCCTCGTACATGCCGTCTGCTCTTCCCTCGACGCGCAGGATGAAATGCTCATATTCTTTTTCGTGAACCAGCGGAACCTCCGCACGGTAATCGGCGCCCCGTTTTTTCTGAATCTGCTGATGCACCCGCGTTCCCGCCTGCATGGCATCCCGCTCGCCAAAACCGCCCGACGAGTTGTCCAGATCCCCGCTGCGCAGAATAAACTCCACCAGATTCCGCACGGAAATCCGGATCTCTTTCTTCTTCTCTTCCACTAGCCCGCTCCTTTTCTAACCAGACTATTCAAAGCCCCATCTCGATTCCGCTGCGCTGCATCTCGATGTGGCTTCTCGCCATATGAAATTCCAGAAAAGAACGCTCATTCATGCAAGCATGATTCGTGTCCTTTTCTGGAATTTCGCATAGCTCTGAATAGTTATCATTATACAGAAAAAAGGAGACTGCCGCAACAGTCTCCTTTTTTTCTCTCTGAAGCTATGTGTCTCGTGTGATTAGTTTTTCTTCAGAAAGTCCCCTGCGCAAATTCTGTCTCTACTCTCGCTGGCGGCGCAGGCTGAATTTTTTTCGTTTCCCTTAATAAAATTTATGCTACAGCAAATTTCTGCAGGGTTTTATTGAATGCCGGGCTGTCACCATAGCAGTGTACGGTGAGATCACGGTTCAGATCCATGCTGAGGATGCCAAGAATGGATTTTGCATCAATAATAACGCGGTTGTAAAAAATGTCAATATCAAAATCACATTTGGAAGCTGCTTTTACAAACTCCTCTACTTCCTCAGTTCCATTGAGTCTTACTACGCAGTGTGACATACGATTCACCTCTTTCTTAATCAATAGCTGTTTGTTTTCCTATCGTTGAGGTAGATTATGCACTTTTTCTCTTTAAATGTCAATATTGAATTTATTTCCTTGTTTTTGCCATATTATGCATGTTTTTTATGCAAGTTTTTCTCATTAACCCTTCATATTTGTCGCTTTTTGTCTCATTTGCGCAGTCGTGTGTAACCGGTTACACAAAATCCGTTTAAAATAAAATAGTTTTTGCCAAAAGAAACGTAAAAATCTTGTCAAAAAAACCCGCTTTTCCTTGTAAAATCAAGGAAAAACGAGTTTTTCATGCCATTACTTGCTTCTATATTTAATGATTAGATGTTGATCTTTGCAATATCGGTGTTATCCACTTCTGCAAATCTTCCTTCGTCCACCAGCTCGGCAAACTCCGGATGAATCGGCATTTTGCCGAGAACCGGCACGCCGATCTCGGCTGCGATCTCGTCGATGTGGCTTTCGCCGAAAATGGACAGCTTTTTGCCGCAGTCCGGACATACGAGGTAGCTGTAGTTCTCTACGATACCGAGCACCGGAACGCTCATCATCTGTGCCATCTTGTAGGCTTTCATGACGATC
Source organism: Blautia sp. AM42-2 (assembly GCF_003480245.1). Classification (NCBI taxonomy): domain Bacteria; kingdom Bacillati; phylum Bacillota; class Clostridia; order Lachnospirales; family Lachnospiraceae; genus Blautia; species Blautia sp. AM42-2. Next base: position 102,891 of record NZ_QUIM01000007.1, read on the forward strand.
ATGCGCACCAGATCCTGCGGGGAAGATACGATCACTACGCCGTCTACCGGAAGAGACTGGAAAACGGTCAGCGGAACATCACCGGTTCCTGGCGGCATATCGACGAAGAGATAGTCCAGGTCGCCCCAGATGACGTCGGTCCAGAACTGTTTTACGGTTCCTGCGATGACAGGTCCTCTCCAGATGACCGGCTCTTCCTCGCCCGGAAGCAGGAGGTTGATGGACATTACCTTTACGCCGTTTGCTGCAACTGCCGGGTAAACGCCCTTGTCATCTACGTTTGCAGGTCCTTTCAGGCCATACATTTTCGGGATGGACGGTCCTGTGATATCGGCATCGAGGATACCAACCTTGTAGCCCTCTTTTGCTTTCTGGTTTGCCAGAGATGCGGTTACCATGGATTTACCAACACCGCCCTTGCCGCTGACAACGCCAATGACATGTTTGATCGAAGAATCGGCATTCAGATCAATATGAAAATCCGGTTTGCCCTGTCCTGCTTTGCTTGGACATCCTTCGCAGCTTTCTTTGGAACAGCTCGAATTGCTGCATTCTTTTGCCATGTTTCTTTCCTCTTTTCTTGTTTTTCTTGCTTATTTGACAAAGCGGTCGATCGCCTTATTCAGCTCCTGAATCGCTTTTGTGTCCCCATGCTCGACTGCATCGACGATGCAATGTTCAATGTGATCCTCCAGGATAATTTTTCCTGTATTGTTAATGGCCGCCTTCACGGCAGACAGCTGGATCAGAACCTCAGTGCAGTCCCGGCCTTCCTCTACCATCCGCTTGATCGACTCCATGTGTCCGATCGCGCGGGAGAGGCGGTTTAAGACTGCTTTTGTATTTGTATGATGGTGCCCGTGGGCGTGATCGTGGGAATGCTCGATCACGGTGCCGTCTTCCAGCACATGCACATGCGTGTGTTTTTCTTCACTCATCGTTTTTTCTCCGCTTTTCTGGTATTTTCTGCGCGATTCAGATTTCTGTAAACGTAAACCGCTGGCGGATGCCGGAGGTCTCAATGTCAAAGACCAGAGATCCGTCCGCTTCCACCGTTTTTTCATATTTTAAGTTTTTGTCCGGAAATTTCTGACGGATATACGCCTCCGGGTCATCCGTCTCAATCTCGTCGAAAAAGACGTCCCGCATCTGATTATTGGCACACTCATTAAAAATCTCCCAGACGGTCTCGTACTCTTTTTTCATCCTGTCACTCTCCGTTTCGTAAGACTTCTCCGCACTGGCTCCACTCGCCAAGCAGCCGCTCCACAGACCATGCGGCGTTCGCGGGACTCGTCGACGGAAGGCGAACCGCTTCCCGTCCCAGCTGCTTCTCCTGGTACTTCCGGTAATACTTCCACGCGGTCGCCCCGTTGCAGTAAATCTGCCGAATATCGGCGCATTCCAGAATGTCCTGCAGCGGATTCGGCACAACATCGCGGATGCTCGCATCGCTCGAGCCTGTGATGACGCAGGACGCGATCACATCCCAGACAGCGATATGATTCCGGAGCAGAAACGCCTTCTTCTCTTCCACGGTCTGCGGCACCTCTTCCCCGCACACGACTGCCGTCACTTTCCAGAAACGGTTCTGCGGATGGCCGTAAAAAAATCCGGTCTCCCTGGATTTTACGGACGGAAAACTGCCGAGAATCAGAATCCGGGAATCGGCGCGGTAAACCGGCGGAATCGGATGCACCACCGGGTGCTCATTTTTGTTCTCGTCAGGTCGGCTCATCTTCATCAAACTCCACTACCGTATAGAATCCTCTCGGTGTCTCTTTTACTTCTTTTACGATTCCCTTCCGGGACTGCAGCCTCTCATACGCCTGATAATTCCTGCTCATGGCCACTGCCGGGGTAATCGTATAATAATAGGAGGTAGGCAGTGCGCTTTCTGTCACGTTGACTTCCTGGCCTTCCTCGAGAAGTCCCTGTCGCTCCATTTTAAATTCCATCTGCCGCATATTTCTCATCCTCCTTTTTGCAGCGGCGCCAAAAAATACGCCCATGGGGTATTTTATCATACTTTCTCCAAAAAGAACAGGGGATTTTCCCGAAATTCCCCCTGTTCTAAAATTTCTCTGCCATATAATAGAAAGAACCCGGCTGCCGGAGCCGGATTCTTTTTATTATATGTTTTTTTCTTCTTAGTGATGGAACAGACGGATTCCCGTAAACGCCATTGCCATGTTGTACTTGTTGCAGCACTCGATCACAGCATCATCACGGACTGATCCGCCCGGCTCTGCGATGTACTGGACGCCGCTCTTGTGTGCGCGCTCGATGTTGTCGCTGAACGGGAAGAAGGCATCGGAACCTAAGGTTACGCCTTTCATCTGGTCGAGCCATGCACGTTTCTCTTCTCTTGTGAAGACTTCCGGTTTTACTTTGAAGATCTTCTCCCATGCGCCGTCTGCGAGAACATCCATGTACTCCTCGCCGATGTAAACGTCGATCGCATTGTCACGGTCTGCGCGGCGGATGCCGTCTACAAACTGCAGATCCAGCACCTTCGGGCACTGACGCAGGAACCAGTTGTCGGCTTTCTGTCCGGCAAGACGGGTGCAGTGCACACGGGACTGCTGGCCTGCACCGACACCGATGGCCTGACCGTCTTTGACGAAGCATACGGAGTTGGACTGGGTATATTTTAAGGTAATCAGTGCAATCTTCAGATCGCGTTTTGCTGCTTCCGGAATCTCTTTGTTCTCGGTTACCACGTTGGAGAGCAGCTCATCGTCGATCGGCAGCTCCTGGCGGCCCTGCTCAAAGGTAATGCCGAAGACCTGTTTGTGCTCGAGCGGAGCCGGACGGTAATTCTCGTCGATTTTGATGACGCAGTAGTTACCTTTTTTCTTTGCTTTCAGGATTTCCAGTGCTTCATCGGTAAATCCCGGAGCGATGACACCGTCAGAAACCTCGCGTTTGATCAGGGATGCGGTGTCTTTGTCGCAGACATCAGAAAGTGCGATAAAGTCGCCGAAAGAAGACATACGGTCTGCGCCTCTGGCTCTTGCATAAGCGCATGCTAACGGAGAAAGCTCTCCCATATCGTCTACCCAGTAAATTTTACGCAGGGTCTCGTCCAGCGGAAGACCTACGGCTGCACCTGCCGGGGAAACGTGCTTGAAGGAAGTTGCTGCCGGAAGACCGGTGGCTGCTTTCAGCTCACGTACCAGCTGCCAGCCATTGAAGGCATCCAGAAAATTGATATAGCCCGGACGGCCGCTTAATACTTCGATCGGAAGATCTCTGTCATCATCCATGTAAATTCTGGAAGGTTTCTGGTTCGGGTTGCATCCGTATTTTAACGCTAATTCTTTCATGATTTTCTCCTTTCGCAAAACACTCGATTTCTTATTTATTTTTATTCACGATTCTTGTCTCATACTTGCCGGTTGCAATGTCGATATAGCGTGTGAAGAGGGACACCTTGTTGTCCTCGTTTAAGCTGCTCCAGAGCAGTTCGGTGAAGGCATCGATGTCATCCGGAATCTCGACCAGTTTTGGCTCACCCTCAAAGCTTGGCAGCGGATTGCCGTCGTGCATGTAGGTGTGGATGAAATGGCCTTCCCCTGCTACACAGTTATCATAGGAGAAGGTGTAGCGGTTGCACTGGGACGGATCGCCGTTATTGCTCTTTAAGATCGACATCTGGTAGCCGTACGTTCCGTTCTCTACGTGCATCACACCGGAAATACGAGGAGTGTAGTTCGGTGCATCCGGCTCAAACTCTCTGCTTCGAAGGGATACCTCAAACGTTTTTCCCTGCTCCAGTCCTTCGTATACGGTATCGGTCTGGTCTCCGTTTGTTACGATCGTATCATTTCCCAGAACGCGTACCGGTGCGTAGATGATCAGGCTCGGATCTTCCAGCTTCGACGGATCAAACGCCTGTGTGCGGATTCCCTCACCCTCCTCAACAAAGACACGGTTGCGGCTGTTCTGGCTTCTGCCCATAATAAAGTATCCGGCAACAGCTTTTGTGCCGTCTTTGGATCTGCCGATCACAATTCCTCTTCCTGGATATGCATTTCCTTTTAATTCCTGTTCCAGTGATACTTTTTTCATCTTCTGATCTCCTTTTCAAGGTGGCTGGAATGGGATTTTCTGTTTTTGGATAAAAAAACAGACCCACTCCCCCAAGCATTCTTCTGCCCAGACGGTCGGCCTCTTCTCACGCTATACTCCCTGTGGTCATTTCCACTTCCGTCAGTCGTATAACTGCCTTTACCTTAACATGGAAAATCCCGCCTGTCAAGGGACACGGCGGGATTTTCTTAAAATAAAATTTTCAGAATGCACGAAGACAGCTCCGGTGGATTCTGCAAATGTGCGGGTGAACGTCAACTTAGAACCCCTCTCTGTGACGCTCTTTTCGCAGTTCATAGCGGCGTTTTCCGCCCTCCCACTCAGCTTCCTGCTCCGGAGATTCCAGAATCAGCCCCGGAACGGGAAGTGCGTGACCATTCTCGTCGATGGCCACCATCACCACGTAGGCACGGTTGATCATTTTCCGAATGCCGGTCGCAAGCTCTTCCACGTACGTGTCGACGCGCACCTCCATTGAGGTGCGTCCGACATACGTCACTCTTCCGACCAGTACGACGGTGTCGTTCAGAAAAGCAGGATGCTTGAAGTTCAGATTGTCGATGCACGCGGTGGTGATTTCGTGGCCGCAGTGGCGGCGTCCCACCAGACCGGCAAGCTCATCGATCCACGCGACCAGCTGGCCGCCGAACAGACGGCCATAGCCGTTGATATGGCGGTGCATCAGAAGATACGACTGCTCTGTCTCAGAATCTTTTACGCGTTTCTTTGCCATTTCTTCCATTTTACCAATACGCTCCTTTTCACATCCTGTTTTTTGTATCTTTATACGTTCGCAAGCGCCTGATCAAGGTCTGCAATGATATCGTTCACATCCTCGATGCCGACTGACAGACGGATCAGATCCGGCAGAACACCGGCTTCGATGAGCTGCTGATCGTTCAGCTGGCGATGGGTATGGCTTGCCGGGTGCAGAACGCAGCTTCTTGCATCGGCAACGTGTGTTACAATTGCTACCATTTTCAGGCCGTTCGTGAAGCGCATCGCGCCGTCTCTTCCGCCCTTTGGTCCGAAGCAGAGAACGCCGCAGGTTCCGTTCGGCATGTATTTTTCTGCCAGCGCATGGTATTTGCTGTCTGCAAGGCCTGCGTACTCAACCCATGCTACCTTCGGGTGGTTTTTCAGGAACTCTGCCACTTTCTCGGCATTTCTGCAGTGACGCTCCACGCGCAGGTGCAGGGTCTCCAGACCGACATTCGTCAGGAATGCATTCTGCGGGGACTGGCACGCTCCCATATCGCGCATCAGCTGTGCGGTTGCTTTTGTGATGTATGCTTTTTTGCCGAATTTCTGGGTGTAAATAACACCATGATACGACTCGTCCGGTGTGGTAAGACCCGGGAATTTGTCTGCATGCGCATCCCAGTCGAAGTTTCCGGAATCAACAATCGCTCCGCCGAGCGCCATTGCATGGCCGTCCATGTATTTTGTGGTGGAATGGGTGACAATATCTACACCAAACTCGAACGGACGGCAGTTGATCGGGGTTGCAAAGGTGTTGTCGCAGATCATCGGAACGCCGTGCTCATGTGCAAGTTTAACAAACTTGTCAATGTCAAGTACAACACCTGCCGGGTTGGAAATCGTCTCGGCAAAGACAGCTTTGGTGTTCGGCTGGAATGCTTTTTCCAGCTCCTCTGCCGGCGCATCCTGGTCCACGAGGGTAGTCTCGATGCCGAATCGTTTTAAGGTAACGGCGAGCAGGTTGGAGGTTCCTCCGTAAACCTTTGCCGCGCAGACAACGTGGTCGCCTGCCTCACAGATATTGGTAACAGCAAGCATCGTTGCCGCCTGGCCGGAAGATGTGAGCATGGCTGCCACGCCGCCCTCCAGATCGCAGATTTTCTGTGCTACGACGTCGTTCGTCGGGTTCTGCAGACGGGAATAGAAATATCCCTCCTCCTCCAGATCGAACAGTTTTCCCATTTCCTCGCTGGTTGCATATTTGAATGTTGTGCTCTGGTAAATCGGAAGTACACGCGGCTCACCGTTTTTCGGCTGCCATCCTCCCTGTACACAGATTGTGTCCTGGCTGTATCCCATAATTTTTCTCCCTTCTGTAAGTGAAACCGGTCCACCGGGCCGATTTCTGCTGTGCTCAGCGCCATAATAATACCCCCACCCGGGATGCCCGGGCGAGGGTATCACTTTTTCCTATTATAACTCTGTTTGTTCTTTCCTGCAACTATATGCGCACAGATTTAGGAGAGATATTCATCCACATATTTCTGGATATTGGAAGCATTCACAATCTTCTGCGCCTGGCCGTCCTCCACAACGAGAAGAGTCGGTGCCTGCATGATGCCGTACTGTGCGGCAAGATCCGGGTGACGCTCTGCGTCGATCACCTCATACTGCTCCTCGGCGAGCATTTCTTTTGCCATTTTGCAGTTCGGGCAGGTGCTTGTCGTGAACAGGTACATGCCGTCTTCCTCGATTTTATCTGCTGCTGCAGCGGCTTTCGGCTCTTCTTTTCCAGCGGCCTGCTCTGCCAGTTTCTCTGCTGCGCCGTACGATTTCATTTTCTGCTCCGGCGATTTGGAGTGGATGATATCATATACAGTTCTGTTCTTGTACTCCTGGCGTTTTCCGTCGTTCCAGTTCTTGACCGGACGGTAATATCCCGTGATACGGCTGTAAACCTCTGCCTCTTTTCCGCAGATCGGACATGTAAAGTGCTCGCCGGCGAGATAGCCGTCGTTCGCACAAACAGAATACGTCGGGGACAGCGTGTAGTACGGCAGTTTGTAGTTCTCTGCAATCTTCCGCACAAGGGAAGCTGCTGCTTTCCAATCCGGCAGTTTTTCGCCAAGGAACGCATGGAAGACAGTTCCCGAGGTGTACAGCGTCTGCAGATCATCCTGAATATCAAGCGCAGAGAAAATATCCTCGGTATAGTCCACCGGCAGATGGGAGCTGTTGGTGTAGTACGGGGTATCTCCCTCATGGCCTGCGGTCTTGATATCCGGCCATTTTGCACGGTCGTGTTTTGCCAGACGGTATGCGGTCGACTCCGCCGGAGTTGCCTCAAGGTTGTACAGATCGCCGTACTCCTCCTGGTAATCAGAAAGACGCTCTCTCATATGGTTCAGAACTTCTTTCGTAAACTGCTGTGTCTTCGGATCCTCCAGACCCTTTCCGAGCCATGCGGCATTTAAGCCGGCCTCGTTCATACCGATCAGACCGATGGTTGAGAAGTGGTTCTCAAACGTTCCAAGGTACCGTTTCGTATATGGATACAGTCCCTCGTCCAGGAGGCGGGTAATGACCTCACGTTTCGTCTTTAACGAACGTGCAGCAATATCCATCATATGATCGAGACGGCGGTAGAACTCTTTCTCATCTTTGGACTGATATGCGATACGCGGCATATTGATGGTGACAACGCCGACCGATCCGGTGCTCTCGCCGGAACCGAAGAATCCGCCGGTTTTCTTTCGAAGCTCACGCAGATCCAGGCGGAGACGGCAGCACATGGAGCGCACGTCGCTTGGTTTCATATCGCTGTTGATGTAGTTGGAGAAGTACGGGGTACCGTATTTTGCAGTCATTTCGAACAGCAGACGGTTATTCTCCGTATCGGACCAGTCAAAATCGGATGTGATGGAGTAGGTCGGGATCGGGTACTGGAAGCCTCTTCCGTTGGCATCTCCCTCGATCATCGTCTCGATGAACGCTTTGTTGACCATATCCATCTCTTTTTTACAGTCTTTGTACTTGAAGTCCATCTCCTTGCCGCCGACGATCGCCGGAAGCTCCGCGAGGTCATCCGGTACGGTCCAGTCGAGTGTGATGTTGGAGAACGGTGCCTGGCTTCCCCAGCGGCTCGGTGTGTTGACGCCGTAGATAAACGCCTCGATGCACTTCTTCACTTCGCCGTAGCTTAAGTTGTCCACTTTGACGAACGGCGCCAGATACGTATCAAATGAAGAAAATGCCTGCGCACCTGCCCACTCGTTCTGCATAATGCCGAGGAAGTTGACCATCTGGTTGCACAGAACCGAAAGATGTCTTGCCGGAGAAGAAGTAATCTTTCCGTTGATGCCGCCAAGTCCTTCTTTGATGAGCTGTTTTAACGACCATCCTGCACAGTAGCCGGTCAGCATCGACAGGTCGTGGATGTGAATATCCGCGTTGCGGTGTGCCTCGGCGATCTCGTCATCATAAATCTCTGATAACCAGTAGTTGGCTGTGATCGCGCCGGAATTGCTTAAGATCAGACCGCCGACAGAATACGTTACGGTCGAATTCTCTTTGACACGCCAGTCCTCTACTTTTACGTAGCTGTCCACGATCTCTTTGTAGTCTACGATCGTCGATTTCATGTTGCGGATTTTTTCCCTCTGCTTGCGGTACAGAATGTAAGCTTTTGCCACTTCTGCGTAGCCGCACTGGATCAGCACGTTCTCCACGCTGTCCTGAATTGCCTCCACTGAAATTTTTCCGTCTTTGATCTTGGACTGAAAGTCCGCTGTTACGCGCAGTGCCAGCATCTGAAGCATGTCATCGCTGAACTGCATATCTTTTGCGCCGAATGCTTTTCCAATCGCATCGGTAATCTTTTTCATCTGGAACTCTGCAATCGTTCCGTCTCTCTTTTCTACCTGAAACATGGAATCCCTCCTGTTAATTCAACCGTTTCTGCAAGGCCTTTTTAAGGTTCCACTCTTTGCAGTGTCTGAACCATATGATAGCAGAGCATGTTTCTCCCGTCAATAGTAAAAAGTACCATATCTAGTGTGAAATTTTCTAACATCACTAGATATGGTACTTTTACTTGTATTCTGTCCCTTCCATTTTTCGGCGCTGTACGGCGCTTAAAGGGATGTACTGCCGTTTTTAAGCCCGCTTGCCATACCTCTATACCCTCGGATAGATATCCTTCGGTACATAGGCTTTTACGCGGATGCCTTCCGGCAGATATTCTTCTTCGAGCAGAATTCCGTATCCGCGGATCAGTGAAATCGTTCCCGCCTTATCGTACGGATAGAGGCGCTCGATATAGATTTTTCCCTCCATCATCCACGAGGAGAGTAAATTTTTGAGGTCTTCGAGTCCCTGTCCTGTTTTGGCAGAGACCGCAAGGCTCGCGTCTGCCCGGAAATCTTTTACAACCATCGGGGCGAGAAGCTTATCCTGCTTGTTCAGCAGGGTGGCGATCTTTTTGTCCTCAACTTTCAGTTCCCGCAGCGTATCGTACACGACCTGCATCTGCAGCTCCATCTGCGGATTTGACGTATCCACAACGTGGAGAATATAGTCGGCATACCGTGCTTCCTCCAGCGTACTGCGGAATGCATCGATCAGATGATGTGGCAGCTTATTGATAAATCCAACCGTATCGGTCAGCAGGATTTCCTGTCCATCCGGAAGGGTCAGTGACCGCGTCGTCGTATCCAGCGTGGAAAATAGCATTGCATCTGCCAGAATTTCCGATCCTGTCAGTGCATTTAAAAGACTGCTCTTTCCCGCTGACGTATAGCCTACGAGCGCCGCTACCGGGATTTTGGAACGTTTTCTGCCTTCACGAAGGAGCTCTCTGTGCTGGCGTACTTCCTCAAGCTCACGTTTTAACTGCGTAATACGCGTGCGGATCAGGCGCCGGTCGGTTTCCAGCTTTTTCTCTCCCGGTCCTCTCGTACCGATTCCGCCGCCGAGACGGGAAAGCGATGTGCCAAGGCCGGAAAGTCGGGACGCACGGTACTTTAACTGGGCCAGCTCAACCTGGATTTTACCCTCGCTGCTCACGGCGCGCGCCGCAAAGATATCCAGGATCAAAAGCGTACGGTCCATGATCTTGCATTCCAGTGCTTCCTCCAGCCCTTTTAACTGGATCGAGGAGAGCTCATCGTCGCAGATGATGCCCGTCGCATCGCAGGCGCGCACCAGAATTTTCAATTCCTCTAATTTTCCTTTTCCGATGTACGTTCCCGGATGAATGGCCTCCCGCACCTGCACCAGGCGGCCCTCCACCTTCGCACCGGCGGTGCTGGCCAGTTCCGCCAGCTCGTCGAGCGATTCTTCTGCGTTTGCGCCGCCGTTTTCCTGTACGCCGACCAGAATCACGCGCTCCTGTTCTTCTCTTAAATCAAACAATCCAACTTCCTCCGTCTGTTATCGGTTCTGGAGAAACGTATTTTCCCGCTGCGCCGCGGTGTTTTCCGGGTATGCTGCCAGAAAATCCGCCATCAGCGACTTCGCGGTATCAAAATCCGCCCGTTTTTCATAGGATACAATCTGGTTGAACAGCAGATTTTCCCGGTCGGAATCCTCTGCCGTTTTGAGTCCTTCCTCGATATACGAGAGTGCACTGTCCGTGTCGTTTTCCGCAAGTGCGCAGAGCGCCAGCCCGTTGTTTGCTGCCGCCGCAAAGCCATCTGTCGAAAGATACGAAGAAAACAGTGCTTTCGCCTCGTCGTTCTGACCATTGGAAAGGTAAACCTCGCCGAGCATTTCCATCGCCGCGCTGCTGCCGTCCTTCATTGCCTTCGAGAACGCTTTGACCGCCTCGTCCTGCTCCTCCAGATAGTAGTATGCGCAGCCGATGTTATAATAATCCTCGGTCGTTTTCGGCTCAATCTTCACTGCCGCTTCGAGGTAACGGTCTCCGTCCGCCTTCATGCTGCTCTCCTGATACAGCTCGTAAATGTCAAGGCAGAGCTGATAGCTCTCCTTCGTCTCCACTGCCGCATCAAAATCCACCTTCGCCTGCTCGTAATTCTTCTGCAGGAAGTACGCGCGTCCCCTAAGGAACAGCGCATCGGCATCGGCCTTTTCTTCCTGAATATTGGTGCAGATCTCAATGGCTCCATCCAGATCTCCGGCCTGTACGCAGGTTTCCGCCTCGTAATACATGACATCGCGCGAAAACTCCGCGTCTTTGTGCTTCATGCTCGAAAGACTGCTCTTGAAAGCCTCTTTTGCCTTGTCATACTCCTGGCTTTTCAGATAAGCGATGCCGAGCGACCGGTAGCTCTCCGCCAGTCGGTCGCCTGCCTTTACGGCTCCCTCCAGCATCGCAATCGACGTTACGTAGTCCTTCTGTTCGAGCGCCTCGATGCCCTTTTTATAAAGCTTTGAATTTTTATTTTCACAGCCGCCAAGCACCATTGCCGCCGCCAGAAAAAAGATTACCAGTCTTTTTTTCATTCTGTCACAAGTCCTTCTTTATGCATCACAGAAACAACCTGGTCTACGTATTTTGCACACGTTGCGTCGTCCGGTGCTTCCACCATGACACGGATCACCGGCTCGGTGCCGCTCTCTCTTACGAGGATGCGTCCGTCATCGCCCAGGGCCTCTGCTACGTCTTCTACTGCTTTCTGTACTGCCGGGTTGGCCTTTGCAGCTGCTTTGTTTGCCACGCGGACATTCTTTAAGAGCTGCGGGTAAATCACTACCTCGGCTGTCAGGGTGCTGAGCGGGAGTTTCTTATCTATCAGCACTTCCATCACCATCAGGGAGGTCAGGATTCCGTCACCGGTCGTCGCGTGCTTGCTGAAAATGATGTGGCCGGACTGCTCTCCGCCGAGAGAATAGCCGTTTGCCATCATGTTCTCGCACACGTATTTGTCGCCGACTGCCGTCTTCTCATACCGGATACCGGCGCGGTCACACGCTTTGTAAAGACCGAGGTTTGACATGATCGTGGTCACAATCGTATCTCCGTTTAACTGGCCTTTTTCTTTTAAGTATTTACCGCAGACATACATGATCAGGTCTCCGTCTACCACATTTCCCAGCTCATCGACAGCGATGCAGCGGTCTGCGTCTCCGTCGTAGGCAAATCCGACATCGAGGTGTTTCTCTCTTACATATTTCTGAAGCTCTTCGATGTGGGTGGAACCACAGCCGCAGTTGATGTTTGTTCCGTCCGGCTCGTTGTGGATCACATATGTCTTGGCGCCGATGGCATCAAACACGCTCTTGGCTACGGAAGAGGCACTTCCGTTGGAGCAGTCGAGTCCGACTCTCATGTTTTTAAAGGATTTTGTCGGAATCGAGATCAGGTGTCCAATGTAGCGGTTCCTTCCGGCTGCAAAATCCACGGTGCGTCCGATGTCTTCTCTCGTTGCGAACGGGATCTTCGGTGTTCCGTCGTCGATGTAGGCTTCGATCTGCGCTTCGATGTCGGCTTCCAGTTTCTGTCCCAGGCCGTTGATGACTTTGATTCCGTTGTCATAGAACGGGTTGTGGCTGGCGGAGATCATAATTCCGCAGTCAAAGTTTTCGGTACGGACAACATAGGAAACGCTCGGGGTGGTCGTTACGTGCAGCAGATAAGCGTCTGCTCCCGATGCGGTCAGTCCTGCTACCAGCGAATATTCGAACATGTAGCTGGAGCGTCTGGTGTCTTTTCCAATGACGATCTGTGCTTTGTGGTCTTTTCCGAAATACCATCCGAGGAATCTTCCCACTTTATATGCATGCTCAACCGTCAGATCAATGTTTGCTTCTCCGCGAAATCCATCTGTTCCAAAATATTTACCCATGGTATGCTCCTTTCCCCTTTCGGGCAGAAAGCGTGTCTGAAATTTTTTGCAATCATTCAAACACGCTTTTTCTGGTTATTCACTCAAATAACAAAATATCGTAATTAGTCGTACAGCTTCTCGCTGTATACGCCGTCCGCAATCAGTTTGCGGAATGCTTCTGTTACGGAAGCTTTGTCTTCCTGATACGTTACGCCGAACCACTCTGCGTCGGTCGGAAGAACTTTTACTTCTGCTTTTCCTGCGTGCAGCAGCTCGTCGATGTAGATCGGAAGGAGGTACTCGCCTTTTACATCTCCCTCTTTCTGTGCAGAAAGGAATTCAACAAAGCCTTTCTCCAGAAGATCAATGAACTCCGGCTGCAGTCCCCACATGTTCATGGAAACAAGGGAGTTTTTGTCGATCGGATCAACCGTTCCGTCTTCTTTTTCAACGCCTGCGCCCTCTGCGGTCTTTACGATGTTTTTCGTCTCGTTGACACCGGTCAGGTTTCCGTTTTCATCAACGACGCAGACACCTCTTGTAACACCGCCGTTGTCACTTAAGGTGTTTCCAAGCACGAATCCTGCCATGGAGATCGGCATAACTTCATCCACATCATGCTCCTGTACGAGGTAGTCGTGCAGTTTTACGAACGGATCTTTTCCGTAATAGTCATCAGCATTGATAACAGCAAACGGCTCTTTTACAAGACCTTTGCAGGCAAGAACGGCCTGGCCGGTTCCCCACGGTTTGGTACGGCCTTCCGGTTTTGCAAAGCCTGCCGGCAGATCATCGAGCTCCTGGAATGCATATTCCACCTCTGTGATTTTGCTGATGCGGTTGCCGATGACTTCCTTGAAATCTTTCTCCAGATCCTTGCGGATGATGAAGACTACTTTGTTGAAGCCGGCTTCCAGTGCATCGTGGATGGAATAATCCATGATGATCTCCCCGTTTGGTCCTACTGGCTCAAGCTGTTTGATTCCCTTTCCAAATCTGCTGCCGATTCCGGCTGCCATGATCACAAGTGCTGTTTTCTTCATAGCGTTTTCCCTTTCTCTTTTCCCCTTTTTTCTCTTGTTTATTCTATCAGCAATCGATCCTGTAGACCAATCGTGATTCGCAGCGTTTATTATTATGCTTCTTCCTGCATGCTGCTCAGCTTTGCGGCCTGATCGGCTGCAATCAGACTGTCGATGATTTCATCCAGATCGCCGTTCATGATGGCGTCCAGTTTGTATAAGGTCAGTTTGATTCTGTGATCCGTCACACGTCCCTGCGGGAAGTTGTACGTACGGATCTTCTCGGAGCGGTCTCCCGTTCCGACCTGGCTCTTTCGAAGCTCGGCCATCTCATCGTGCTGTTTCTGCTGCTCTAAGTCGTACAGACGGGCACGCAGAATCTTCAGTGCCTTGTCCTTATTCTTTAACTGTGATTTCTCATCCTGGCAGGAAATGACGATGCCGCTCGGGAAGTGGGTCAGACGGACTGCTGAGTCGGTCGTATTGACACACTGGCCGCCATTTCCGGAAGCACGGAATACATCGAATTTGTAATCTTTCGGGTCGATCTGTACTTCGACGTCGTCCACCTCCGGCATGATCGCTACGGTCATGGTTGAGGTATGGATTCTTCCGCCGGACTCGGTTTCCGGCACACGCTGTACGCGGTGCGTGCCGCTCTCGTACTTCATCCGGGAGTACGCGCCTGCTCCGTTGATCAGAAGTGTTGCGTCTTTAAAGCCGCCGATTCCGTTTTCATCGGCGCTGGTCAGCTCTGTTTTCCAGCCGCGGCTCTCTGCGTATTTGATGTACATACGGCAGATTTCTGCGGTAAAGAGTGCCGCCTCGTCTCCGCCGGCACCTGCGCGGAACTCTACGATAACGTTCTTGTCATCGTTCGGGTCTTTCGGCAGAAGCAGGACTTTGAGCTCCTGCTCCAGCTCCTCTACGCGTTTTTTCGCATCGGAGAGCTCTTCTTTCAGCATTTCGCGCATCTCTTCGTCGGATTCCTCCTCAAGAAGCATCAGGCTCTCTTCGATGGTCTGTTTCTGTGTTTTATAGTCCTTATATGCGTCTGCGATCGGCTGGAGTTCTGCCTGCTCCTTCATCAGCTTCTGGAACTTCGCCGCATCGGCAGCGACGTCCGGCTCGCTTAACTGATTCAGTACCTCCTCGAGACGCATGAGGATATCATCAAGTTTATCAAACATAAAATGACTGCTCCTTTTTACTGTTTTCGTCTGTTTATGATGTCATTATGGTGTCAAAATTAAAATTCATTTCTGTCAGGGTTTTTTGTGCCAGATACCGGTCACCACGCGATCCAGGCCTGCCAGATCTTTCAGAACCTGTACATCGGCAAAGCCGTGGGTTTCCATCAGCTCCCGCACTTCATCTCCCTGATCGTATCCAATTTCAAAACAGAGCTTTCCGCCCTCTTTTAAATAGCTTCCTGCCTGCTCTGTAATCTTCCGGTAAAAGACAAGACCGTCCGCACTGCCGTCGAGTGCCATCCGCGGCTCATGGTCGCGCACCTCCGGCATCAGCGTTTCAATCACATCCGTGCGGATATACGGCGGATTGCTTGCGATCACATCGAAGGTTCCCTCGATGTTTTCAAATAAGTTGCTCTTTACGAACGATGCCCGTCCGCCCGCCTGTGCGCCGTTCTTTTCCGCAACCTGTAAGGCTTTCTCGGAGAGATCCGCGCCGATTCCCGTGCAGTCCTCTCTCGTCACAAGAAGCGATATGAGAATGCATCCCGAACCGGTGCAGAGATCGAGAATCCGTGCATCTTTTGGAAGGCCGCGGAGCGCTTCCTCCACAAGAATCTCGGTGTCCTGCCGCGGAATCAGTACATGCTCATTCACAAAAAAAGGGATTCCGTAGAACCACGCCTCTCCGGTCAGCTGCTGCAGCGGAATGTGTTCGCCGCGCTTTCTGACCAGCGCTTCGTACTGCTCCTGCTGTTCTTTTGGCATTTCATCTTCACTGTGTACAAAGTAGGTGCTGTGGCTGATCCCGCAGACATGCTCCAGTAAAAGCCATGCGTCCTGCCGGGCTTCCTCCACCCCCTGCTTTTGTAAGTACAGAATAGCGGATTCCAGTGCAGATTTCAAGTTTTTTCTATCGTGCACACTCATCGGTCACGGCTCCTCATGTTCTTTCTTTTCGGTTTTGGCCGGGTACGTATAACCAAAGTTTTCGTTCAGGTACGCTCTCCAGTCAAACACAGCCTCCACAGCGGCGATCGCAACCTCTGCCATCTCGGCATCCGGCTCGCGCGTCGTCAGGTGCTGCAGCATCAGGCCCGGTTTACTGATCAGGTTGACCAGTTTATTGTCACTTTTTCCCGCCAGGCGGATAATTTCATACGAAACGCCCGCGATCACCGGAATGAGAAGCAGGCGGATCACAATTTTCAGCACCGGGGAATCGACCCGGATGAACATGAAAAAGATGATGCTGATGACGATGACGTACATAAGAAAGCTCGTTCCGCAGCGCTTGTGCTCCCGGGAACTCTTTAAGACGTTTTCCACGTTCAGTTCCAGACCGTGCTCAACGCAGTTGATGCATTTATGCTCGGCGCCGTGGTACATGAACACGCGCTGAATGTCTTCCATACGGGAAATGGCTGCCAGATAGCCGAGGAACAGTGCCACACGCACAAAGGCCTCTGCCACCGCGGTCAGTGTCGTTCCGGCTCCCGCTTTGTGCAGCAGTTCGGACAGGAAGTACGGCACCATCAGAAAGAGAACGACGGCGATGACAACGGAAAATGTGACGGTTCCGTACATCATCAGCTTGTCTGTCTTTTCTTTTTTCGCTTTCTGCTGCTCCTCTTCCTCTTTCGTCGCCGGCTTTTTCTTTTCCTCCTCCTCGTCCTCATAGAACGAAGCGGAGTACATAAGGGAACTCATGCCGACGATCATCGAATCGGCAAAGCTGAAGACACCGCGCAGAATCGGAACTTTTAAGAGCTCCTTGTGCTTCGTCAGCGGCTTGTGCTGCTCTACTTTAACCTCAATCTCCCCGTCCGGCCGGCGTACTGCGACGGAATAGCGGTCCTTGTTCATCATCATGACGCCTTCCATCACGGCCTGGCCGCCAATATTGGATGATTTCATAATTTACGTTTACCTCCTCAAAGGGGATTTTCTGCATCCGTAACGCAAGAACGGGCTGAGATCTTCCAACCTCAGCCCGTTTTTCATCTTGCTTGATTCAATTCTTATTTCATGCCGTATTTCTTGTTGAACTTCTCGATACGTCCACGAGCTGCAGCAGCTTTCTGCTGGCCAGTGTAGAACGGATGGCATTTAGAACAGATCTCAACATGGATCTCTTTCTTGGTAGAACCTGTTACGAAAGTATTTCCGCAGTTGCAGGTAACAGTTGCCTGATGGTATTCTGGATGGATTCCTTCTCTCATTTTATTCACCTCTTCTTAATATTGTTATCTTCTCAGATTTACTCTGATGATTTCGTATTTCAGGCTGACAAAATCTCATCAACCTTGCACAGCTTTCTCATTGTATCACACAATTTTGAAAATTGCAAGCCTTATACTATTTTTTGTTTCTTTAAAATTTGAATCAGTTCGCCGTTGTTTCTGGTGCGGGCAAACATGTTCAGAATATTTTCCACGGCTTCCTCGGATTTCATGCCGTTTAATGCCCTCCGCATATTGTAAACGGCCTCCTGCTCATCTGGTGTCAGAAGCAGATCTTCTCTTCTTGTTCCCGATTTGGCTATGTCGATGGCCGGGAAGACGCGGCGTTCCTGCAGTTTCCGGTCGAGCACGAGTTCCATGTTTCCGGTGCCTTTGAATTCCTCGTAAACGACATCGTCCATCTTGCTTCCGGTGTCCACAAGCGCCGTTGCAAGAATCGTCAGGCTTCCGCCCTCGCGCATGTTTCTGGCCGCGCCGAAGAACCGTTTCGGCATGTAGAGTGCTGCCGGATCGAGACCGCCGGAAAGGGTACGGCCGCTCGGCGGAACGGTCAGGTTGTAAGCTCTGGCGAGACGTGTGATGCTGTCGATGAAGATCGTAACGTCTTTTTTACTCTCCACAAGACGTTTCGCGCGCTCAATGACCATCTCGGACACGCGTTTGTGGTGCTCCGGCTGCTCATCGAAGGTGGAATAGATGACTTCCACATTCGATCCCTGAATCGCTTCTTTAATGTCGGTGACCTCCTCCGGACGCTCGTCGATCAGAAGGATGATCAGATACATCTCCGGGTTGTTCCGCAGGATGGATTTTGCCGCATCCTTCAAAAGCGTCGTTTTTCCGGCTTTCGGCGGGGAGACGATCATGCCTCGCTGGCCTTTTCCGATCGGACTTACAAGATCCACGATCCGCATCGCCATGCTTCCGCCCGGGCGCTCAAGGCGCAGCCGCTCATCCGGGAAGACCGGTGTCATATCTTCGAAATTGCCGCGGCGCATGATCTGGTCGAGCGGCAGATTGTTGACGCTCTTTAAGTATAAAAGGGCGCTGAATTTTTCGGTTGCGGACTTTACTCTCGTGTTTCCGCGGATGATATCTCCCGTTTTCAGTCCGAAACGGCGGATTTGGGACGGAGAAACGTAGACATCGCTGTCGCCCGGCATATAGTTGTCGGAGCGGATAAATCCAAATCCGTCCGGCATGACCTCGAGGATGCCGCAGGCCTCCTGGCCGCTGTCGAGCGTGCTGGTTTCCTGACGCGGTTCCTGTCTCGTCTCTGGTCTTGCTTCCTGACGCAGCGGCTCCTGTCTCATTTCCTGCCCTGCTTCCTGACGCGGCTCCTGTCTTTGCTCTTCCTCACGGTTATTCTGATTATAATTCCGTGGTTCCTGAAATCTACGCTCATTGAAACGCGGCGCTCTTGGACGGTACTCCTGGCGCTCTCCGTTTTCACTGCGCTCTTCCCGGCGGACATACCGCGGTCTCTGGTACGGGCGCGCGGTGCCGTTTTCCGAGGTTTCCCGATTCTGGCGCTCCATACCGTCCTCCCGCTTTTCCTGCGGTTCCTGATTCTGATCCTGTACAGTTTCCGTCTTTTTTTCCTCTTTTAGAACCGCCGGCTCTTCCATGTTTTTCTGGTTTTCTTTCTGATCTTCTTCCAGCATCCGCTCAATCAGCGCTTCTTTCCGCAGGGTGGAAATTCCCTTCATGTTTCTGGATTTTGCCAGCGCTTTCAGCATGCTCAAAGGCAATGACTCATACTTTTCTCTTGTCATACCATTTTTCCTCTATCTATTCTCTATTTGATTTTCGGTTCTGTTTGGAGTTTTTAAGATATTTGATGCGCGAATATTTTTGCTGCAATTATTTAGAATCTGATTTTTATCATTTTACTGCTGTGGATTTTTCGTTACTGTTCACTCAGCAGTGAAACACTTGCTGTTTCGCTGCGTAAGAAAGTGATTCAGGTGTGAGCAGCCCTCCTTTTGCGAAGCAAAACTTTAAATGAGGGTTGCGAATGTTACAGTTCGCAGGGAACCTGTGAACTGTAACGATTTTTCTGCGGTTAGTGGGACTCGAACCCACACGCCGAAAGGCACAGGAACCTAAATCCTGCACGTCTGCCAATTCCGTCATAACCGCATATTATTTTTTCAAAAAAGAAAAACCCCATAGAAAACCTCCATGGGCGTTTTCTATGGGTTATTTAGTGAAGCATCGGGGATTCGAACCCCGGACAACTTGATTAAAAGTCAAGTGCTCTACCGACTGAGCTAATGCTCCGTATACTTTTGCATCCAACTGGGCTAGCTGGATTCGAACCAGCGAATGCAGCAGTCAAAGTGCTGTGCCTTACCGCTTGGCGATAGCCCAATGTTTCGCCTTGCTGGCAGGGTGGATAAAGGGATTCGAACCCTTGGCCTCCAGAGCCACAATCTGGCGCGCTAACCAACTGCGCTATACCCACCATAATTACGACTTACAGTCTTTTTCACTATTTAATTTTAGTGAAGCGTGCTTGGAGGGATTCGAACCCCCGACCCACGGCTTAGAAGGCCGTTGCTCTATCCAACTGAGCTACAAGCACACAGCTTCTACAAAATTGTAGCAGCAAGCGGGTGATGGGAATCGAACCCACGTATCCAGCTTGGAAGGCTGGTGTTCTACCATTGAACTACACCCGCACGACATCGGGGTGACAGGATTCGAACCTGCGACCTCCTGGTCCCAAACCAGGCGCTCTAGCCAAGCTGAGCCACACCCCGTAAACAAGGTTTCCCGATTTGCGTTTAACCCTTTCGCGCTCGACGCAAGATTTATTATATTACATTGTTTTCGGTTTGTCAACACTTTTTTTCATTTTTTTCAAAATGTTTTTTGTGTTGTTTTGTTCTCACCGGACAACAAAGAGATCTTATCATATCTTTTCTCATCTGTCAACACCTAAATTGTATTTTTTTGACAAACTTTTTAAGAATTAGTCAGAACCTGCTCCGGTACTACCCTGTTTTCTTTGGAATAGTCATGTTAGTTGCGATAATTCATTCGATTTTGGGCTGTTTTCCGCCCTTTTTCGACCCGTTTTTTAATCCAAATACTTGATTTCCACCGAAAGCTCATGCTCTTCATTGATCGTCAGCATGGCATAGCTTGGTTTTCTTCCCATCTGACGCGGATACGTGAGGCTGCCCGGATTGACAATCCAGAGATTTCCACGCTTTTCTGCGACCGGCCGGTGCGTATGGCCGAACAGTACGATATCCACACCCCTGGAAAGCGCCTCCGCATAGATTCCCTCCAGGCCGAGCGATACGCCGTAGTTATGACCGTGTGTGATAAAGGCACGGTAATCATCAATGTTCACCTGAATCTCCGCCGGGAGGTTTGAAAACCAGTCATTATTTCCCATGACCATATAGCACGGGCCGTTTACCTTGGATTTGATCAGGTCATCCATCCCTTCCACGTCACCGCAGTGGATCATGCCGTCGAACTCCTCACGTTCCATGGCCTCCTCGAGGTTATACATCCGTCCATGGGTATCGCTCACTATCAGAAATTTCATACTCATTCTCTTCCCTCTTCTTATTTCAAATATGATGCAATCTGTTCTTTCATCGCCGCCAGTGCTTTTCCTCTGTGGCTGACTGCGTTTTTCTCTTCCGGAGAAAGTTCTGCGGTCGTGCGGCTCATATCCGGCAGATAGAAAATCGGGTCATAGCCAAAACCGTTCTCCCCGCGTTCCTCGTAACCGATTTTTCCCTCGATCGTTCCTTTGGTGGTACAGACTGTTCCATCCGGGAAGGCAGCTGCAATCACACAGACGAATCGTGCCGTTCTTTTTTCCACCGGCACGCCCTCCAGGCGGTCAACGAGGCTCTGATTTTTGATGCGGTAGGACGTATCCTCTCCCATATATCTTGCCGAATAGACACCAGGCTCGCCGTTTAAGGCATCCACTTCCAGACCGGAGTCATCCGCCAGCACGATCGTGTCGCCGTCTGTGCATCCGGCAACGGTCTGTGCTTTGATTTTTGCATTCTCCTCAAAGGTTTTGCCGTTCTCATCGATCTCGACCGAAATGCCGGCTTCTTTCATCGAATAAATTTCCACCGGCAGATCCGCAAGGATTTCACGGATTTCTTTCATTTTGCCGGCATTTCCTGTTGCAAATACAATTTTTTTCATAACCGTTTTCCTTCTTTCACGCTGAAATAACTTGCGATCATTATACCGTATGTGTGACGCAAACACAAGAACCCTGTCACAAAAAAAAGACCCCCGTTTTTATCCGGGAGCCTTTTTTGTAATCACACATTATTTTGCTTTTTTCTGATTTGCCAGAGTCTTGAATCCATCGACAGCCAGGATCAGCGCCAGGATGACAAGCAGGCCTGCCAGCACGATACGTGCTACGCACCAGCCGATACCAACGCCTGCGCCAAGGCCCTTGAAGTTTGCAATCATGGTCTGTACAAGGGATGTGATGGTTACGATCAGCATGAATACCATCGGGAACAGGAACATTTTGTTGTTTTTGCCGACTTTTCCAAGCCAGGTGGCAACAGCAAGAAGTCCGATGGCTGCCAGCAGCTGGTTGGATGCACCGAACAGCGGCCAGATTTTGGAATAACCGGTCAGGCCAAGGCCGATGCCGAGTACTACGGTGATAACGGTTGATACAACCGGATTGGTCAGAACGGCTTTGTAGCCGGTTGCCTCTTTGTAAGTCTGTCCCGGCTCAAGCCAGAACTCCTGGAACATGTATCTTGCCAGACGGGTTGCAGTATCCAGAGAAGTCAGGCAGAATACCGATACAGTCAGAACCAGCAGAGAGTACAGTACGTGGGTCGATCCGCCAAGTCCCGGAATGGTTGCTACCATCTCGGAGATACCGGTTGCAAATACAGCGGTCGGAACAACGGTGGTTCCGTCTGCGTATCTGGACCAGATGTAGCCGACTGCACACAGAGATACGATTGCAAGTGCACACTCAATCAGCATACCGCCGTATGCGATCGGGCGGGCATTTTTCTCATTGTCAAGCTGTTTCGATGTAGTTCCTGAACCAACGAGTGAATGGAATCCGGAAATTGCTCCGCAGGCGATGGTTACGAACAGGGCCGGGAACATAAATCCAAGAGAACTTCCGGTCGGAGCCAGCGTATCTTTGAATCCGGTGAATGCCGGGATATCCAGGGATGCATGGCCCATCAGAGCACTTCCGATGACACCGACAGCGGCTACGATCATCATGAAGTACAGAAGGAAGGAGCTTAAGTAGTCACGCGGCTGAAGCAGAATCCAGACCGGTGCAACAGAAGCTACGGTGATATAGATACCAACGATTACCATCCATGCTGTCTCGGAGAGATAGATCGGATGGAAGTTTAATCCAACAACAACGCAGACAACGATAGCTGCAACGCCTGCGATGGTGGAAACGCCAAGAGATACATTTTTTCTGTATACCATGAAGCCGAACACAACGGCAAGTACGATGAACAGAATGGAAATCATAGCGGTTGTTGCATTTGCAGAACTTGCTGCCACATCGACAGCGCCGCTCTCGGTGTAGGCTGCCTTGAAGGTATTGGCAACGATGGAACCGAAGGCTGCAACAACAAGAATCAGGGTCAGGTAAGCGAAGACGATAAAGAGTTTTTTCGCTTTACTTCCCATAGTGTCTGCGATAACCTCGCCGATGGACTGTCCTTTGTGGCGCAGGGATGCAAACAGTGCGCCGTAATCATGAACGCCTCCAAAGAAGATACCGCCGATGAGTACCCATAAAAGAACCGGAACCCATCCAAAGACAGCGGCCTGAATCGGTCCGTTGATCGGGCCTGCGCCTGCGATGGATGAGAAGTGATGTCCCATTAAGACAGGAGCTTTGGCAGGAACGTAGTCCACACCGTCCTCCTCGGTGAATGCAGGGGTTTTCCGTTTCGGATCAACGCCCCACTGCCCGGCAAGCCATTTTCCGTAGAATACGTATCCGGCGATCAGAATGCCGATTCCGACAACCAGTACAAGAATACTATTCATTTGTTTTTTCCTCCCTCTTTTTGGTAGAATAAATTTATAGATAACTAAGACCGGAACATCTTAGCATATCCCTTTACCAATTCCCAAGCCGCCCGGTTTCCAAACACTTTCTGTTCCGCCGTATCAAAGACGAGCAGCCGCACCTGACAGTAGCCTCTCAAAGAAAACCGGTAATTTTTATAATACTTATATTTTCGAATTTTCTTCTTTACGCTGTCCGCAACCGGTTTGTCCGCAAAAAAAATACCGGTGACCAGCGTGTACATGTGGTCGGTATCCGGTACTTCCTTCCCCTCGCGAACCACCTTTGGCTCTATCCATTCTGTCAGGTCCGTCAGAAATGTTTCGACGTCCTGGTCGTTCAGTTCTTCCACCGCTTTAAAATACGCATGCTCATGACAGCTGATCCTCCACAGCTCTGCTTTCTTTGAGAGCACGTATTTTGCGCCGCTCTCGTGGTAGCTTGCACAGGCATCGTATGTATGGCCGTTTACTTCGGACGGCTTTACGATATCGTAGCTCCTCTCGTAGGAATGCAGCAGCCTGTCTCTGATCTCCTGTCCGTTCATGGTTTCCTCCGCTTGATGAAAAAATTTCGCATGAGGACAGTTTAGCACAGTAGTGCAGTGATTTCAAGGAAATATTAACCTTTTCTAAAATTTTTCTTTTAATTTTTGTTATCAAAAAGGAGCAACACCAAAAATCATTCGGTATTGCTCCTCCATTTGTATTATTTCTGTTCTTTTTCCCGGCGCGGCGGCTTCGGTCCCGCGTACTGGTAAAAGTAGGTTTTCAGCATTCCATTGTAAATTTTACGGTTTTTATCCGCCTTTTTGCCGAGGTACCGCTCGGCATCCTCGTAGCTCGTGATCAGATACATCGACCAGGAATCGAGAGCGCGGTACCGCTCTCCTAATGTCTGATACAGGGCCGGAAGATCTTTTTTGTCCTCCAGGCGCTCACCGTACGGCGGGTTGGTAATCAGAAAACCGTATTTTTTCGGGTGCGACAGCTCGGCAACCGGACGCTGCTGGAAATGGATCAGGTGATCCACACCGGCCAGCTTTGCGTTCTCTCTGGCACTCTTGATGACATCTCCGTCGATATCAAAGCCCTGAATATCTGTCTCAATATCGTTCCGGATCCGGTAGCGTGCATCCTCCGCCGCATCCATCCAGCATTTTTTCGGCACGAGGTGCGTCCACTGCTCCGCAAGGAAAGAACGGTTGAGACCCGGTGCAATATCGGCCGCCATCATGGCCGCCTCGATCGGGAACGTACCGCTTCCGCAGAACGGATCGACAAGAATCCGGTCACCCTTCCACGGAGTCAGCATGATAAGTGCTGCGGCAAGGGTCTCGGTGATCGGCGCTTTCGCGGTCAGCTTGCGGTAGCCTCTCTTATGAAGGGAAACGCCGGAGGTATCGAGTCCGATCGTAACCTCGTCTTTTAAAATCGAAACACGGATCGGGTACTGTGCACCGTCCTCCGGGAACCACTCCATGTGGTAGACCTGTTTCAATCGCTCGACAATCGCTTTTTTCATGATCGACTGGATATCGGACGGGCTGAAGAGCTTACTCTTGATGGAGTTTGCCTTCGTTACCCAGAACTTTCCGTTTTTCGGGATAAATTTCTCCCACGGGAGCGCTTTTGTCGCTTCAAAGAGTTCATCGTACGTTTCGGCGTGGACCTGTCCTACTTTGAGCAGGATACGCTCGGTCGTGCGAAGGAACAGGTTGGCGTAGGCGATTCCCTCTGCATCTGCAAGAAACGTTACTTTTCCATCCTCCACGCGCTCGATTTCGTAGCCGAGGTCGAGAATTTCACGTTTCATCACCGCCTCCAGGCCGAAGTGGCACGGGGCGATCAATTCATATAATTCCATACTCTCCCGTCCCCTCTTATAATGTGAGCTGTTTTACGACGGTGCCGTCAAAGCCTTTGATCGTAAATACGCCGTCCTCGAGGATTGCATAGGTCGGGATATTGCCCTCTTTCGGCAGAGATACAGAACCCGGGTTCAGAAAGGTGTGTGCGCCTTTTTTCTCGGCACGCAGGACGTGGGTATGGCCGTACAGGAAGATATCTCCATCCATCAGCGGCGGCAGATTCTGCTCATTGTAGATGTGGCCATGGCTCATATAGAAGGTATGGCCTCCCTCGATCAGGATGCCGTAATCTGCCAGCACCGGGAACTCCAGTACCATCTGATCTACTTCTGCGTCGCAGTTTCCGCGCACGTTGGTGAGGTACTGTTTTTTCTCATTCAGCATGGCGATGACCTGTTTCGGTGCGTATTCTTTTGGAAGATCGTTTCTCGGGCCGTGATAGAGAAGGTCGCCTAACAGAAACAGGCGGCTTGCGCCCTCTGCCTCGAAGGCTTCCAGCATTTTTCTGCAGTAATAGGCAGAACCGTGAATATCAGATGCAAACATGTATTTCATATCGTGATCTCTCTTTCGTTTTGTGGTTTGGTTTTGTATTGTTTTCTGTTTCATCTTACCGTATCTTTTCCCGCTTGACAAGAAGAAATGTTGGATTGCCGCCCCCTTACAGTTCTTCTCCCGCCACCAGATATCGTCCGCGGTATGCATGCATTCCGCCGATGACCGTTTTGACCTCGTATCCGTTCTCCGCCAGCCGCTTTCCCTCCGCCATGCTCGCGGCACCCCGCTCACAGCAGATCACAAGAATTTTGTCCCGCGGCAGACAGACCCGTTCGAGCAGATGGTCATAGGGAAGATTCACCGCTCCTTTCACATGCCCTTTTTCGTATTCCCGCCGGTTCCGCACATCGATGATCATCGCCCACGGTTTTCCCACGTACCAGTCCAGCTGGTCTGCCGCCAGCAGTGTCATGCCTGCCATATCCTGGTCCCCCTCTCCGGATCTGACTTTCTCTCCTGTTTTATATGTATGCAGAAACCGGCGGCAGAGTCCGTATGGGACCCTCCGCCGGCTTTTTCTGCCGGAATCCCAAGGTTTACTTAGTATTTTTCATACTCATCCTTCTCGTCCTGCTCCCGGTTCTGCTGACCGTAGGATGACATCTCACGGTCTTTCACATGATTGCAGTCTCTGCTGTTCTTCTGGTTTTTGCTGTATTCGCTTTTCTCGTATCCGTTTTTGCTGTACTCGTTTTTGCTGTATTCATTTTTGCTGTTTCTGGTCATAATCTTGCTTCCTCCTGAATGTTTTTTTGTCCTGCGACATCCTTTAGTATCGCTTTTTCCGCGCAGATTATGCATCCAGAACCCTGTTTTTCCACGGTATCTGTTCCAAAGTGGGGAATGCAAGCCCAAAAATACAGTGTTTTTCCTGCTTTCGGACCACTGCTTTCCAAATTGTGGTAATTTTTTCCAACTTTTGAATTTCGATGTTGCTTTTTCCCGTTATCTGTATTATAATCAATTTTGTAAAAGAATTTACCCTTCATAAATTTTTTTACAATTAATAACCCCTTATTAATTATTTATACTCCCCTTGAAAGATCGGTAGCTCCCCTGCCGGTCTTTCTTTTTGCAATTATTCAGAGCCATGCAAAATTTCAAGAAGAACTGTGAGTCATGCTCGCATGAACGAACAGTTCTTCTTGAAATTTTATATGGCGAGAAGCCACATCGAGATGCAGCGCAGCGGAATCGAGATGTGGCTCTGAATAATTGCAAAAAGGAGGAAAGTCTGCATCAGCAGACTTTCCTCCTTTTTCCCGTTCTGTATATATGATTAGAATTCTACTTTTTCACCTTTTGCCGCTTTTGCTACGGTTCCTGCGAGGACGATCAACGCCATGAGGTTTGGAATTACCATCAGGCCGTTAAAAAGGTCTGACAGGTTCCATACGAGATCTACTTTCAGCAGAGAGCCGAGGAAAACGAACACAACGACGATCAGCGAGAACGGAACGACTGCTTTCTTTCCGAACAGATACTGTACGTTCTGTCTTGCGAAAAAGTACCATCCGACGATGGTCGAGAATGCAAAGAACAGAAGACAGATCGCTACGAACGCCGGTCCGAAGCCTTTGAGGCCGGTTCGGAATGCCGCCTGTGCGACCGGGGTTCCTTTAACACCGGTACTCATCATCTCTTCCAGAACGCCGGAAGAAAGAATAACGAGAGCGGTCATGGTCAGGACAACGAAGGTATCAATAAAGACACCGATCATCGCTACTTCACCCTGATCCTCCGGGTTCTCGACATCGGCAATCGCATGGGCATGCGGGGTGGAACCCATACCGGCTTCATTAGAGAAGAGGCCTCGGGCAACACCGTAACGCATGGCTTTCCGCACGGTAATACCGGCTGCTGCACCAAATACGGCGTCCGGACGGAATGCACAGATAAAGATCGAAGCAATCGCTGACGGCACATGCTGGATGTTGATCAGAATAACAACAAGGGCTCCGACGAGATACAGTGCTGCCATCACCGGAACAACTTTTTCGGTGAAGGATGCGATACGGGAGATACCTCCGATGAAAATGAATGCGGCGAGAACGGCTACAATCACACCCATCACCCATTTCGGTACGGAAAATGCGGTGTAGAACGCATCACTGATGGAGTTCGACTGTACCATATTTCCCATAAAGCCAAGCGCCAGAATAACGGCTACGGCAAAGAAGCCTGCCAGTGCTTTTCCAAACGTTCCCTTGAATGCGTGGGTAATGTAGTAAACCGGTCCTCCGATGATTTCTCCGCTCTCATCGCGGCGTTTGGAGATCTGCGCGAGATACGCCTCGCCGTAGATCGTTGCCATGCCGAAGAACGCAGCAAGCCACATCCAGAAGATGGCTCCCGGGCCGCCGGATACGAGTGCGGTCGCACATCCTGCGATGTTTCCGGTTCCGACCTGTGCGGCGATCGCTGTTGCAAGCGCCTGGAAGGAAGTCATGCCGTCTTTTCCGGCCTTCTTACCCTTTAACGAGAAACCGCCGAAGACGCGGTTCCACGCGGTCTTAAACTTTCTTACCTGTACAAAGCGGGTCCGAGCAGAGAAATAAACTCCCGTACCTACCAGCAGAAACAGCAGTACGCTGTTCCAGAGCACATCACTGATCTGCGCAATTGCCTGATTCAATGCATCCATTTTCTTTTCTCCCTTTCCATTCGACGTATGGTCTGAACGATGTGGATCACACATCCGCACCGTTTTGAGAAAAAAAATACCATCTCCTGCGGAATTTTTCCTGCAGAACATGGCTCTGATTGAAAAATACAGCAAAAAACCGCGCTTCCGGAATTTTTTCATTTCTGCGCACCGCTTTTTTGTTCCGCGGCTGTTTTTCTTCTGTATCTTTTTTGACTCTGTCCTTTTGCCTGAGAGATTCTGCATCGCTGCATTGCACCTTCGGCACTCTTTTCAAGAGCTTCTCCAGAGACCACTCCGTTTTTAGTCCTCGCCGTCTCCCGTCCGTTCTTGTTTTAAGAAGAGAACCAGCACCTGAAAGTTTTACTTCTTCGGTCGTGCACCTTTCGAAAATTAAATTTCCAAAAGCTCTCCGCACATTTTCTAAAAACTTCTACGTCTTTTTTTATTTTTGTAAAACTATAGCACCTGTGATAGGATTCGTCAATACCCCATGCCGTATTTTTTTTCAGAATATTGCAAAAACATATAAAAAATCAGCAGATCTGCGCGCGCACGCCTCAAAATCGCATGCGCGGCACAGATCTGCTGTTCTCTTTTCCAAATATCTTTTATGACGCCTGGAACTGGCTGTTGTACAGATTGTAGTAGAAGCCTTTCTTCTCAAGAAGCTCCTCATGGCGTCCCTGCTCGATAATCTTTCCGTCTTTCATGACGAGGATCAGCGAAGCGTTGCGGATCGTGGACAGACGGTGGGCAACGACGAAACTCGTTCTGCCCTGCATCAGCTTGTCAAACGCCTCCTGAACCTGCAGTTCGGTACGGGTATCGATGCTGGAGGTCGCCTCGTCGAGGATCAGCATCGGCGGCAGGCAGAGCATGACACGGGTGATACAAAGAAGCTGTTTCTGCCCCTGGCTGATGCTGTCTTCGCTGAGAACCGTGTCAAGTCCCTTCGGCAGACGCTTGATAAACTCCCAGCTGTGTGCCTCTTTGGCCGCATTGATGATCTCCTCTTCCGTCGCATCCGGCTTTCCGAAGCTGATATTGTCGCGCACGGTTCCCTGTTTGATCCAGGTATCCTGCAGCACCATACCAAAGCAGCTGCGGAGCGCATGGCGGGACAGTTCGTCGATCGGCTTTCCGTCGATGCAGACCTTTCCGGCATCGACATCATAGAAGCGCATCAGCAGGTTGATAAACGTCGTCTTTCCGCATCCGGTCGGGCCGACAATGGCAACACGCATGCCCGGCTGTACGTCAAGATTAAAGTTCTCGATCAGTTTTTTCTCTTTGTCATAACTAAATGCTACATCATCGATCGTCACATTTCCCGTCACGGTATCGATCGTTCCGGCCGGGTCTGCACTCTCCTCTTTCTCTTCCAGAAGAGCAAAGATACGGCCTGCGCAGGCAAGCGCGTTCTGCATCTCAGTGATAACGGAACTGATATCATTGAACGGTTTCATATACTGGTTTGCGTACGACAGCAGAACGGAAAGTCCGCCGACGGTCAGCGCGCCGCCCGGGATCATGAAAGCTCCCACAAGGGCAACACCGGCATAGATCACGTTGTTGACAAAACGGGTGGACGGGTTCGTTAAGGAACTGTAGAACACGGCCTGCTGGCTGTATTTCTGCAGATCTTTGTTGATCTCTGCAAAACGCTCGGAAGCTTTTTCCTCATAGCCGAACGCTTTGACTACTTTCTGGTTTCCGATCATCTCATCGATGAGTGCGGTCTGTTTTCCTCTCGTCTCACTCTGTTTCTGGAACATTTTGAACGAGCGGCCGGAAATAAATTTTGCCACGAAGAAGCTGAGAGGTGTCAGGCAGATCACAAGAAGGGTGATCCATACGTTCTTCGAGAACATGAAAAACAGTGTCACAATAATGGTTACGATGCCGGAGAACAGCTGTGTAAAGCCAAGCAGAAGACCGTCCGATAAGATATCGGTATCTGCGATAACACGGCTTACGATGTCTCCGGAGCTGTGCTGATCCAGATAGGACAGCGGCAGCACCTGGATATGACGGATCGCCTGGGAACGAAGGTCGCGCACGATGCGGTACGTCATACGGTTGTTGATCAGGTTCATGATCCATGCGGAAAGTGCGGAAACGAGGGTAAAGAATACGATTCGTTTCAGATAGAACCACATCTCCGGGAAATTGACCTGGTGGGCTGCAACGACCTCATCGATCGCATCGCCGAACAGGATCGGAATATAAAGCTGTAAAATAACGGTAACCGCAGCCAGGACAATACTAAGGCCTAAGAAAATTTTATAATTTCCGATAAACGCCATCAGCTTTTTCATGACCTGCATGCCGCTTTTTCCGGACTTGTTTTCTGTCTTTTTCATGCGATCACCCCGCTTTCGTTGTTATAAGCTGCACGCTCTTCCGGGAACTGGGAGAAGTAAATCTCGCGGTAAACCTCGCAGGTTTTCATCAGCTCGTCGTGTGTGCCGTTTCCTTCGAGCGTACCATTTCCAAGAACGAGGATCTGGTCTGCCTGACGGATGCCGGCGATTCGCTGGGATACGAGGAAGGTTGTCGTGTTTCCTTCGAGATTGTGGACGGCTTTGCGGAGTTTTGCATCCGTTGCAAAGTCAAGCGCACTCGAGCTGTCGTCCAGAATCAGGATTTCCGGTTTTTTTACCAGCGCACGCGCAATAGAAAGACGCTGTTTCTGTCCGCCGGAGAGGTTCTTTCCGTTCTGCTCCAGCATAAAATCGAGCTGATCCTGTTTGCCTTCTACGACTTCTTTCGCCTGGGCTGTGGTGAGCGCCTCCCAGATTTCTGCATCGGTGGCGTCCTCTTTGCCCCACTTCATATTGTCGCGGATGCTGCCTTTAAAGAGCACTGCTCTCTGCTGAACAACACCGACTTTATTGCACAGCTCTTCTTTCGTGTAATTCTTTACATTCTCGCCGTCTACCATGACGTCACCGCTGGTTGCATCGTAGAAACGGGAAATCAGGCTGACCAGCGTCGATTTTCCACTTCCGGTACCGCCGATGATTCCGATGGTCTGGCCGCGTTTTGCGGTAAAGCTGATATCCGATAAGCTCTCTGCGCCGGCTCCTGCATAGGTGAAGCTGACATTTTTAAATGTAACAGCTGCATCGCCAGTTACTTTCTTTGCAGCGCCGCCTTTTGCCGGGTAGTTCATGGTTGTCGGAACCGCCAATACGCCGGAGACACGCTCTGCACAGGCAACGGATTTGTTTAAGGTGATGATGAGCGATGCCAGTTTGATCAGCTCCACGATGATCTGCAGCATGTAGTTGTAAAGTGCGACAACCTGTCCCTGCTGCATACTGCCGATGTTGACCTGAAGGCCTGCCTGCCAGATCAGGACAACGGCTGCGATGTTGATGAGGACATAGGTCAGCGGATTTAACAGTGCGGAAATTTTTCCGACAAACTCGTTCAGATAAGTCAGCTCATCGTTGCTCTTTTCGAAATCGGCAACAGACTGCTCCTCACGGCAGAACGCACGGATGACACGGACACCGTTCAGATTTTCTCTTGTCATTCCGGTGACGCGGTCGAGTGCCGCCTGTACCTTTTTGAACAGCGGGATGCTGACCAGCATAATGCCGAATACGGCAACGAACAGGATCGGAATAGTAACCAGGAATACGATGGCACATTTTACGTTGACGGTAAATGCCATCACAACGGAACCGAATACGATAAACGGACTCCGCAGCAGCAGACGCAGACCCATGTTGATTCCGTTCTGCACCTGGTTGATATCGTTGATCAGACGGGTGATCAGCGTATCGGTTCCAATGGTATCCAGCTCCGTAAAGGACAGAGCCTGGATATGGTCAAAGACCGCCTGGCGAAGCTCGGTTGCACAGCCGACGCTCGCTTTTGCCGCGAAATACTGCGCGGTGAAGCTGCAGCAAAGTCCGACTGCCGCCATCAGAACGAGGATTCCAAAACGGCTGACGATGTACGGACGGTTATTGCCTGCGATACCCACATCGATGATCTGGGCAACAACCATCGGCACCAGAAGGTCAAATACGACTTCCAGAAGCTTGAACAAAGGAGCGATGATGCTCTCTTTTTTGTAGTGCTTCAAGTAGACTCCAAGACTTTTCATCTTCTTTTTCACTCTCCATTTCTTTGTTTCTTGACATTGACAGTATAATCTCATATGATTAATACGAATAGTATTGTTTTTATAGCTTAGTGATACAATTTTAATATCATAGATAATTTCACGAAAGGAAGTCTCTTATGGAACTGCGCCAGCTTGAATATTTCCGCGTCATCGCCGAAACCGAAAGCATTCACGAGGCCGCCCGCCGCCTCAATATGTCCCAGCCGCCGCTCAGTTATCAGTTAAAGCAGCTGGAAGCCGAACTGAACGTCACTTTATTTGAACGCACCCGCCAGGGCGTCCGCCTGACCGAAGCCGGAAAACTGCTGTACGACCGCTCCGCCAACCTGCTCGAGTACGTGAAATCGACGGAGCTTGAGGTCGCAAAGGTCGGCAAAAAGCGGGTTCTGCGCCTCGGCATCACACCGACCACCGTTGCGACGATCATGCCGTGCGTCTCGCTTTTTTCCCGCCGCAATCCCGATGTCAACTTCGAGGTGCACGACGGCATCACCTACACGCTGTACCGCTATCTGATGGACGGCATCATCGACATTTCCATCGCCCGCACGCCGCTGCGGCTCGACGATGTCGACTATAAAATTTTAAGCTCTGAACCTATGATTGCCGTTTCTTCAAAAGATATGCTTCCCGAGAAGAACGGATCGCTAAAGCTCTCGGATCTTTTGAATATTCCACTCATCATCTACCGCCGGTATGAGGCGCTCATCATGGATGCGTTCCACTCGCGCGGCATGGAGCCCGATCTTTTCTGCGTCTGCGACGATCCCCGCGGCGCGATGCTCTGGGCAAAGGAGGGCCTTGCCACTGCCATTTTCCCGCAGTCCATGAGCTCTCTCTGCCAGGGACTCCGCATCCAGCCGCTCGCAGAAAGCGACCTGGAAACGCAGATCGCCGTGATCTGGAAAAAGGGGCGGAAACTCTCTCCGCTTCTGCAGGACTTTGTCGATGCCTGCATGGAGAGCATATTATAATAGAAGAAGTCCGCTGCGCCGGTCTCTTTTTCAGGGATCAGCGCAGCGGACTTCCTTTTTTTATTTCTCATTCTTTTTACTGCACAAACAGCAGCGCGATATTCAGCAGTGTCACAATCACCGCAATCGCAAACAGGGCAATTTTCAGCCGCAGACTGTTCGCGTATTTTCCCATGACTTTTTTCGAGGACGTCAGATAAATCTGCGTAAATACCGTAATCGGGAGCTGCATTCCAAGGAACATCTGTGAATAGAGAAGGCCCTGGAACGGGGAATCAATCAGAAGAATGACCGCTGCGGCCGGGATCATGGTAAGAAGGATTCCCCAGCGTGTCTCCTTACTCTTGATCTCATACGGCTTGTTAAAAATCCCCGAAAAAATCGTTCCGCCCGCCATTCCCGCGGTGATGCTCGATGAAATTCCGGCGAGCAGAAGCGCTGCTGCAAAAATCACCGATGCGGCATTTCCAAGGAGCGGTGTCAGCATCTTTCCCGCCGTTGCGAGATCATCCACCTGCTTTGCATTCTGCGGCTGGAAAAACGTTGCGGCCGCCATCAGGATCATTGCACTGTTGATGGCCCATCCGATGATCATGGAAAACAGGGTGTCTTTGAACTCATACTTTAACTGGCGCGCAATCACCTCATCATCCTCAAGATTCCACTGGCGGCTCTGAATAATTTCCGAGTGGAGAAACAGGTTGTGCGGCATGACGACCGCACCGAGGACGCTTAAGATGACCGGCATTGAGTGCTCTGGAAACGACGGTTTTACCCAGCCGACAGCCGCCTGCGCCCAGTCGATATCGGCGATCCAGACCTCAAAGAGGAACGAAAAGCCGATCAGCGAGACAAACACAATGATCAGTTTTTCAATCCGTTTGTAAGCACTTGTAAACTCACAGATCAGAACCAGCACGAGAATCATCATGCTGCCGAGCTTGATCGGAATGCCGAACAGCATCTGGAGCGCAATCGCACCGCCGAGGATCTCCGCCATTGCGGTCGCCACCGCTGCCATCATCGTCGTCGCAAGAATCGTGTTTTTCAGCCACGCAGGCAGATAGAGGCTCGCCGCCTCCGAGAGGCACTTTCCCGTGGCAATGCCGAGATGCGCCGCATTGTGCTGCAGAAAAATCAGCATGATCGTGGACAGGGTAACCATCCACAGAAGCTCGTAGCCGTAACCCGATCCGGCGGCAATGTTGGATGCCCAGTTTCCCGGGTCGATAAAACCGACCGTGACAAAAAGTCCCGGACCGAGATAGCGGAGAAAATTCATGCCCGCCGTCTCTTTTCGTTTTCGATTTTGTTTCATATTCTTTCCTTTCTGACAATTTGATACGGAACCGGCCCATCCAGAACCGGCAGAAATCGTTTTGTTGTGGTTTTGGTTGCTTTAGTTAGTTGCAACTAACTACATTGTACATGGGATTTTTCAAAAAGTCAAATTCTGTTTTCTCTTTCTTGTGCTTCATCGTCCGCTGTGCTACAATAAAACTGCTTATTTTGAACTAAAAGGAGAATTTTTATCATGATACGACTTGCCGTCCCGGAGGATTTTACTTCGATCATGTCAATCTATGCGTACGCCCGCTCTTTTATGCAGGAAACCGGAAATCCGAATCAGTGGGGAAACCATTTTCCGCCGGAGGAGCTGATTCACAACAGAATCCGTAACAAACAGCTTTTTGTCCTGGAAGAAAACGGCACGCTGCACGGCGCGTTTGCCTTCATCATCGGTGAGGATCCGACGTATCTGCAGATCGACAATGGCTCCTGGCTCTCCGATGCGCCGTATGGCACGATCCACCAGGTTGCCTCAGACGGAACAATCCACGGATTTTTCTCCCAGATCGTCGATTACTGCTGGGCACAGATCCCGCACCTGCGCGTCGATACGCATGCGGACAATCAAATCATGCAGCATCTGATCCAGAAAAACGGATTTGAACGGCGCGGCATCATCTACGTGCTGAACCACTCTCCGCGGATTGCGTTTGAGCGCGTAAAATAAAACACCAAACGAAAACACCGGATCGTCACCGCTTCGCAGACTTTTCAGCCGCGGAATCACCGTTGGATCCAGGTAATATAAGGATCCGACGACCTGTCCCATCATCCCCTTTTTCGATCTTTCGTGTGTCATTTTTTTACCAACTTTACATCTTCTTGCTCTCCTGTATACACTTGCCCGTACCGAAATGCAAAGAAAATCCGCTTTTTCCCCTCTGTTTCTGCACATTCCTTTGTGCAGAATACAGATGCAGAAAAAACGGATTTTCTTTTGCATTTTTCTTTATGCGTGGATTCCTCTGTTCTCGTCCCCGGACTCGTTTACGCCGAATTCGTAATCATTGCCCGGCAGAATCATGTTCAGCAGGATTCCTGCGATGGCTGCAATGGCAAGTGCAGTCAGGGTGACGGTCGTTCCGCCGATCGTAAAGGAGAGACCGTTGCTGAAGCCCAGTCCGCAGACAAAGATGACGCCCGCGATGATCAGATTTCTCGATTTGGTCAGGTCTACTTTATTCTCTACCACGTTGCGCACACCGATGGCAGAAATCATACCGTACAGCATGAAGCTGACGCCTCCGATGATAGAGGACGGCATGGTGCTGATGAGTGCCGATACCTTCGGAATGAAGCTGACGATAATCGCAAAGACTGCGGCAATACGGATGACTCTCGGGTCATGTACGCGGCTCAATTCCAGAACGCCGGTGTTCTCGCCGTACGTCGTGTTGGCCGGTCCGCCGATGAAACCTGCCATTGCGGTTGCAAGACCATCACCGAGCAGGGTTCTGTGCAGGCCCGGATCAGAAAGGAAGTTCTCTCCTACGGTTGCAGAGATCGCCGACATATCGCCGACATGCTCCATCATGGTCGCGATCGCGATCGGTGCCATGATCATAATGCTGGTCAGATCGAATTTGCAGAGCTGCAGCGGCGGAAGTCCGACGATGCCTGCCTGTGCAACCGGCGCAAAGTTGATGATCACGGATCCGTCCGGATTTTTGATGCCGAGTGCATTCAGGACAACTGCCACAGCGTAGGCAATCACAACGCCCATCAGAATCGGAATGATTTTGAACATTCCTTTTCCCCAGATGTTGAAAATGATGATGACTGCCAGCGCAACCAGTGCCAGGAACCAGTTCGTCGAAGCATTATTAATGGCGGAACCAGCAAGGCTGAGGCCAATGCAGATGATAACCGGACCTGTGACAACCGGCGGCAGGTAGCGCATCACGCGTTTGACGCCGACCATGCGGATGATCAAGGCAAAAATCAGGTACAGAAGACCTGCTACCACAATACCTCCGCAGGCATAGGCTGCCTTGTCGTTGACACTCATGCTGGCATATTTTCCGGTATTCAGGTTTGCAACAGCGGCGAAACCGCTTAAGAATGCAAACGAAGAACCAAGAAATGCCGGTACTTTAAATTTCGCGCACAGATGGAACAGCAGGGTTCCAAAGCCGGCGCAGAACAGTGTGACGGATACGGTAAGACCGCGGGACGGCCCCTCGCCGCATGCGTCTACAAAGTAGCTGTTTACCAGAATCGGCACCAGAATGGTTGCACCGAACATGGCAAACATGTGCTGCAATCCAAGAATCAGCATTTTAGGAATGCCGAGCTTTCTCGCATCGCGGAGGACTCCATTAGACTCGTTCATACGTCTCTCCCTCTCTTTTGTTTTTCCTTCCCATTATAGGCGTTATGTCGTTCAAATACAAGCGAAAGATTGCGGGCCTCTCAATTTTCAAACGGGCGGACACGTAAAGTAACTCCTAAGGTATCGCAGATCTCCTGGCACTTCTGAATTTTCTCCTCTGGCATGACTTTCTCGACAACCGTCATCACAACATTCGGCACATACTGTTTGGAAAGAACCGCAAACTCCTTAATCGCCTCGTACGACTGGATGCCGAATTTCGACCGCGTGAGCTCCAGAAATTCCTTTTCATCCGGCGCGTTTAAGGAAATCGAGACGGTATCGAATCTTCCCTTTAATTCCGGGGTGACATCTCTTCCATAGATCAGGTTTGCAAGACCGATCGTATTCAGACGCACTTTCAGGTTCGGATACGTTTCTTTTAAGGAATCGATCACCCGACAGACATCCTCAAGCCGCTCAAGCGGTTCTCCGAAGCCGCAGAAGACCAGTTCATTGATCACGTTCAGATCGTACTGTGCGAACAGCTCCAGCATCGTCTCAACGGATGGCTCGCCCTCTTTTAACCACAGTGTATTTCCCTCCTGCTGCTGTTTCGTCTGGCGCAGACAGAACACACAGCTGCACGGGCATTTGTTTGTCATGTTGACATAGACATTTTTTCCGGTAAGATCGCCGCTCTTTGCAAGGTCGAGATACCCTTCCTCGCCGACGGCTCCGGTTACAGTATATAAATACATTACGCTTCCTCCGTTAAGTCCTTCATAAACATTTCAAAGCAGAGTCCCCAGTAGCTCGGCACTTCGTTTTCCTCGCAGTAGCGGATGCATTTCGATACGTAATCCGCCGCCTTTTTCACCGACTCGTACAGGCTGTGGCCGTTCAGATACATGCCTGCGATAATTGCCGCAATGACATCTCCCGTACCGCTCCGATCGCCGCCGATGCGGTCTACCATAACGATCTGGAAATCCTCGCCTTTGTTATAGATAAAGTTGGCAATCTGTGTCTGGTTAAAGTGGATACCCGTCACAACAATATGTTTCGGTCCCCGTTCCGCCAGTTTTCCGCACATTTCTTTCAGCTCCTCAATCGAAGCCCCGTTCTCCGGATACGGCGCATCAAGCAGTGTACAGAGCTCTGTCAGGTTCGGCGTGATGATATCCGCATAGTGAACCAGCTCTTTCATCTTGTCGCACATCTCTTTCGTGTACGTCCGATACAGCTTCCCATAGTCTCCCATGACCGGATCGACGATGACAAAGTTGCGGTCCGTCTTGAAATGGCGAATAAAATCAAGCACAATATCCACCTGCTGTTCCGATCCTAAAAAGCCGGTCGAGATCGCATCGAAATCGAGCTTCAGATCCTTATAGGTCTGAATGTACTCCTTCATCCGGTCGGTATAATCATCAAAGTAATACGTCGGAAACTGCGTATGTGCCGAGAGAATTGCGGTCGGAACTGCCACCGCCTGAATCTTCATCGCCGACACGATCGGCGCCATCACAGCCGTCGAGCACCGGCCAAAGCCCGTCAGATCGTTAATCAGCGCTATTTTTTTCTGTTTTTCCATGTTGTTCTCCTCTTTTTTTCAGGATGCCTCCGCATCTGTTTCATGTCTATTTTTGCACACTCGCGTCTTATTTACAAGTTTTTTTCCGGACAAAAAGAAAAGGGGCTGTCGGGAAATAGACCGCCCCGCGCAGCCGGTCCGTCGTATTTTTCTCCAGTTCCCGTCCGGCATCCATCAGCAGAATCCTCTTTTTGTTCCGCGTTCCCGGGATGAGCTCGAGCTCCACAAGGCCTTTCTGTGCCAGTCCCGCAATCGCCGTGTTGACTGTCTGTTTCGGCAGAAAGCACGCATTGCAGATCTCCTGCTGCGTCAGAACCGTCTCTTCATCCGACGCAAAATAGAGGATAGAACGCATCCGCGTAATGGAACAGCACTTCCGCATCCTGCACCTGAATCATATCACGGAAGAAACTCTGTACTTCGTAAAACTTTCTCCGTTTCACATTATCCGCATCGATCACGCCGTAGCAGAACTGCTCTGCACCTTTTGTCGCACCGCGGTAACGGAAATACATCAGGGAGTCAGCGCCGTGTGCCATGCTCTGATAAGACCACATCTTCGCCTGGTTCGGACGCGTCTTGTGATTTCGTAAACCGAATCATTTGTGGATACCTCGATCAGTACCGGCAATTCAAAATCTTCCACTTCGTTGATCCGTTTTCCCCAATATAAATGTCTTACCAGTCCCTGATCGTCAATGCCGAACGCATAGCTGTTGGATCTGGTCTGCAGCAGGAAAATATTTTCGGAATGATTGATCACAATACCCATTTTCGCTTTCCCCATTTCTCTATCTTGTATCTTTCCTTTTTTCAACAGTACAAATTTATCATATGTTAAAAGTCAAAATATTTTACTTTTTATTTTAGTAAAATTTACTACCTGCTTTTGTGAAAAATGTACAAAAAGAGGCATCTCCATCTATGCAGACTGGAAATGCCTCTTTTTTTGTTCTCTTGTTTCCTTTTTTTCTTCAGCTCAGGAAGTTTTCAATAATGACGTTTTCCGCCTCCGCTTCCGTCATGCCGAGCGTTCTGAGTTTCAATAGCTGCTCATCATTGATCCGTCCGATCGCCGCCTCGTGGATGATTGCCGCATCCACATGCTTTGCCTGGATCTCCGGAATAGATCCGACCTGGGCGTGATCCATGATGATAGAATCGCACTGGATATGGGCGTGGCATTTGTTTTTGCCGACTGCCTTGGGATGGAATACCTGGGAGGAATTGCCCTTTCCGACAGAACGTGAAATAATCTGTGCGGAAGAACCGCTTCCGTTCATACATACTTCAATATCCGACTCTGCCTTCTGGTCACCGTCTGTCATCAGACGTTCGAGCACGAACAGTTTGGAGTTTGCATCCATCACAACATTCGTCGTACGAATTGTTGAGTCAACGCCCTTAATCTGTACGGTATCCAGCGTAAAAACGGAATTTTCTCCGATTTCAATATTTGTCACCGGGTTCAGAATCCGCTGTCCCGTTCCGTTTCCCTCGCCATAATGCTTTTCCTCGTAGCGCACGTTGGCATTTTTTCCTACATGGAACGTATGGATACCATCGTGCCGGCTGTCGTTGCAGCCGCCGTTGTGAATGCCGCAGCCCGCTACAATCGTAACATCGGCGCCGTCCGCAACGTAGAAATCATTGTAAACAAGATCCGTCATACCGGAAACGCTGACGACAACCGGGATAAATACTTTTTCGCCCTTCGTCTCGCCGTCGATCAAAATATCAATGCCCGGCTTATCCTCTTTTTTGCGGATTTTGATATGTTCACTGTCACCGTGGCAGAGCGGAATGCCGTTCTGGCGGAGATTGTATGCCCCTTTCTGCTCAAATCCCTCGCTGATCTGATTTAATACGCCCTGGGTTGTCTCATCTACCTGTACCATCAGCATGTGCCTCCTTCCTGGCCGCACATCCGGCCTGTTTTCTGCTGGAACAGGGTCGGCAGTACGTCTTCCTTTGTACCGTATTCTTTCACCTGGCCGTCCTCGATCACCATGATCTTGTCTGCCATCTGGATAATGCGTTCCTGATGAGAAATGAGAATCAGACATTCTCTTTTCTCTTTGTGGATTTCTTCAAACCGCCTGATCAGCATGGAAAAGCTCCACAGGTCAATGCCAGCCTCCGGCTCATCGAAAATGCTGACTTTATGCGGTTTTGCAAGCACCGTTGCAATCTCCAGACGTTTCATCTCTCCGCCGGAGAGTGTGCCGTCCATCTGACGGTTCAGGTAATCGGCAGAGCAGAGTCCGACGGCAGAGAGGAGTTTACAACTCTCTGCTTCCGTCAGCTCTTTTCCGGCTGCCAGCGACAGCATTTTTTTCACCGTCATTCCTTTAAAACGCGGCGGCTGCTGGAATGCATAGCCGATGCCGGCGTTTGCGCGGTGGTCAATATCATAACCGGTAATATTTTCCTCATCCAGGAAGATTTCTCCGCCATTGGCGTCCTCAATTCCTGCAAGCACTTTGGCCAGCGTTGATTTTCCACCACCGTTTGGTCCGGTAATCACCAGCATTTCCCCGTCCTTCACTTCAAAACTGATGTGGTTGACGAGGCAGCGTTTTCTTCCCTCTTCGTTTACTTCAAAGGTAAGATTGTCTACTTTCAGCATATTTGCACCTCTTTTGTTTTCACTCTTTGCAGGGATAATC
Source organism: Blautia sp. AM42-2 (assembly GCF_003480245.1). NCBI lineage: Bacteria > Bacillati > Bacillota > Clostridia > Lachnospirales > Lachnospiraceae > Blautia > Blautia sp. AM42-2. The sequence continues at coordinate 144,123 of NZ_QUIM01000007.1, forward strand.
CCCCTTTCAAAAACTCTACTCCTTCTCTTAAAATCTGTCAATTATTTGTTGCAGTTTGGGAGACTCTTTTGTTTTATGCAGTGATTTTTCCCGTAACCTTTTCTTTTCCTGCATTCTTTTTCGTTTCTTCTGGATCGCATGCTGTGTTTGCGGTATAATGAGGGTAATATTTCATCGGGAGGTTATCGTATGCGTATACTTATTACAGGAACCAGCTCCGGAATCGGAAAGGCGATTGCGGAGAAATTTTTAAAAGAAGGCTTTGACGTTACCGGATTTGACCGAAAGGAAGCTTCGATCAGCCAGGATTCATATACTCATTTCTGCCTTGATATCCGCGACAGGGAACAGTATCCGGCGCTTGCGCCTTTCGATATTGTCATCAACAACGCCGGTGTGCAGAACGAGGATGATATTGATATCAATTTGAAGGGAACCATCGCAATCACAGAGACGTATGGCATTCATGACACCATCCGCGCCGTCCTTATGATCGGCTCGGCCAGCGGCCATACCGGAGCTGAATTTCCGGAATACACCGCAAGCAAGGGCGGCGTTCTCGCCTACACAAAAAATGTGGCACTCCGCATTGCACCGTATGGCGGAACGTGCAACAGCCTTGATTTCGGCGGCGTACTGACCGAGTTGAATCTGCCTGTCACAGAAGACCAAAAGCTCTGGGATCAGATCATGGAGCTGACGCCGCTGAAACGGTGGATGACCGTCGAGGAAGCAGCGGACTGGGCGTATTTTATGACCGTGACGAACCGTTTCTGCACGGGGCAGAATATTCTGATTGACGGACTTGAGGCGGGAAACGCACACTTTGTGTGGCCGGATGAATGATTTGTTAATTTCCTGCACAAACAAAAAACAGGTTCCCTGCACGGAAGCTTTTTGAGCTTTTCCGCTGCCGGGCTGCCTGTTTCTTTTTATTTTTTTCGTTTTTTCTTACGCTTTCTCAAACACCAGAATTTTCTCTGCGAATTTGTGGACGATCGGCATCCACATCACCAGCTTGTAGATGGGATTCAGTGTTTCCATACCGCGGGCGATGTTGTCGTCTTTTACTTTTCGGAAACCGGCGGCAATGTTGCCCAGGTCTGCAAAGCTGTTCGCACCCCAGGTAAATGTCGCGCCTGTCGCCTGGATGGATTTTTCGATGTTTTCTTTCTTTACAAAGTACGGACACAGCGTTTCCATGCAGACGTAGGCATTGTCGAAGTGATCGCGGATGATGGCGAGCATCGTTCTGACCTCATCCGCTTTCATGTACATGGTCAGACCTTCGATAATGAAAAGCATTTTGCCCCGCACTTTTACCTGCTCGGCCCATGCCGGGTCGAGCACGGAACACGCAATCGTGGAAACACGGCCGGATTCCTGATAGATCGAATCGCGCACCTCAATCGTCTCCGGCAGATCGAGATTGTACCAGGTAATTTTTCCATTATCCATGCGGTAAAAACGAGTGTCCAGACCACAGGCGATGTTGACGACGGTACAATCCGGGTTCTTTCGGATAAAGTCGCTGATCAGCTCATCAAACACAACACTCCGCGCTACGATTCCGCCGCTCATTGCTGTGTCCTTTTTCGCATTGCTGAAATCATAGTCGATGCGGTCGATCAGCTCTTCTGCTTTGGTGTCGCGGAACTTGTTTTTCGGATTTCTGCTGTGCATGGCACGGGCGTAGAAGCACTGCAGCATCGTCTCGGCAGTTCCGTTCAGTTTTGGTTTTATTTTTTCATTGCTCATTCTGGGTGATCTCCCTTCTGTGTTTTATATTCTTCGATCCATTTCACCGGTTCCGTCCCGGTCTTATTTTATTTCGGATTTTCCACCTTGTCCCCCACGAACCAGTAATCACAGACCTCACCGCTGCCTGCCAGCGTATGGTCACGGTAGAGCTTCGCGTGCATCAGGGCTGCTGTCTTGTAATCAATGTCGCACATAATCGGCAGCACTTCCAGATAGCCCTCTTTTCGGGCGAAGGTGTTCAGGGGACATTGGGTGAAGTGGTAATAAAAACCGTCCTCATGCTTCATCTCATCAAAATGAAAATCCCACGAATACGCCTTATACTGCGGATGTACTTCCAGCCAGGCGGCATCCTTATGCATCATCTTCGCAATCCGCGCCATGCCGCTCTTCTTATTCGCATCATAGGGCGAATGATGAAAAGAAACATTGGAAAAATGTAAAGTATGCATGGTATCGATATGATTCGAGATTCGCATTGCCGGTATATGGAGAGGATGATGAAATAGTAAGATATAATGTATTTCATGCATCACTTATTGTAAGACATTCGGAAGATGAAAAAATGTATCTTTATGATATTTTGGATATAAAAAAAGAAACGAGCAACCCGATTGAGCTATAAGGCTGTACACGACACGACAAAAAACCCATTTCTTTGTATAAAAGGATACAAGGTTTCCGCTTTGTCAACGCTCGCTTTTTCGTTGATTCGATCTCTTTCCTTGCTATTCTGAAGCTTCGACCAAAATCTCCCAAAAAGAAATTGAAATCCTCTCCCGACCGCCTTATAATATTTTTCATAGGACACACATATGGGGGGATTTTATGGAGATCAGTATTCTTCTTGCGCAGCAGATCGCGCAGCTTTTTCTTATGATTTTTATGGGCTTTTTAATCGTAAAAGCCGGACTTTTAAAGGATGAGGACAGCAAAGTTCTGTCGAAAATTGTGCTGTACCTGATCATTCCCTGCGTGATTCTGAATGCGTTTCAGGTCGATTACACGCCGGAAACGGTGCGGGGGCTGCTGGTTGCGTTTGCGGCTTCGCTTCTGATGCAGGTTGTGCTTCTTTTTGCGGTTTCAGCTCTTGGACGGGTGTTTCATTTGGATGCAGTTGAGATAACTTCTGTTTACTACTCCAATTCCGGCAATCTGATTGTGCCGCTTGTGACGGCTGTTTTAGGAGCGGAATGGGTGCTTTACAGCTGTGTTTATATGAGCGTACAGCTTGTCTTTTTCTGGACGCACTGCAAAAAGGTGATCAGCCGTGAGGCTTCCTATGACTGGAAGAAGATTGTTCTGAACCTCAATATTATTTCTATTTTCGTCGGAATTCTTCTTTTTTTCACGGGCATCCGGCTTCCTGCGCTGGTCAACAATACGCTTCATTCTGTCGGAAGCATGGTTGGCCCTGCCAGTATGATTGTTACGGGTATGCTTTTTGCCGGCATGGACTTCCGGCAGATTTTTGCGAATAAACGGATTTACTTCGTGACCTTTCTCCGCCTGATCGCCGTTCCGCTGATGGCGCTTGTTCTTCTGAAAATCAGCCATCTTGCCGATCTTTCTGCAGACGGACCGACGCTGATTCTGATTGTTTTTCTCGCCGTCATCACGCCATCTGCCTCTACAGTTACCCAGATGTGTCAGGTATACGGAAACGATTCACGCTATGCCAGTGCCATCAATGTTGTTACCACGCTGGCTTCTATTGTGACGATGCCGCTTTTAGTGATGCTGCTTCAAATGGTACTCTAATCACAATTAACAGAAAAACGCTGTCCCGCTTCCCCTTCCAGAGAAGCATTGACAGCGTTTTCTATTACCCAATTAGTACCTTTTTCCCTTCAAACGCAAATCCATAATGCCGGATTCTTTCTTTTGGGATTCCCCGTTCTTTCAGTTCCGCGTCGTATTTCTTTATTTCAATCTGCGCCAGTGCTTTTTGTACCGTTTCCTGCAGCGTTTTTTCTTCCGTTTCTTTTACTTTAAATTCCAGAATCATAGCATCTCGATCCAAATTTCTGGGAATTAGAATCACATCGTATCTTCCATACCCACTTTCCCGATTGGAACGCACCTCATAAAGATCTCGCACTTCCACCAGCAGCCCAAGTACAAATCCATGATAAAACCGCTCTGGCTGGCTCCGCTCGGACGCATGTTTTCCAGCATCAAAATTACTAAATGTAGCAAGTGCAATATCATTCATATAGAGGTTCATCGCTTTTACATCACCATTCAGCATTGCTTTGATAAATTCATTATAATTGGCAGATGCCGCTGCAAACCAGCTTTTGAACATATTCGAAAACATGCTCACAGTCTCCAAATTTGTGATGGAAAGAGAATACCACGGCTCCAGCGTCAGTCCTCTGTATTCAATCTCCTCCACTTTCAGATAACCGCTTGCCACCAACAGACTCCATACCGCACTTTCATCCTGTTCTAATTGTCCAAATATAATCTGCTCATCAAAATTAACTACAATTTGTTGTCTGTTGATCAGTTTTTCCAGTTCTTCCTTCATATTTACCGATGCCGACTGCAGGAGTTTGCTGATCAATCCATTGGAACTTGTAGCTGCCCAGTAGGGCCGCAGTTTTTTCTCTTTCAGATAATTTGTAATAGACCACGGATTGTAAATATCACGATGCGTGCCAAAGCAAAATCCGTCATACCATTGCTTTACCAGCTCTTTCTTTTCCGGCATTCCAAATTGATCTAATGATTGAAATACCTCTTTTTCTGTAAAACCAAAACAGTCTGCATAGGCATCCGATGTTGTTGTAATAACCGTCAGATTATTGAGGTCCGAAAAAACAGATTCTTTGGAAATACGGGTAATTCCAGTCATCACAGCGCGGTCCAGATATGGATTTGTTTTGAACGTCGCATTGAAAAGGCTTCTCATAAATCCGGCAAATTCACCCCAGTATCCATGAATATAGGCTTCCTGCATGGGCGTGTCATATTCATCCAGAAAGATCAAAACTTTTTTTCCATATAAAAGATTCAAATAACTGGAAAGATTTTTTAATGCATCCTGTGCTGTCACATCACTCATTTTTTCTGTAATTTCCAGCATCTGCTGTTTCTCATTTTGCGTAAAGCATTCTTCCTGCTCCAAATACCGATGTTGGCGATAAGCATCTACAATAATATTTTTTATCTTCTGCACTGCATCTTGATAGTTATTCTGTTTTACGTCCGCAAAGCTCAGAAAAATCACCGGATAAGTTCCCTGCAGTCTGCGGTATTTTTCCTGTTTCCAGATGGAAAGCCCTTCAAAGATGGTACCTTTTTCTGCATACTGTCTGGAAAAGAAACAATTCAGCATGCTCATATTCAATGTTTTGCCAAATCTTCTCGGACGTGTGATCAGCGTAATGTCATCTCCACTTTCCCACCATTGTCTGATAAAATCGGTTTTATCAACATAAAAATAATGATTTTCTCGAAGGGAAGCAAAATCCTGCTTTCCTATACTAATCGCTGAAGTCATATTTCATCTTTCCTTTCTGAGCGCAGACACACCAGCATTTTCTGTCTGATAATGAAATGTTCCACTGTTTTCTAATCGATAATCTTATCTTATAGTTTATCAAATTCCGAAAGAAATTAATAGACTTTTTCTTCTGCACAGCAAAAAAATGGCCGTCCCATTCCTCAGTGCAAGGATCAGACGGCCATTTTTCACTATCAGTTTCCAGTTTTATTTCTCATACAAAAACTCTTCCGGAAGTGTTACGCCGAAGTCTTTTGCCAGATGGCGGAATTCATCCGGTGTGATCGTCTGGCGTTTCGTTGGCTGCATGGAAAGTGTTTTTACCAGAATTTCTGCAGATTTTTCTGCGGTATGCATCAGACCAAAGGTCAGGTCAAAATCAAAGCCGGCGGCGAACATGCCATGGTGTGCCCAGATGGCAAGATCGTACTTCTTCATCAGCTCGCTCGTGGCAACGGCGATCTCTCTGCCTCCCGGAACCATCCACGGAACGACACCGATTCCGGACGGGAATACAACAGGGCACTCGGTTGCCATCTCCCAGAGTTCGCGGGTAAATACTTTATCTTCCAGCGGCAGAACGAAGGTAAGCGCGATCACGTTGGTGGTATGTGCATGGTAAACAACGCGGTATCTTTCGTCCTGAAGTTTTTTTACCTCCAGGTTCATCAGATGGCTCGGAAGCTCTGAGGTCGGGCGACCTCCGTTGACGAGACCCCAGACGATGCGGTAATTTTCACCTTTTTCATCCAGCTCAATCATACAGATGCTGTCTTCCGGTTTGATTGTGACATTTCGGAAATATTTTCCGCTTCCGGTTACCAGGAAATACTCTCCCGCAAGATTTGGAACGGCGGTTCCGATCGGATTCCACTCTTTGGCCTCAAAATTTTCTTTTACCTCTTCAACCTCTTCCGGTTTCACACGGTAAGAAAGGTTTCCGCCGTTTCTCTCATGCCATCCCTGCTCCCAGCCATCATTTGCCATGCGGATAAAGCCCTTTACAAATTCTGCATCTAAAAATTTCATGTTTTTTCCCTCTTCTTTCTCTCTTTTCCTCTTCTTTTATCGATATTTACCGGCACACAACCTCTACCGGCACATCCAGGATTTTTGCCACTTTCAGAATCGTATCAATATGGTGTCCGACCGCAGCTGCCATATGATGTGTTGGTCCCGCCTCACTCCATCTGTTGCAGAACTCTCTTGCCCCAATGGAGAAACGTGTTCTCATATTGGTATCGCCAAAGGTAAAGATCGGACCATCCTCATTGACACCCTCTGCAGCAACAAATTTAAAATGACCGTCTTTATCCTGCGTAATTCCAAGATATGTAACATCTCCAACTGGCGGATAAAACTGCGTCAGATATCCGCCGCCTGTCTTGCCATGAAAAACATCAACGATTTTCATGGACGGTTTTTTCGCCTGCGAAATATCAGCATCTCCCGATCCGGAGTGGCCGATAATACAGATATCCTCATTGAAATCGATCGAATACATCTCAGAAAGCTGACCGGTTCCGGCGATTGTTTTCAGAATGCTCATTGCCATTGCAACTTTCATATCACCCTCTACGGCACAGGCTGTACCCTGTTTGATCAGCATGGAAAATGCCGGAATCAGCATGCTGTCCAGTTTTCCGGCAACCCCTTTTGCAAAGCCGTCATAATGGGATGCCACCATACCAAGGTCTTCTTTTTTCACCCACTCTTCAAATGCAACGACATATTTTGCCATATCCCATACGGTCTCTACCGTTGCACCGCCCTCGATATCAAAAGTATCCAGAATCTCCTCTGCCTTGGCGCGGATTGCGTCCTCATCTGTGACAGGATCCGCGATTGCCCACATTTTCTCCCAGTCGAACTGTTTCGTGTAAAGTCCCATCCGGTTGTAAAGATTGGTTTCATCGATATACAGATCCATCATTCCCGGATATGGTCTTCCGATCTGGGCAATATTGGTGTAGCGGAATCTTCTGCGTACCTGGGCTGCCCGGCACCACTCGTCGATTTCCTTTGCCACGTAAGCATCTCCGCCTTCTACAACACCGGTGATAACGGCATGACGTTTTCCTGCACGCTCCAGATCGGCTACCATCTCACCGACTGCTCCACAGGCATACAGCTCACCGAGCCATTTTGGCGTATCGGTATTCGCATAATCCGGTGCTTTCCGTTTCTGCACATTCACAAGCACAACCGGCACATTCAGGTCACGGACTGCCGGGAGCATATTGTAGCTGGTCGCGTAGGTCAGAAGCTGTAAAATAACAAGATCTACATCCGCTGCACGGAACTTATCTCCTGCTTCCATGGATAATTCTTTCGTTGTAACGATTCCACCATCGATCATTTCAACGGTATCCGGAATCGTCTTTTTGAACGCATCATACTGTGCCTCAAATTCCGGAACCAGCGTCGGGAACTGCGGCAGATATGCACCCAGTGCGATTGCAAATACACCTACTTTTGCTTTTGTTTCAACTAACATGTTCTTTGCCCCTTTTAACCTTTCGTCTCATTTTTTATGGCTCATATTGTTTGATTTCGAAGGAATGGAAAATACAGTTTCTCGCATCTTTCAGATCATTGCATTCTTTTCCGGTGATCATCTGTACCGCCAGATTTCCGATGGCAGTTGCCTCGGTCGGTCCCGCCAGCACGGTTCTTCCGGTCCTTTCTGCCGTCAGCCGGTTCAGATAATCGGCATTGGCGCCGCCGCCTACGACATGAATCTTCCGGTACCGGCAGCCTGTTTGTTCTTCCAGTTCTTTTAATGTCTTTGCATAGCATACTGCCAGGCTGTTGTAGATCACTGCTGCAACCTCTGCAATTCCCTGCGGTATCTGCTGGCCACTTTCTTCACATGCCTTCTGTACCTCGGCTGTCATATTTTCCGGTGCAAGGAAACGGTCGTCGTTTGCATCCACGATAGATGGGATGGTGCATTTCGATGCCATTTCGCAGATCGTTCCAAAGCTTAAATCTTCTGCGATTTCTTTTTTCACAGACTGGACCATCCACAGACCCATGATATTTTTCAGGAAACGGTATTTTCTGTTGTAGCCGCCCTCATTGGTAAAATTGTGCTGCATAGCTTCTGTTCCGCAATCGGCCTCTTTTAATTCTGTTCCCATCAGAGACCAGGTTCCGGAGCTGATATAGAGCACGTGCTCCTCATTGCTTGGCACAGCGACTACCGCAGAGCCAGTGTCGTGTGTTGCGGGAAGAACAATTTCACAGTCGAAACCGACCTGCTCCCGGATTTCTTTTTTCAGATGGCCGATCACAGTCCCCGGCTCACGGATCGGCAGAAAAATTTTCTCCGGGTATCCCAGTTTTTGAATCATCTCCCTGTTCCAGTCCCCGGTTTCCGGATTGACGAGCTGGGTCGTTGTTGCATTTGTGTATTCCTGCGCTTTCACGCCGGAAAGCAGGAAATTCAGGTAATCCGGAATCATCAGCAACGTCTCTGCTTTTTCCAGCTGTTCCGGTTTTTTCTTCTTCCACGCCATAAGCTGATAAATACTGTTAAAAATCTGTTTCTGAATACCGGTCGATGCATAGAGTTCTTCCTCCGGCACTGTGCGATAAACCTCCTCATCCATTCCTTTCGTGCGGTCATCGCGATAAGCAACGGCATTTCCGATCCGCTGATCATCCTTGTCCAGAAGGACAAAATCAACTGCCCATGTATCAATTCCGACACTCACCGGGATCTTTCCAAGTTCTCTGCATTTTTTCATTCCGGCCAACACGGCTTCAAAGAGTGCCTCGATATCCCACACCTTCTCACCGTCCTGTTTCTGCATTCCATTCGGGAAACGGTAAATTTCCTCGAGAACCATTTTCCCATCTTCCATATGCCCGAGAATATGTCTTCCGCTGGATGCTCCTATATCAATTGCTAAATAATATCTTTTCATACCCTTCCTCCATTTTCTGTCTCTAATTATAGATAACTTTATGTGGTAAAAAAAGAACACGCTTTGTCTAAAAAAGTGTCCTTATTTGCACTATAGCAATGTCATTGATCGTATCCATCTGCATCCGTCCGCTCTTCTTCTCCTTCCGCCGCGCCGGAGTTTTTGCTCCATGGGGTAATTCAAGAAACGTTTTCACAGGAAATTATGGTAAAAAAATTCCGCAGCACTTCTGTGATTGAGGTGCTGCGGAACTTTTTTACATTTTAGGCTGATATCTCATGTTGGATACATTATAAACTGTGATAAACGCTTTCGGATCAAGTTTGTTGATAAAATTCATCAGCTTCTGGTATTCGGTCTTGTCTACGATCGTGATGATTTCTTTGCGCTTCTGCATGTTATAGGCACCATAGGCTTCATAGATCGTAGCACCGCTGTGCAGCTCATGAAGAATAAATTCCCGAAGTTCTTCTTCCTTTGGAGTGATGATACATACCCGGCGTTTGATATTATGATCAAAAATAAAATGATCCAGAACAATTCCGTTAAAATACGTTCCAAGAATACTCAGGACTACCGTTTTTTTGTCGTAAACGAGTGCTGCAGACAGGGCAACGCACATACCGGACAGCGACATAGCTTTTCCAAGCTCCATATGAAGATATTTATTCATGATCTTTGCTACAATATCAAGTCCGCCGGAAGAAGCATTTCTGTTAAAAAGAATACTGAGTCCCACACTGACTACAAGTGTATAGCACAGAACATCCAACTCCTGACTGTTTGTCATCGAACCAAAATCCGGGAAGATTTTTTCAAAAAGTCCAAGAAAAACAGGAAGCATGATACTGGTGTAGACGGTTTTTACACCAAATTCTCTTCCGCAGGTAAAAAAGCCGATGATCAGAAGTACTACGTTCAGAATCATGGTGATGGCGGAAAGAGGCAACGGTACAAAGTTGGAAAGTACGATACCAAGACCCGAAATACTGCTGACAGAAGTATGGCTTGGTACCAGAAAAAAATAGACTGCCGCTGCAATAATAGCAACAGCTGCTGTCAGGATCAGGATTTCCAACAGAATCTGAGTATCCTTCAGTTGTTTTTTCATGTTAATTCTCCGTATCTTATTTTTTATGGATGGGAAGATCCCTTCCTTATATTAATGGCATTTTGAAGATATGTAAACCCTTTCCGGGAATCATTCCAACATATTTGTGTATCGTTATTGCTTTTCCGTCAGCTTTCTGTAATACATATCCTTTTTATTGCTTTTTTTCGTTCTATGCTACAATAAACTTAACATTATCTTGCAACGTAATCAGGAGAACAACATGAGCGAAAAGGGATTGACCAACATTAGTCTCAAAAAAATAAATAAATCAAAGGTTTACCAATATATTTACAGAAAGAAAAAGACCTCCAAGCAGCAGATCGTTCAGGAACTGCAGATGGGTTTATCCACAGTCAGCCAGAACCTCAACCTTCTGGAGCAGGAAGGTCTGATAGAAAAAAACGGCTTTTTTGCATCCACCTGCGGAAGAAAAGCAAACGCCATTCAGATTGTATCCGATTTTAAAATTTCTATTGGTATCGGTATTTTAATTTCCTCCCCTCCTGGCTGTGTCCTGCTTCCGTAAAATCAATCAGCAATTCTTCCAATGCCACGATATCAACTTTTTCTTCCATTTTTCAGTTCTTCCACAATCTCGTTATAACGTTTTTTATTTAACCGGTAGAAAAATAATACAACCGCAGTCACAATCCAAAGTGCACCTGGAATCGTCGTAAATGCATGTTTCATAATTGAAAGTACAGTTGCATTTTGTGTCTGATTTGCAATATAACCATATTTTCCAAGTAATCCTGCTAAAAGTGCTGTTCCAACTGCCATTCCGATTTTATTTCCAAGTGAAATAAATGCATACTGAAAACCATCATTTCTAAGTCCGGTTTTCCACTCCCCATATTCCACACAGTCTGGAATAATTGCATAGATTGCGGTATTAAATCCAGAGAAAAAAAACTGTGTGAGACCAGATAATGCATAAAAAATAGCCGGTGATTCTTTGGCATTGAAGAAAAACATAGACAACATGGAAATTCCTGTAAATAAAGCAAAGAGAGATGCTGTTCTTCCTTTGTTATTCAACTTGCGGAATAATGGTTGAAAACAGGCTGCCCCGATGATAGAAGGAATAATGATGCACATCGAATAAGTTGTGTAGTAGGAGGCATTCCCTTCCACATATGTAAAGTAATACAGAATATCTGCGTTTCTACCATATAATGTAAATCCAAATAATATCTGTCCTACCAATGCAAGAAGATATGGTCTATTCTGCATGACTGCTTTCAACTGAACCTTTACAGAAATTTTTTCTTTTTCCGGAGTGATCACTGCCTCTTTCGTCTTCGCAAAGCAGAAGAAATGACAGGCTGTAAAAATACATCCATATATGACCGCAACCGTCAGATATCCTGTCTTTGCACTGTGACTGCCGAATTTGCTGAGCAGCGGAACTGTGATAATATTTAACACACCAATTGCAATCATCGCTGCAACCGAACGGGATGTATTTATTTTTGCACGTTCATCAATATCCTGTGTCATAGCACCACACAAGGTTCCATATGGAATATTCACACAGGTATACCCCAAAACCAGCAGACAATATGTAATTACCATATAAATGATCTTTCCATTCTGCGGCCAGTCGGGTCTTGCCCAGAATGTCATAACAAGAAGAATCGCTGTAATTGGTGCCGCTACTAACAGCCATGGACGGTACCGTCCCCATCTCGATTTTGTTTTATCCGTAAGTCCCCCGACGATTGGATCATTGATTGCATCCCAGAATCTTGAAAAAAGCATCAGTGCTGACACAGCCGCCATACTGATTCCGAACACGTCTGTATAAAATATCATCAGAAAATTACTGACAAACATCCAGCTGAAATTACATCCAACATCACCAAACCCATATGCAATCTTACTGATCAGCGGTACTTTTCCATTTTTGCTTTCGCCTCCCATATGTCCCTCCTATTTTTATCAGAGTTTCTGACAGAACTCTATTTTTTCCTCATTTGGTCCCTTAATCATAAAAAACTTCACACCATTTTCCCAAAATGGCAGTTCTTCGATTCCGTCTGTAATAACTGTGTATTTTTCATTGCAGATTTTCTGATACATACTTTCAATGTCTTCCACATCAAGTGCAACATGTTGGTATGCACCGTCTGACATTTCCGCCTTCCCATTTTCAAAAGTCTCTATGCAGTAATTTTTTATCTGTAAAAATGCCACTTTTTCCCCTGCTTTTTCATTATAAGACTGCATAATTACTTCAAATCCAAGACTCTTATAAAACTCAACTGTTTTCTGTAAATCGTTTGTCGGAAGCCCGACATGGGCAATTCCGACAATTCCATATTTATTTTCCATACGAACTCCTTACTTTTCACTGACGTTGATAATTACTTTCATCGTTGTCTCGCGGTTATCATCAATATACTGGTATGCCTTCAGATAATCTTTAAAAGCAAATGTCTTTGAGATGAGCGGTTTCAAATGAACTTTGCCCTCATTTACCAGTCTGATTCCATCTATGTAATCATCATGGCGGTACATCATCGTGCTCTTAATGTCAAGTTCGTGGTCATTTGCCACCGCAAGATCTACTTCTGCCATTCCTGCAAAAACAGCCACCAGTACGATCGTGCTTCCTTTTCTTGCATATTTAATTGCCTGTCCCATTGTGATATTGTTTCCGGCACAGTCGTAGATCACATCTGCCTTATCCGGTCCAAATGCTTCGATCATCGCCTCACCGAAATCTTTATTTTTGGTATTCACACACACATCAATTCCACATTCTTTTGCCTTAGCCAGTCTAAGATCACTGATATCTGTGATCATCACTTTCGCTGCCCCCATTCCTTTTGCTGCCTGCGCCACGAGATTTCCGATCGGTCCTGCACCAAGGACTGCAATATTCATGCCAGCCACATCGCCCATCTGTTTTACACCATGAACTGCCACAGCAAGAGGTTCGATCATAGCTCCTTCTTCATAGGACATATCTTCTGGAATAGGTGTTACTTTCGATGCATCCACTGCAAAATACTCAGATGCTGTTCCTGTCGTCTGAAATCCCATTACTTTTAATTCCTCACAGAGATTATACTTTCCATGACGGCATGGATAGCAATGTCCACAATATACCTGCGGCTCTATCGTCACTTTCTGTCCAACATGAAACTCTGTGACATTTTTTCCAAGTTCTGTAATCTCACCTGAAACCTCATGTCCCTGTGTTACCGGATATTTTGTAAACGGATGTTTCCCATGATAAACATGAATATCTGATCCACAGACACCAATATTCATAATCTTTACCAACACCTGATTTTCCTTTACCTCCGGAACCGGAACCTCTCTGAAAATAATTTCTCCTGGATTTGTCATTACCTGCTGTAACATAATTGTTTCCTCCTTTTTTATATTGTTTTATTTTACGTTTTATAAAACGTTTTATTAAAGTAATTACATTATTGCCCTGTAAACACGATTTGTCAATATGTTTTTTCATGATTTTATATATTTCATAATTTCAAGAGTAAACGGTAGAATACGAGTACCTTGACAAATAGCAGACCGCTTTTGCGGTCTGTTTATTTTCGAGACTGTGAGAAAAAGTCTGTAAATA